>NZ_CP128260.1:2671363-2991136 GCF_030344995.1 Pseudomonas fluorescens
CTCAGGCCAATTGCGAGGCGATCCTGGGCTTTTTGGCCGAACAGGGCTTCATCAGCGGCGAATGGCCGAAAGCGCCGGACGAATGCTGCGAAGGCATGCCGTTCGAAGGCACCGAATACCTGTTCGCTCCGCACCACGGCGTGGTGAGTTTCCTGCGCAATGCCGGTGAGAGGGTTGAGCGCGGTGATGCGCTGTTCGAAGTGGTCGATCCGCTGAACGACCGCGTGACCACCGTGCGCGCCGGCACCAGCGGCGTGTTGTTCGCCATCGACCGTGGGCGTTACACCCAGCCAGGCATCTGGCAGGCAAAAGTGGCGGGGCGCGAGCCGATTCGAGTCGGGAAGCTGATCAACGACTGAAGGATCTTCGCTGAATTTAATGGCCTCTTCGCGGGCAAGCCCGCTCCCACAATTGATCGCATGCGACTGCACCGTCACTGTGGGAGCTGCGGTTCGACGTTTCGACTTGCCCGCGATGGCGATGTCAGCGGCACCGCAATAGCTGGACAGACAGTGTTAGGCTCTGCCCCGAACCCTGCACTGTGTGAAGGAAGGCTTATGTTGAAGGTGTTTGCGCTGTTGACGCTGCTCGCGTCCACTGCCGTTCAGGCTCAGACCTCGCTGCAAAACGATCTGCCGCTCAACTACCTGGCCCAGGTGCACCCGGACGCAGAACCGCGTCCGCTGGTGATTTTCCTGCACGGCTATGGCAGCAACGAAGCAGACTTGATCGGTATGAAATTTCAGCTGCCCAAGCAGTACAACTACCTGTCGGTGCAGGCACCGATGGCGTTGGGGGAAGGGCGTTTCCAGTGGTTTCGCAAGAAAGGCGAAGGGGCCTACAACGGCGAGACTGATGATCTGAAGGCCAGCAGCCAGAAACTGCGGGCCTTTATCGCCGCTGCGGCGCAGAAATATCACGCGCAACCGGAGAAGGTGTACCTGATCGGTTTCAGCCAGGGCGCGATGATGACCTACGAGGTCGGGCTGCGGCAGCCGGCGGCGGTGGGTGGCATCGCGGCATTGAGCGGGCGGGTGTTGCCGGTGCTCAAGAGCGAACTGAAGTCAGAGCAACAGCATCCGCCGCTGGAAATCTTCATCGGCCATGGCACGGCGGATGACCGTGTGCCTTACAGCGGTGGTACCGAGGCCGATGCGTTGTTGCAGAAGCTGTCGTACAAACCGCAATTTCATGCCTATCCCGGCGTCGGCCACAGCATCAGCGCGGCCGAACTGCGAGATCTGAACGACTGGTTGCAGCAACTCAATCCCTGAAAATCACTTTTCCTTGAGGATGGTTTTCACCAGCGCCTCGTGACCGCTCTTGTCGCTGGCCCGGGAAATCACCTGGACCAGCGCCATGCGCGTGCCGGAACCGGCCAGCAACGTGGTGTTGAGGGTCTGGCCGCCGCCCTGGGTGGCGGTGCTGTCTACCTGACGCAAGCCCAGGCCATTACCTTTCTGGGTCAGGCTCTTTTCGCTGAGTTTGTTGAAGTCCGGCATCGCCTTGCGCTGGGCGTCGATGAAATCGGAGACGGTGCCGTCGAGGAACGCACTGTCGTTGTCCTTGACGTTGTTGCCTTCGGGAATCTGGTTTTCGGCGGTAATAACCACAGTCTTGGTGGCATCGTTGGTGTACATCATGCCCTTGGCGCCGGTCGGGCCAGCTGGCAGCGGGTCGCCGACAAAGCCTTTGGGCAGGACAAAACTGAATTTGCCGTCGAGCATCGAGACTTTCTCGGTGACAGCCTTTTCTTTGGCCTTGGCTGCCTGAGCATTGATGGCGCCGAAACCGGCCACCGCCGCCAACAACAGGACGACGGCTTTCTTGCTAAGCAATGACATTCGAATCTCCGAGGGATGGTCGCGCTTGGGCGGCGATCATCCCATGGAGCGTGCCCGGCACTCCAGAGCGGTTTGTCCGGTCGGGGTCAGTTCGGCGACGGTGCCGGCGCGGGTTTGGCCAGCAACTGCCGGGTGACGCCCAGCATCGCTACCGAAACGGCCACGGCCACCACGAAACCGCTGAAGCCCAGGCTTGGAACCGTCAGCGCCAACACCAGACAAAACGCCGAAAACGAATACATCCCCGTCGCCGTCGCCCGCAACAACGCAGCGGTAAACGCCGGACCACGGGTCTGCTGGGAAAACACCGCCATCACGCTGCCGAGCACCGGGAACACCGCGAGCAAACCGCTCCAGCGCTCGCCGACGGTGCTGGCCAGCATCGTCACAACCAGCGTCAACGCCGCCCCGGCGATCATCCGCCAGACCAGTTTGTCCGACTTCGGCGCCGGGCCGCTGACCACCGGCTGCACCTTGGGAAACAGGTACGGCGCAGCAAGAAGGGCAGTCGCGGCGGCGGCGACCGAGAACGGCAGAGAGGCAGGGATCAGCGAAAGAATCAGCGCCAGCACGGCCCAGACCGATAAGGAAACCACCAATGCCAGCGGCCAGTTCGCCCGCTGCGCCACCTGCGCATAAGTGACGCAAAACGCGATCATCGCAAACATGGCCGACAGCGCCGCGACCGCCGATTGCGCGGCAAACGCCGGACCTTGCTCGATGGCAAGAAAAAACAGAATCGGTCCGACCACCACCGGCAATCCAGACAGCCACCCGGCAACGCTGGGGCCCCATCGCTTGCCCGCGAGGGAAATCAGCAGCAAAAAACCGGGAATCAGCAGCAGTTTGAGGATCAGCACGCAGGTGTCTCCGTGGGGTTCAATGAGGGCCACGTTAGCATTGTCGTTCGCGGATTGCTGCATATGCATGCAAAACATGTATACAAAATGACGAGCGCAATAGCGGACTATGCTCTGAGTATCAGGGTTTACCGGAGTCGATGCCGCGATGAGCAGTACACCGAAGGTGTTGCGTGGATGCTGCGGGATCGGCTTGTGGGCCTTGTTGCTGACACCCACCTGGGCCAGTTGGCAGGACGCGGTGCCGGGCGCGCAGATCATCGGCACCGGCGATTTCAGCGTGTTCGGTTTCGACGTCTACAACGCCCGCTTGTGGAGCGCGGCGCGACCGCTGGCCGAGGGTCAACCGTTTGCCCTTGAGCTGATCTACCGACGCTCCATTTCTCGCGACGATCTGGTGAAGGCCAGCGTCGATGAGATCAGGCGTCTGGCCGGTGCGTCCCTCAGCCCGGTGCAACTGGCCGTATGGCAAACCCAGATGCAGCAATCGTTCGTCGACGTCCAGGCTGGCACGCGGATCACCGGGGTGTATCTGCCGGGGCAGGGCGCGCGGTTCTTTGTCGGCCAACAGTTGCAGCATGAAATCGATGATCCGCAGTTTGCCCGGGCGTTTTTCGACATCTGGCTCGACCCGCGCACGCGCAGCCCCGAATTGCGCCAGCAATTGCTTGGCAATGCGAAACCCTGAGCACAGCACATCTGCTCTTGGGCATGCCGACTGAAACGTCTAAGCTGCGTCTTTCGACTTGTTTCTGGATGTGTGCGTGAAATTCAGCTTGCCCAAAATCGCCACGGCGCCGTTCTGCCCGCCGGAGGTGGCCGGCAGTGTCCCGGTCGATCCCAATGCCTCGTTCTTCAAACGCGTGCTGCGTTTTGCCGGCCCCGGTTTGTTGGTGTCGATCGGCTACATGGATCCGGGCAACTGGGCCACCGCCATCGAGGCCGGTTCGCGCTTCGGTTACAGCCTGTTGTTTGTGGTGCTGCTGGCGAGTCTGGCGGGCATGGTCGTGCAATGTCTGTGTTCGCGGCTGGGCATCGCCACCGGGCGCGACCTGGCGCAGCTGTCGCGCGAGCGCTACAGCACTCCGACGGCGCGGCTGCAATGGGTGCTGGCGGAAATCTCGATCATCGCGACCGACCTGGCAGAAGTGCTCGGCTGCGCGCTGGCGTTTCACTTGCTGCTGGGGTGTTCGCTGACATTCGGCATCGCCCTGACCGCATTCGATACGCTGCTGGTATTGGCCCTGCAAAACCGTGGTTTCCGCCGCCTGGAAGCGATCATGCTGGTGCTGGTGGGCACCATCGGCGCGTGTTTCTTCGTAGAGCTGCTGCTGATCAAACCTTACTGGCCGGACGTTGCCCTGGGCTTCAAACCGTCACTGTCGGCGATCAGCGATGCGGCGCCGTTGTACCTGGCCATCGGCATCCTCGGCGCCACCGTCATGCCGCACAACCTGTACCTGCACACCTCAATCGTGCAGACGCGACTGATCGGCAAGGATCTGGCCAGCAAGCAGGACGCGGTGAAACTGGCGCGCATCGACACCATCGGTTCGCTGGCGCTGGCGTTGCTGGTCAACGCGGCGATCCTGATTCTCGCGGCGGCAGCCTTTCATCAGTCCGGGCACACCGACGTCGTCGACATCCAGGACGCCTATCATTTGCTTGACCCGTTGGTGGGCGGCGCGCTGGCCAGTGTGCTGTTCGGCGTGGCGCTGCTGGCCTCGGGGCAGAGTTCGACCTTCACCGGCACCATCGCCGGGCAAGTGATCATGGAGGGCTATCTGAACCTGCGCATCCCATGCTGGCAGCGGCGCCTGATTACCCGTGGGCTGGCGCTGATCCCGGCGTTCATCGGCGTGTGGCTGATGGGCGACGGCGCGGTGGGCAAGTTGTTGGTGCTGAGCCAGGTGGTGTTGAGCCTGCAATTGCCGTTTGCGCTGTATCCGCTGATTCGCATGACCAACGACAAACAGCTGATGGGGCCGTTTGTGAACCGGTTGCCGACCAAGGTTCTCGCGTGGGGACTGTTTGTGATCATCAGCGGGGCGAATGCCTGGCTGATTCTGCAGTTGGCTGCCTGATCGTTCAGGGCTCAAACAAAAAAATACCCGGTGCGACGTGAGTCGTACCGGGTTTTGTTGCCAACGGACAGTGGATGTCGTGGATCCGCCGCCCGCTGTTGAACCTCTTTTGCGCTTAAGCGCGTTCCAGCGCCAGGGCCACGCCTTGACCGCCGCCGATGCACAGGGTCGCCAGACCCTTTTTCGCATCACGCTTGATCATTTCGTGCAGCAGGGTCACCAGCACACGGCAGCCCGACGCACCGATCGGGTGACCGAGGGCGATGGCGCCGCCGTTGACGTTGACCTTGTCCAGATCCCATTGCAGATCCTGGGCTACCGCCAGCGATTGTGCGGCGAAGGCTTCGTTGGCTTCGATCAGGTCGAGCTGGCCGATGCTCCAGCCAGCCTTGTCCAGGCAGCGGCGAGTGGCGGAAACCGGGCCGATGCCCATGATCGCCGGGTCGACGCCCGCGTTGGCGTAGGCGGCGATTTTCGCCAGCACTGGCAGGCCCAAGGCTTTGGCTTTTTCGGCGCTCATCAGGATCACGGCGGCGGCGCCATCGTTCAGCGACGAAGCGTTGCCGGCGGTGACGCTGCCGTCCTTTTTGAAGGCCGGACGCAGTTTGGCCAGGGATTCGGCAGTAGTGTCGCCGCGTGGCTGCTCGTCAACCTTGAACGCCACCGGATCGCCTTTGCGCTGCGGGATCAGGATCGGGGTGATTTCATCGACAAAACGACCGGCCTCGATGGCCGCGGCGGCTTTCTGTTGCGACGCGGCAGCGAAGGCGTCCTGCTGCTCGCGGCTGATCTCGTATTTCTCGACCAGGTTCTCGGCGGTGATGCCCATGTGGTAATCGTTGAACGCATCCCACAGACCATCACTGATCATGGTGTCGACGATTTGTGCGTGCCCCATGCGCAGACCGGTACGTGCGCCCGGCATGACGTAGTTGGCCAGGCTCATGTTTTCCTGGCCGCCGGCGATGATCACGTCCGCGTCGCCGCAACGGATCGCCTGGGCGCCGAGGTGCAGGGCCTTGAGGCCCGAGCCGCAAACCTTGTTCAAGGTCATGGCCGGTACGGCGTGGGGCAGGCCGGCCTTGATCGCCGACTGGCGCGCCGGGTTCTGGCCGGCGCCGGCGGTCAGCACCTGGCCCATGATCACTTCATCGACCTGGGCACCGTCCAGACCGGTCTGCTCAAGCAACTGGCGGATGACCGCTGCGCCCAGATCCACGGCGGAGACGGTGGCCAGCGAACCCTGGAAACTGCCGATCGCGGTACGCGTGGCGGCAACAATGACGACGTCTTGCATTTTCGAATTCCTCACTCGGCAGCGAACTGCATTTCCGGTACGTGATCCGGGACGATCAGTTTACCAGCGGTTTTGGCGACGATTTCCTCGACGCTGACGCCAGGTGCGCGTTCCTTGAGGACAAAAGCGCCATTTTCGATTTCCAGGTAGGCGAGGTCAGTCAGCACGCGCTTGATGCAACCGGCGCCGGTCAGCGGCAGGCTGCACTGGCTCAGCAGCTTGGACTCACCGTCCTTGGACGCGTGGGTCATGATCACGATGATGTTGTCGGCGCCGGCCACCAGGTCCATCGCGCCGCCCATGCCCTTGACCAGTTTGCCGGGGATCATCCACGAGGCGATGTTGCCTTGTACGTCGACTTCGAAGGCGCCGAGCACGGTCAGGTCGACGTGGCCGCCGCGGATCATTGCGAAGGATTCGGCAGAGCTGAAGATCGAAGCGCCGATGCGCGCGGTCACGGTCTGCTTGCCGGCATTGATCATGTCGGCGTCGATGGTTTCTTCAGTCGGGAAAGGGCCCATGCCGAGCAAGCCGTTTTCCGATTGCAGCATGACTTCCATGCCTTCGGGGATGTAGTTGGCGACCAGGGTCGGAATGCCGATGCCGAGGTTCACGTAGTAGCCGTCCTGCATTTCGCGGGCGACGCGTTGAGCCATTTGTTCGCGGGTAAGTGCCATGTTCTTGTTCTCCGTCAGCCTGGATTATTTGCGGATGGTGCGTTGTTCGATGCGTTTTTCGAACGTGCCGCAAATGACCCGGTCGACGTAGATGCCGGGCGTGTGGATGTGTGCCGGATCCAGTTCGCCGGGTTCGACGATTTCTTCGACTTCGACGACGGTGATCTTGCCGGCGGTGGCGGCCAGCGGGTTGAAGTTCTGGGCGGTGTGGCGGTAGATGACGTTGCCGAAGTGGTCGGCTTTCCAGCCTTTGACGATGGCGAAGTCGCCGGTGATGGATTCTTCCATCAGGTACTTGCGACCGTGGAATTCACGCACTTCCTTGCCTTCGGCGACCGGGGTACCGACGCCGGTAGCCGTGAAGAACGCCGGAATGCCGGCACCGCCTGCGCGCATTTTTTCGGCGAGGGTGCCTTGCGGGGTCAGGACGACTTCGATGTCGCCTTTGAGCAGTTGCTCTTCGAACAGTTTGTTTTCGCCGACGTAGGAGGCGACCACCTTGCTGATCTGGCGGTCGGTCAGCAGCACGCCGAGGCCGAAGCCATCGACGCCGCAGTTGTTGGAAACGACGGTGAGGTCGCGGGTGCCCTTGCGTTTGATCTCGGCGATCAGGTTTTCCGGAATGCCGCACAGGCCGAAGCCGCCGGCGATCACGGTCATGCCGTCTTCAAGACCTGCCATGGCTTCCTCGTAGGAATACACGCGCTTGTCGAAACCTGCCATATGCACCTCTTTTATTGTTTGTCGGGCGGCTGGCTAGCCGAATGACTGGAGTGTCGCGCTGAAGGATATATTTGTTAAGTTGATTTTTAAGGTTGATTGATTGATAAAGCTCATTAAATGTCCGACGTGGCTGGCGGGCGGATATTCAGCTTAGCCCTTCAAGTGAAACGACCATGACCATCAAGCAAATCCGCGCCTTTCTCGCCGTGGCCCAAAGCCTGAGCTTTGCCGTGGCCTGCGAGCGCCTGCACCTGTCGCAATCGGCGCTGAGCCTGACCATCAAGGCGCTGGAAGAAGGCCTGGGCGGGCGCCTGTTCAGCCGCAACACGCGCAACGTCGCGCTGACCCCGGAAGGCGAATCGCTGCTGCCTCTGGCCCGGCGCCTGATCGCCGACTGGGACAATGCCGAAGACGAAATGCGCCAGCGCTTCAGCCTCCAGCGCGGGCGAGTGACACTGGCGGCGATGCCGTCATTTGCCGGCAACCTGCTGCCGCCGATCCTCAAAACCTTCCGCGCGCGTTATCCGAATGTCAACGTCACGGTCAACGACGTGATCAACGAGCAAGTGCTGGAAATGGTTCGTGATCGTCAGGTTGAACTTGGCGTGGCGTTCGAGCCGATGCAGAACACCTCTTTGACCTTCACGCCGCTTTACCGGGATCGCTTCGTCGCCGTGGTGCCGCAGGATTCGCCACTGGCGAACCGTAGCGACATTGATTGGCAGACCTTGCTGCAGGAACCGTTCATCACCCTGCAACGACCTTCCACGGTGCGGGTGATGCTGGAGGAGCACTTGCAGGCCCGAGGGATGAAACTGCCGGTGGAGTTTGAAAGCCATCAATTGGCGACGGTCGGTCGGATGGTGGCAAGCGGGCTGGGCGTCAGTGCGGTGCCGGCGTTGTGTGCCGGACAGATGCGAGAACTGGGGGCGCGGTGTCTGACGTTGCATGAGCCGGTGGTGGAGAGGGCGATTGGCGTGTTGACGGATCCGGGGAATGAACTGTCGGCGGCGGCGCAGGCGCTTTTTGACATTCTCAGGGCTGAGCATTGAGACGTTGTGCCAGTAGCGGCAGCAACTGTTCGCACGATCCCTCAATCTTCAAATCCAGCAACTCGTCCGCCCGCGTCTTCCCCAGATTGATCGCGATCAGCGGCTTGCCCCGATCCGCAATCACCCGGCACAGGCGAAACGCCGAATACGCCATCAACGACGAACCAACCACCAACATCCCGGCGGCATTTTCCGCCAGCGCCATGGCCCGCGCTGCTGTCGGCTGCGCTACGTTCTCACCAAAAAACACCACGTCCGGCTTCATCCGTTCGCCTGCGCAATGCGGGCAGTGCGGCACCTGAAATCGCGCCTCGAAGGCTGGGTCGAGCAGGGTGTCGCCATCCGGTGCCTGCACGGCATCGACGCCGGCCAGATACGGATTCTGCGTTTCCATCAATTGCTGAATCGAATCCCGCTCGCTGCGCTGGCCGCAATCCAGGCACAACACCCGATGCAGGCTGCCGTGCAGTTCAATGACATCGTGACTGCCAGCCTGATCGTGCAGGGTGTCGACGTTCTGGGTAATCAGGCCGCCGATCCGGCCGTGGCTTTGCAGACTGGCCAGCGCCTCATGGGCGACGTTCGGCCGTGCCTGGCGCACGCGCGGCCAGCCGAGCATGGCCCGCGCCCAGTAGCGGCGGCGCGATTCCGGGGCGGCGAGGAATTCCTGGTACATCATCGGCTGCCGGCCACGGCGTACACCGTCGGTGTCGCGGTAGTCCGGGATGCCCGACGGCGTGCTGATCCCGGCGCCGGTCAGCACAATGAAGTCGCCGTCGGCCATGACCTGTTGCAGATAGTCGAGCGGGTCGGGAAGGGGACGGTCGAGCATGATCAGCGCTCCGCAGGCGAAAAGTGCCTTGCAGGTTAGCACCGACGGACGCTTCTTTTCAGAGGCGTCCGCTGCCCGATGCTTACTTGCGCGCCTCCAGAATCAGGTTGAACGGCGTCTGCGTCGCCCGTCGAAAGTGTTTGAAGCCGGCTTCGGTAAACACTTTGCGCAAGCGCAACTCGCCAGCCTGCGCACCGAGGCCGAGTCCCACTTCCTGGGACAGCGAGTTCGGCGTGCAGATGAAGGTCGATGCCGCATAGAACAGCCGTCCGACCGGATTGATATTGTCATCCAGCGTATCGTTGGCAAAAGGCTCGACCAACAACACCGTACCATCGTCTTTCAGGCAATCGTAGGCATGCCGCGCCGCGCCGACCGGATCGCCCATGTCGTGCAGGCAGTCGAAATAGCAGATCAGGTCATAGTCGTCGCCGGGATAGCTTTTTGCTGTGCCCTGAAAGAACCGCGCGCGACTGCTGACGCCGCCTTCTTCGGCCCGCTGGGTGGCGACGGTGATCGAGGGCGCGTGATAGTCGAAGCCAACGAACCGCGAGTTGGGATACGCCTGGGCCATGATCACCGTGGACGCTCCGTGCCCACAGCCCACATCGGCGACTTTGGCGCCTGCTTCGAGTTTGGCCACCACACCGTCGAGCGCCGGTAGCCATTCGGCGATCAGATGCCCCTTGTAGCCTGGACGGAAGAATCGTTCGGTGCCGGTGAACATGCACGGATGGTGATCGCCCCAGGGCAGGGCGCCGTTGCCGCGCATGGCTTTGACCAGTTTGTCCTTGTCATGGAAAAACGACGCCACCACACCAAGCCCGCCGGCCACGTACACCGGCGAATCTTCCTTGGCCAGGGCCATCGCCTGTTCTTCGGGCAGACGGAATTTGCCGTCGTGGTGTTCCATATAGCCGGACGCCGCGTGGGCGCTTAGCCATTCGCGCACCAGTCGCGGATTGCAGGTGGTTTTTGCTGCGAGGGATTCAGGGCTGATCGGCTGACTGTCGGCCATTGCCCGATACAGGCCGAGTTCTTCGCCGACAATGACATTGGCCAGCATCGCCGCGCCGCCCATGTCGTTGACCAGTTTGCCCATGAATTCGTTGAGTCTGGCCTCGTCCATTTCATGTGCTCCTTTGACAGGATCACAGTCCGGTGGCGTTGGGGGTCGAGGCATTCACCACCGGGCGGTGGTCGTGGAAACGGGCAGGGCGTCACGGCTGTCCTGCGTCCCCCTCGACTGGGTAATGATTGAGTCTAGCCGCTGTTGGCGCCGGTGGGAGCGGGCTGGGTGGATTTCGAGGCTGTAAATCTTTGTGTATCGCGACGGTGTGCTCTCCCACTTCAGCGTGGGCTCCCGAATTTTCCGCCGACGGTTCCTGTCCGATGCGAAAACGATGCGACTCAGGACGATTTAGCTAAGAGGCCAAGACAAAGCGCCGGCCCATGTCCGCCAGGAGCAAATGGCGGGCGAAAAAAAACCGCCTTGCGGGGCGGTTTTTTAGCAAGCCTCAGATTGCGGCTGAGGCTTAGTGCGTCTCACCGGAAGCACTGGCGTGGAGGCCATGTTATTGAGCTTTTCCTACCCTTGCAACGTAATTTTTTACCCACCATCAGTAGGTGTATTAGAGATCCTGAGCAGTGTTTTCAGTCCCTTGTGTTGGAGAGCTATGCTGACAGAAATAACGGTTTACAAAATGCGCGCTACTTTCATTTGAGAATCGCCGAGCCGAGACTCACCACCTGCGATTCTGGGTTAGTATGCTCGCGCTCACACCCTGGTGCAGCGGTAGGGTTTGGCTGGTGGCCTAACGGTTTCACGCCCTCCGACACGGTTTTGCATCCGTGCCGGAATGATGATTCGGAGGGATTTCAACCGGCCGCCTTACCGGAAGTACTGGCGTGTTCTTCCGAAGGTACGCGTGATCCGGTAAGTGCGCTGGAGGTTTGGCCCCTAACCTTGGAAGCCAAAACGTATGAAGCTTTTGTTGCGTACGTTGAGCCTCGTATGGAGATTGTTGAAAGCGTTTCGCTTTTACGAGTTCCTGCGAGACCATTTTGACGACCTGAAATAACGGTCATTGATGTGGGGAAAAGCCCGCGTCAGTTTCGGCTGATGCGGGTTTTTTTTGCCTGGTTAATCTGTCATAAATGATAATTCAAGCAGCTGGTTCTCGTGCGGGCGTAGGACATTTCGTTGGCGTCTGTAAGTGTCATCCGTAAGCTCTGGATATACAGGGTTGTATGTACAGTTTTTGAATTGGTTTAAACCGATGAACTCGCCGTTCACGAAGAAGGCAGCGAGTCTGTATCCCATTGTGTACAGGCTCACCACTGATACAAAACCTGCCACTTCCTGCGCATTGCCCACACAGCCGCGATACACCCGCCGGTTTAACTGAGCCTGTCAGTCGCCACGCCCGGCGGCTCCTCAGCAGAGACTTTGCCCATGCAGATTCCCCACCCCACCTTGCAGGCCAGCGTCGGGCTCGGCCTGCGTCGCGGTCTGATGAAAGACCTGCAAGCCGCTCGCACCGGCGATTTCGATTTTCTTGAAGTCGCCCCGGAAAACTGGATCGGCGTCGGCGGTGCCCATGGCGCCGCGTTGCGCGAGCTGGCCGAGCGATATCCGTTGTCTTGCCACGGGCTGTCGTTGTCGCTCGGTGGTTCGGCGCCGCTGGATGTCGGTTTCCTGGGGGAAGTGCGGGCCTTTCTCGATCATCACAAAGTGCCGCTGTACAGCGAACATCTGAGCTATTGCAGCGACGACGGTCATCTCTACGACTTGCTGCCGTTGCCGTTCACCGAAGAGGCGGTGCACCACGTCGCCGCACGGATCCGCCAGGCCCAGGACATTCTCGGCCGACGCCTGGCGGTGGAAAACGTTTCCTACTACGCCGCGCCCCGGCAGGACATGGACGAAGTGACCTTCACCAACGCCGTGCTGCGCGAGGCCGATTGCGACCTGCTGCTGGACGTCAACAACGTCTACGTCAACTCGATCAACCACGGTTTCGATCCGCAGACATTTCTGGCCGCCATCGAGCCGGGCCGAGTGGTCGGCATGCACGTGGCCGGGCATTTCGACGAGTCCGACACGCTGAAAATCGACACCCACGGCGCCTCGGTCAAACCGGTGGTCTGGTCGTTGCTGGCCGACGCCTATGGCCGATTTGGCGCGCAGCCGACGCTGTTGGAGCGGGATTTCAATTTTCCGGCATTTTCTGAACTGGTGGCCGAGTTGCAAACCATCCGCCGCCTGCAAACGGAAGGAGGCCCGCGTGGATAATCTTCTGCTGCAACAACAGGCCCTGACTCGCTACCTGCGCGATCCGGAACATGAAGCACCGCCCGCCGACATGAACGCGGCGCGGGTCAATGTCTATCGCGATCTGGTGTTCAATAACGTCTCGCAACTGCTGGGCAGCACGTTTCCAGTGCTGATCCGGATCATCGGTCAGGAACGCTGGCGCACGTTGATCCGCGGCTTCCTGCGGGATTACCGCGCGAAGACGCCGAAATTCGGTGAGATCGCCGAGGAGTTCGTCGGTTACCTCGCCTCGGAGCCTGCGGTGTTGAGCGCGGGCGAGTGGCCGGCGTTTCTGGTGGAGCTGGCGCATTACGAGTGGGTGGAAATGGTGTTGCAGCAGTCCGATGCCGAACCTTTGCCTGCGAGCGATCCGGCGCAGTTGTTGGAGAAACCGTTGCAGGTTTCGGCACTGGCCTGGCCGTTGGCGTACACCTGGCCGGTGCAAATCCTCAGCCCTGACCATCAACCGTCTACACCACCGGCCCAGCCAACCTTGTTGCTGGTACGGCGTGCGTTGGATTTCAGTGTGAAGTTTTCCGAGCTGAGCCCGCTGGCGTGGCGGTTGTTGCAGCGCATTGGCGAGTTCCCTGCGCTGAACGGTCGTGAACAACTGGAAGGGCTGGCGATGGAGGCGGGTTTGCCGGTAACGGCATCGTTCATGGACAGTGGTTTGGCGTTGTTGCAGCAGATGCATGAGGACGGAGTGATCGGCATCAACTGATCTCACCGACAACAAAAAGCCCTGTGAGAGCATTGGCTCCCACAGGGCTTTTTGTTGGTTCAGGCCTGTAGCGGCAGTTTTAGCTCCGCACACAATCCGCCACCGTCGCGATTGCTCAGCGTCAGCGAACCACCCAGCGCCATCGCCAGTTGTTGGGCAATCGCCAGCCCCAGTCCGGTGCCGCCGGTGCTGCGGTTGCGCGAGTTTTCCACGCGGTAGAACGGCTCCATCACCTGGGCCAGTTCTTCTTCGGCGATGCCCGGGCCGCGATCCATGACCTTGATCGACAGGCCGGCCTTGTCGCGCTGAATCAGCAACTCGGCTGCGCCGGCGAACTTCAGCGCGTTGTCGGTCAGGTTGACCAGCACCCGGCGCAAGGCGTGGGGGCGGGTGTCGATGACCGCCTCACTCTTGCCGCTCAACTGCACTTCCTTGCCCATGTCCTGATAGTCGAACACCAGGCTGTCGAGGAACGAATCCAGGTTGGTGCGGCGGCTTTCTTCGGTCGAACCGTGGATGCTGCGGGCGTAGGCCACGCCTTCGCGCACCAGATGTTCCATCTCGCCGAGGTCGTTCCACAGTTTGTCTTTCTCGGCCGAATCGTCCATGAACTCCGCCCGCAGTTTCATGCGGGTGATCGGGGTTTGCAGATCGTGGGAGATCGCCGCCAGCAGTTGCATGCGCTCCTTCAGATAAGCGGCGATGCGCGCCTGCATCGAGTTGAAGGCGCGGGCGGCGTAGGCCACTTCGTTCGGGCCTTTTTCGTCGAGGTTGATCGGGTGGGCGTTGGGGTCGAGAGTTTCCACTGCGTTGGCGAGGCGGGTGAGGGGACGGATGGCGATGCGCACCGCCAGCCAGGTGCAGGCGAGCATCAGCGCCAGTTGCCCGAGCAACACCACCGGCAACCACGGCGACAGCGGAACCATCGACGGACGTACATCGATGGTCACCGGGCTACCGTCGCTCAGGCGCAGGTGGCCCTGAAAATGTTTTTTCGGGCCGGGAATGTCGGTGAAAGTCAGCGGGTACGCTTCGCCGATCGCATCGGTGATCGAGGTCACCGCAATCGGCACTTCACCCGGACCGATCGGCGTGCCCGGTTCGCCTTCGCTCAGCAGGTAACCGTAGTTGTTGCGGGCCAGGCGCTTGAGCCACATCGGGCGCTCTTCGGCGGGCAGGCGGTCGAGGATGGCAATCGAGGTCGAGACGTCGGTTTCGAGGTTGCCGAGCATGGTGTTCTTCGCGCTTTCGTAGCGCTCGTAATATTGCGCGCCGAACGACAGCGCCTGAGCGAGGATCAGGCCGATCAGGAAAATCAGCGACAACCGGGAGGCAAGGGTGCGCGGCCAGCGCAGGGCGACATTCATGCGGGGGCTCCGAGGACTTCGACCGGCAGCGAGAACACGTAGCCCTCGCTGCGCACGGTCTTGATGTAGGCCGGTTCGCGGGCGTCATCCAGCAGGCGCTGGCGCAGACGGCTGACCAGCAGATCGATGGATCGGTCGAACAGATCGGCATCGCGGCCCTGAGTCAGGTTGAGCAATTGATCGCGGCTCAGCACACGTTGCGGATGGTCGAGGAACACCCGCAGCAAACGGTATTCCGCGCCACTGAGCGCGACCATGGTGCCGTCGGTGTCCAGCAGATGCCGGGCCGAGGTGTCGAGCTGCCAGCGACCGAATGCCAACAGCCGACCACTTTCAGTCACCACCAGATTCGGCGGCAGCATCCGTGTGCGGCGTAGCACGGCATTGATTCGCGCCAGCAGCTCGCGGGCGGCGAAGGGTTTGGTCAGGTAGTCGTCGGCGCCCATTTCCAGACCAAGGATGCGGTCGGTTTCATCATTGCGCGCGGTGAGCATCAGGATCGGCGTGGCCTTGTGTTTGCCCGAGCGCAGTTCGCGGCACAGCAGCAGGCCATCGTCGCCGGGCATCATGATGTCGAGCACGATCAGGTCGACGGTGTTGGCTTCCAGAAAGCTGCGCATCTGTCGGCCATCGGCAACCACTGTGGTGCGCAGGCCGTTCTTCTTAAGGTAGTTGCCGACCAGTTCGCGAATCTCGCGGTCGTCGTCGACGATCAGGATGTGATCGACATGTTCCATGGGGCCAAACCTCAATCAAAGGGGATTGCCGGGCAGTCTATCGAGCCTGCGCGAGGCCGCCTGCCTGCCTTTGTATTGCAGTGTATCCAGCGCTGTGACGGATACACGCCGACGCAAAAAGCGGATTTTTACAGGGTTTTGTATCGCTGTGTATCCCGGGCGCGCGCGGATACGTAGCGATTTATACACGGCATTTGCCGACACATGCGCGATACCTCGCGAGCTTTAAATGAGCTCCATCGAGGCACACACAGAACGCCTCGGCCCAATCAACGATTCAACCATTGAAGCCCCGAGGAAAACGCCATGAACACCAAGACCAAATCGATCGCCGCCGCTTGCCTGTTTGCCGCTTTGAACATCTGCACCCTGTCGGCCCGCGCCGAAGCCGATGTCACCCCGCAAACCTACTCCTACGGCAGCCACTTGGACATCCAGAAAGTCGTGTCGCTGAAACAGGACAACTCGATGACCTGCGGCATCGTCGACGCCCGCCTGACCTACCTCGACTCTGCCGGCAAGACCCAGGTGCTCGACTACCGCAAATTCGCCGACGGCTGCAACGAAGACAACTGATTACCCACCTCTATAAAAGGAACATCGCCATGAACAACGTATCTCGCTATCTGACCGCTGTTGCCTTCTCCCTCGCCGGCGTTGCGGCCCACGCCAACGCGGCTGTCGAACAGAACGCCTGTGGCAGCAGCACCTGCTTTCAACTGGCCCCGGTGGCCAAACCGGGCAGCGACGGCCTGATCGCCGCCGACGGTTCCAGCCGCACACCGCAGGGGCAGATGGTCGCCGCCGACGGTTCCAGCCATACGCCGCAAGGTCAGATGGTGGCTGAAAACGGTGCCAGCCGCACGCCGCAAAGCCAATGGCTGGACAGCCAGACGGCTTGAGGATTGAAGGGGGCTGCCCTTAACGGGCGGCCCCCGATCCAGCCGACAGACCACCCTTC
This sequence comes from Pseudomonas fluorescens, assembly GCF_030344995.1. GTDB lineage: Bacteria > Pseudomonadota > Gammaproteobacteria > Pseudomonadales > Pseudomonadaceae > Aquipseudomonas > Aquipseudomonas fluorescens_BF. Next base: position 2,687,835 of record NZ_CP128260.1, read on the forward strand.
ATTCAAAAGGTGAACCTCATGTTTCTCATCGCTTTCCTGGGCGGTCTGTTGACTGTCCTCAGTCCGTGCATCCTGCCGGTGGTGCCGTTTCTGTTTGCCGGTGCCGACCGCACTCGTTCTTCGATACTGCTGACCCTCGGCGGCATGGCCCTGACCTTTGCCCTGATTTCCAGTCTGGCGGTGGTCAGCAGCGAGTGGGTAATCCAGGCCAGCAACACCGGTCGCCATATCGCGCTGGCAGTGATGGTGCTGTTTGCGCTGTCGCTGATTTCCGCGCGCATCGGTGACTGGCTGGCCCGGCCCTTCGTGCTGCTGGGCAATCGCCTCGACCCGGACAGCCGGAAAAAGGCCGGCCCGATGGCGTCGATCATGATCGGCGTGGCTACCGGTTTGTTGTGGGCGCCGTGCGCCGGGCCGATCCTCGGCGTGATCCTCACCGGCGCCATGCTGCAAGGCGCCAACGCCCAGACCAGCCTGTTGCTGCTGGCCTACGGCGCGGGCAGTGCGCTGTCGCTGGGGACGCTGATCTTCGCCGGTCGCGGCCTGGTCAATCGGTTGAAACCGTCGATTCCTTTCACCGGCTGGTTCCGTCGCGGTGCGGGTGTCGCGGTGCTGGCGACGGCGGCAGTGATCGCCACCGGTGCCGACAACCTGCTGCTGGCCAACACCTCATCCCAAGGCGTGGCGTCGGTCGAGAAAAGCGTGCTGGAAAACGTGCCGAAGGTGGTGGACTACTTCGTCAGCAAAGTCCGTGCGGACTCGACCGAAGACGAGGCCGGCAAAGGCGCGATGCCGTCGCTGTCCGGTGCGGTGCAATGGCTGAACTCGCCGGAACTGACGGCGCAATCCCTGCGCGGCAAAGTGGTGCTGGTGGATTTCTGGACCTACGACTGCATCAACTGCCAGCACACCCTGCCGTACGTGAAAGAGTGGGAGAAAAAGTACGGCAAGGACGGCCTGGTGGTGATCGGCGTGCACACTCCGGAATACGGCTACGAGCGGATCATCGACAACGTCAAGGATCAGGTGCAGAAGCTCGGCATCACCTACCCGGTGGCCATCGACAACAACTACGCGATCTGGCGCAACTTCGATAACCAGTACTGGCCGGCGCATTACCTGGTCGACGCCAAGGGGCAGGTGCGTTACACCCACTTCGGCGAAGGCAGTTACCAGGCGCAGGAGCAGATGATTCAGCAACTGCTCAAAGAGGCCAAGGCGCCAGCTGCTTAAACCGCAAAACTCAATGGCTCACAGGTCGCGCACCATGAGCCATTGTTCGTTGCCCCAGGCGTGAAAACGCTCCAGCACCGTCCAGCCGCGTTTGGCGTAATAGTCCTGTTTGCTTTGGGTGTGCAGGTAGAAACGCGGCAGGCCTCGGTGTTTCGCTTCTTCAGCGATTCCCTCTATCAGCCTTTCTGCCAGACCCTGGCCGCGTGACTCAGGGCTGACCAGCACACAGGCCAGCCACGGCCCCAGATCCGGTCGAAGGGCAAGGTCCGCCCGGGCCAGTGCAGCGCCGCCCAGCAGTCGATCTCCGTCCAGCGCAATCAGGCAACGCCAGTCGCCATTGGTCTGGCCCTCGGCAAATTCGCGCTGCCATTCGGCCAGTGGCTGCTCGGCATATTCGTAATGAAACTGTCGGTGGATCCACGCCGCGTAAGTGTCGCTGTGCTGCATGTGATCGGCGAGCCATTCGAAGCGCAAGGACATGATCGAATTCCGTTCCGGGGGAGGGCTTGCATAAGAGCCGATCAGCCGGCGCGTTGGCAACCCCCGACAGTGTTTCGGGGCCTTTACAGAATCCCGCCATTCATCGGCCAGCGCCCGGTTTTACGGGCTCTCCGGACGATTGGCAGGGACGCCGCACAGCGCCCGCGCGATAGTGGGCGAGCAGGGCCGCCAATGGCTCTGACACCCATAAAAAGAAAGCGAGGTTGCCATGCCGAAATTCGTGATTGAACGCGAGATTCCAGGAGCCGGAAAGCTATCGGAGCAAGAACTCAAGGCCGTATCGCAAACGTCCTGCAACGTACTGCGAGAACTCGGGCCGGAGGTGCAGTGGCTGCAGAGTTATGTGACGGCCGACAAGATCTATTGCGTGTACATCTCACCCAACGAAGAGCTGGTGCGTGAACACGCCAAGCGTGGGGGATTTCCGGCCAACAGCGTGTCCCGGGTGACGAGCATCATCGACCCGACGACCGCCGATTGACCCCTCTGCCGTGGAGCTCCCATTCATGAGTACCCCCATTGATCTCACTGCCCTGAAGGAACGCCAGAAAGTCGCCTGGGCCAGTGGCGACTATGCTGTGATCGGCACCACCTTGCAGATCGTCGGCGAAACCCTCGCCGAGGCCTGCGACCTGCGCTGCGATGAAGAAGTGCTGGACGTCGCTGCCGGCAACGGCAATGCCACGCTGGCGGCGGCGCGCCGTGGTTGTCTGGTGACGTCCACCGACTATGTCGCGGCGTTGCTGGAACGCGGCCAGGACCGGGCGCGCGCCGAGCATCTGGACGTGACCTTTCAGGTCGCCGACGCCGAAGCGCTGCCGTTTGCCGATTCCAGTTTCGACGCGGTGCTGTCGACCTTCGGCGTGATGTTCGCCCCGGATCAGGCCAAAGCGGCCAAGGAACTGGCGCGAGTCTGTCGCCGTGGCGGACGGATCGGCCTGGCCAACTGGACGCCCGAAGGCTTCGTCGGCCAGATGTTCAAGACCCTCGGCCGGCATCTGCCACCGCCACCCGTTGCGCAACCGCCCTCGAACTGGGGCGCGGAAGCCTGGCTGCATTCGCACTTCGACGATCGCCAGTTCCAGGTGCAGGTGACTCGCCGCCACTTCAACTTCCGCTATCGCTCGGCGGCGCATTTCATTGATGTGTTTCGCCACTGGTACGGCCCGGTGCACAAGGCGTTCGCGGCCTTGCCGCCGGAGAGCGGGCAGGCGCTGGAAGGGGATTTGACGCAACTGATCGACGGGCTGAACCGGGCGGGGGCGGAATCGATGGTGCTGCCGAGTGAGTATCTGGAGGTGGTGATTACCAAACGCTGAAACCATTGTGGGAGCGAGCCGGCTCGCTCCCACAGGTTCTTCTATTTCAGATGCGCACTGTCAAACCACTCCAGCGCCGTGCGCCAGATGCAGATGCCGAGAAAATACGCCGACGCCAGCAGCCACAGGCCCATCACCAGCGGGTTGATCACCGGGTGGTTCAGTACCAGCGAAAGACTGCACAGCAGCCAGATCGCCGTTACCGCAATGTTGATCGGCATGAACCGGCGTACCCGGAACGGGTGCAGGAACTTCATGCGGGTCACGGTGAGCAGCGCCAGGCCGATCACCGTCAGGAAGGTGATCCACGGCCCCGGATCGATGATGTACAGACACAAGGCAACCACGTTCCACGCGGCGGGGAAACCAACGAAGTAGTTGTCCTTGCTCTTCATGTTGACGTTGCAGAAGCAGAACAGCGACGACACCAGAATCAACGATACGGTCAGCAGCAGGGTGTAGTCGGGCAGGGGAATGTAGCGATAGATGAACAGCGCCGGGATGAACACGTAGGTCAGGTAATCGATCACCAGATCGAGGATCGACCCGTCGAAACTCGGCAGCACCGACTGCACGTTGACCTTGCGCGCCAGCGCCCCGTCGAGGCCGTCGACGATCAGCGCCACGCCCAGCCACATCAGGCAATGGGTCGGCTGGTTTTCCAGCAGGGCAAGGGTGGCCAGAAAAGCGGTGACCACGCCGGTCGCGGTGAAACCATGGGCGCCCCAGGCCTTGAGCCTGGCGATGTGGACGGTCGATATCACGAAGGCGTTCTCCAGAAAGTGCAGCAAGCCGCGTAAGCCCTTGGGCAGCAAGGGAAGCGACTAACCGGGTCGGGGTTGCAGCTATCGACCGGTCGGGCCGGGTCAAGGTTCACCCCTTCATGAAGATTAGCTGGCCACGAAAAAATTTCTCTGGAGAATCGCTCGCCCATGACCACGTCAGCCCAACGGTGCTGGCACATCGCATCAAGAGGACTATCGTTGCCTGACGCAGTCATACCCCTTGCCTGAGGACGACGTCATGAACACCAGCGATCTGCTCGAACAACTGCTGCGAGGCCAGGCCTCGGCGGGACAACAAGGTGGCGCATCGGCCGGCGGGGGACTGGGCGGGCTTGGCGGGTTGCTCGGCGGTCTGCTGGGCGGTGGTGGCACCAGCGGTGGCGGTTCTCCCGCTGGTGGGCTCGGTGGTCTGGGCGGGCTGCTCGGTGGACTGCTCGGCGGTGGCGGAGCGCTGGGCGGCGGGACGCAGAGTCGTTCCGGTGGCACCAATTACGCGGCATTGGCCTCGCTCGGCATGATGGCGTTCCAGGCGTATCAGGCCTGGCAACGCAGCCAGGCGTCCGCCGCGCCGCAGCAAGCGCCGCAAACCGCGGACCTGTTGTCCGGCCCGCAAGTCGAAGAACACAGCCACGCCGTTTTGCGTGCTTTGATCGCGGCGGCCAAGGCTGACGGGCGGATCGACGAGTCGGAAAAACACCTGATCAGCAGCGAAATCGGCAAGCACACCAACGACCCGAACCTGCAGCAATGGCTCGACGACGAGGTCGCCAAACCGCTGGATCCCACCGAAGTGGCCCAGGCGGCGCAGAACGATCCGGCCATGGCCGCCGAAATGTACTTGGCCAGCGTGATGCTGGTGGACGATCAGCAGGACGCCGAGCGCAATTATCTGGATGAACTGGCGGCGGCGTTGCAGATCGACCCCGAGTTACAGGTTCACCTGGAGCAGCAGGCCAAGGGCGCGGCCTGACAGCAAAACCTCGTAGCCTTCGACCGCTTCTGTTCAAGCCAGTGGCGTGCCGAAGGCTCCGTCCGTCCGGGCAAATTTAACGTCGATTGAATTTTCGGCAGGCGCCGCCTCTCTGCTGCATTAGAGGCGAGTGACTGAGCGTCCTGCCAATCGACCGAGAACATTGCCATGACTGTCCTGACACGCCTGCAAGGTGCACCTGCCCAATCGCAACCGCTCGATTCACTGGGTGAGTTGCACCGCGTCCATTCAGCACTTTTATCCGACGAAAATCCGCAGCCGCTGGCGCGCGCCTTTCTGCAACATCAACTGCTGCAAGCCGCGCAGTTGAAGGATGAACTACCATCGGACCTCGCGCACTGGCATGCCTCGGTAGCCGAGCACTGCGCCGACGTCGCCCGGCAATATGCCGACTACCTGCAACAACGCAAGGCTGGAGGAGCGCGGCAGTTCTTCAGTTGCAAGGCTCACGCACTGTATTTCCTGCAAGCGGTGGCGCCCACCAAACTGGTGGATGGCGCCTGGCTTTACGGCTTGCTGGCCCAATGGCGCGATCCACGATTCAGCAGTCTGATCAGCACCTATCTGGAAGAACTGGGCGAGGGTAATCCGGCGCAGAACCACGTCGTGATCTACCGGCAACTGCTCGCCGAACACGGTCTTGAGCCCGGCAGTCCTCTGCCTGACGAGCGCTATCTGCAAGGCGCGCTGCAATTGGCCCTCGGTGCCGGCGGCATGGATTTTCTGCCGGAGGTGATCGGTTACAACCTTGGCTACGAGCAACTGCCCCTGCATCTGCTGATCAGCAGTTACGAACTCAGTGAGCTGGGGATCGATCCTTACTATTTCACTCTGCACGTGACCATCGACAATGCCAGTACCGGTCATGCGCAAAAGGCCGTTCAGGCCGTTCTTGATCTGCTGCCGCTGGAGGCCGATCGCAGCGATTTCCTGCGCCGGGTATCGCTGGGCTATCGGCTCAATGACCTGGGGCAGGGTAGCCGCGCAATCATCGAGGGGTTCGATCTGGAGCGCGAATTGTTGGCGATGCTTGAACGCAAGTGTCCGTTCGCTCACCACATGCACTCCGACTATTGCCGCTTCGAAGGCAAGACCGTCAATCAATGGCTGGCCGATCCGCAGCAATTGCCCGGGTTCCTGCAAAGCTTGCAAGACAAGGGCTGGATCAAACGCAACGAAGATCCGCAGGGCAGCCGTTTCTGGCAATTGATCGATGGCGATGGTGCGGCGATGTTCGGCGTGTTCAGCGCCTATGAAAAACAATTGGTACACGACTGGATTGCCGGTGACTGGATTTCTGCAGATAGCCCCGTCGCGTTCCGCCGCCGTCCCTCCGTTCCAGCGCCGATCGAGGTGCCCGAACAGGACCCCGATGTGCAGCGCCTCAATGCGGCGCTGCAAGGGCAGGACGCTCACACCCAAATCGCAACGTTGATCCCGTGGCTCGCACCGTCACGCCATGCCCATCCGGCCGGGCTGCTCGCCACTCGCCGATTCATCCAACTCAAATCCGGCCTGCGTTAAGGAAGTCATCAATGAATCAGGAAGAACAACTGTCCGCCAACGATCTCGTGCTGCTGCAACTGGGGCGGCGCTTGCAGGCCGACGGCTATCGTTTCATCACCCCGACGCCGTTGACTCATCAACGGGTCAACCAGCGCGACGAAGGGCAGGCTGCGGATTGCCTGCGGGATGTGTTCGGATGGTCGCGCCCGTTCGAACCAGGCCTGCTGTCTGCCGATGAACAGCGGCAATTGCAGCAAGCCCAGGTGATCGATGAGTTCGACGGGCGCTTGATGAGCCGTGTGCGCTGGTCGAGCCTGGATGACCTGCTTTTCGTGCATTCCGGATTTCCCACCGATGCCGCCGACTCAGTGTTCTTCGGCCCGGACACCTATCGCTTTGCGCAACTGATCCACAGCCATTTGCAGCAGAACTTTGCGCCCGTCCACCGTGCGGTGGACATTGGTTGTGGCGCCGGAGTGGGCGCGATCCTGATAGGCCGTGCCCGGCGAGAAGCGCAAGTGCTGGCGGTGGATATCAACCCCGCCGCGTTGCGCCTGACCGCGATCAATGCAGCGCTGGCCGAAGTGGCCAATGTCGAAGTGCGAGCCAGTGATGTACTGCAAGGCGTAGATGGTGAGTTCGACCTGATCGTCGCCAACCCGCCCTACATGGCCGATCCGGCCGGGAGAGCTTACCGCCACGGTGGCGGGACGCTGGGGGCGGGCCTGTCGCTGCGGATCGTCGAGCAGGCGCTCAATCACCTGACACCCGGCGGTTCGTTGCTGCTGTACACCGGTGTGGCGATGGTCGATGGCCGCGATCCATTTCTCGACACCGTTTTGCCACGGCTGGATGAAAAACGCTTCGGCTGGACCTACCGCGAACTCGATCCCGATGTGTTTGGTGAAGAGTTGCTGAATCCAGGCTATCAGCGCGTCGACCGGATTGCCGTGGTCGCACTGACTGTGACTCGAACAGGCTGAAACAAGGCAGGTGCAGGATGAGCAGGAATCTCGACGACTACACCCGGATGCGCGACTTTTCGGCGACCTCTGAACCGGCGGCTGAACGTCGTCGGGGCAAGAAATCCGCCGGTGACCACGCCCTGCAATTCTGCATTCAAAAGCACGATGCCTCGCACCTGCATTACGACTTTCGCCTGGAACTCGATGGCGCACTAAAAAGCTGGGCGGTGCCTAAAGGCCCGTCGCTGGATCCCAAGGTCAAGCGACTGGCGGTGCACGTCGAAGACCATCCGCTGGACTACGCGACGTTCGAGGGCAGCATTCCCGAAGGGCATTACGGCGCCGGGGATGTGATCGTCTGGGATCGCGGCGTGTGGATTCCGCTGGAAGACCCCGAGAAAGCCTACGCCAAAGGCAAGCTCAAATTCGAACTGCAAGGCGAGAAGCTCGCCGGGGTGTGGAACCTGGTGCGCACCCACATGCCGGGCAAGAAAGAGCAGTGGTTTCTGATCAAGCATCAGGACAGCGCCGCGCGCCCGCAAAGCGATTACGACGTGCTGGTCGCCGAGCCCGACAGCGTGCTCAGCGAACGCACGATCGTCGACAAACCCAGCCTCAGTGCGAAGCAGGTCAAGCCGCTGAAAGCCTCGTCGAAAGCTGCGCGGAAACCCGCTTCGGGCAAACTTGCCGGGGCGCACAAGGCCAATATCCCCGCGCAGCTCAAACCGCAACTGGCCACCCTGGTGGAGAGCGCGCCGGAAGGGGATTGGCAATACGAGATCAAGTTCGACGGCTACCGGATCATGGCGCGGATCGATCAGGACGAGGTGCAGTTGTTCACCCGCAACGGCCATGACTGGACGCACAAGTTGCCGGAACAGGCGCAAGCCCTCGCGGCGCTGGGCCTGGAATCGGCCTGGCTTGACGGTGAGATGGTCGTCGCCGATGCGGACGGCGTGCCGGATTTTCAGGCCCTGCAAAACGCGTTCGATGCGGGCCGCAGCGAAAACATTCTCTATTACCTGTTCGATCTACCGTATCTGAACGGTGTCGACCTGCGTGAAGTACCGGTACAGGAACGGCGCGCGGCGCTGGCCACGGTGCTGAAAGCCCACGAAGATCCGCTGCTGCGCTTTTCCGAAGCGTTCGACGAAACCCCGCAAGCGTTGCTCAACAGCGCCTGCCAGATGCGCATGGAAGGGCTGATCGGCAAACGCCTCGGCTCGCCTTACGTTTCGCGCCGCAGCAGTGACTGGATCAAGCTCAAGTGCAAACATCGCCAGGAATTCGTGATCGTCGGCTACACCGATCCGAAAGGCGCGCGCAGTTCGTTCGGCGCGCTGTTGCTGGGGCTGCATGATCGTGACAGCGGCGAGTTGCGGTACGCCGGCAAGGTCGGCACCGGATTCAATGAAACCACCCTCAAGAGCATCCTCGCGCAGCTCAAACCGTTGCGGGTGAAGAAACCGGCGGTGGTCAACCCGCCCACCGGGTTCGAGGCCAAGGGTGTGCACTGGCTCAAGCCGAGTCTGCTGGCGGAAGTGGCGTTTGCCGAAATGACCCAGGACGGCTCGGTGCGCCACGCCGTGTTCCATGGCCTGCGCGAGGACAAACCGGCCAAGGACATCACCGAGGAGCGCGCCAAACCCATGAAAACCTCAAAGGCTCAATCTACCGCACCGTCCCAATCCGGCCTGGCCGACGGCAAGGTGCGGATCACTCATCCCGACCGAGTGATCGACGCCAGCAGTGGCACCACCAAAATGCAGCTGGCCGAGTATTACGCGAGTGTCGCCGAATGGATTCTGCCGCAACTCAAGGATCGCCCGGTGGCGCTGGTGCGCGCACCGGACGGTATCGCCGGTGATCTGTTCTTCCAGAAGAACGCCGAAAACCTGGCGATCCCCGGCATCCGCACGCTGGACAAGGAGCTGACCGGCCAGCCGGTGATGCTGATCAACAACGCCGAAGCCTTGATCGGTGCAGTGCAGATGAGCACGGTCGAACTGCACACCTGGAACGCCACCACGACGGATCTGGACAAGCCCGACCGATTTGTCCTCGACCTCGACCCGGACCCGGCGCTGCCCTGGAAAAGCATGGTCGAAGCCACGGCGCTGACCCTGACCGTGCTCGATGAGTTAGGTCTGAAGGCGTTTCTCAAGACCAGTGGCGGCAAGGGCATCCATCTGGTGGTGCCGCTGACCCGCAAGCATGGTTGGGACGAGGTAAAGGATTTCAGCCACGCCATCGTCACTCACATGGCGAAGTTACTGCCGGAGCGTTTTTCTGCGGTGTCCGGGCCGAAAAATCGCGTGGGGCGGATCTTCATCGATTACCTGCGCAACGGTCTGGGCGCCACCACCATTTGCGCCTACGCAGCGCGTACCCGCGAAGGGTTACCAGTGTCGGTGCCGCTGTTTCGGGAGGAGGTCGGAGAGATCAAGGGCGCCGATCAATGGAACGTGCGCAACGTTCACGAACGGCTGGCGGAAGTGGGCGATGAGCCTTGGGCGGACATGAAGAAAACCCGGCAGAGCATCACGGCCGAGATGCGCAAGCGGGTGGGATTGAAGTAATGATCAAGTGCCGCGCAGCAAGTCGTGGGCGTTGAGCAGGTCGAAGGCGACTTGGGGGTTGTTTTCCAGGCCACGGCGGATGGCAGCCGGAATGGTTTTTCGGGTTTTGCGGCAGAGCCCCGGCAGATCCTGGACCTCGATCTCGATGCCCCCGCGCACGGTCCGCACCTCACCGTACTTCGGTGCGATCAGCACGCGAATCCCTAGTTGATCGAACATCTTGCCTTGCAGGCGCTCGAGGTCGGCGAGGTCTTTGAGGTTTTCCAGACGCTCAAGCAAACGCTTTTCCTCTTCGCGGGTCAGCAGCAGGATGCGCACGTCCGCGCCGGGTGTATCCAGCAGAGGATCGCGCCCGCAGATGCACAGACCCGGCGGGCAAGGGGAGCGAAGGGAGGCGGAAATCGTCATGGCCTCCATCATAGAGGCCGTTCGACGGTTTTGCCCATGGTCGTTCGCCAGCCGTCCATCGGCAGGGCACAACGGTGGCGAGTCCGTCAGCCACCATCATCGAACGTGCCGTGGTTACTGCGACAGACCTTCGTAGTGAACCAGGATGGCATTGGCCAGCTCTTCATCGCTGGCGTTCAGGCCGGGATTGTCCTGACGCACCTGTTGCAGAACCGATTCCAGGTACACGCCACGGATCGTACCGCCGCTGGCGACGAATGCGGACAAGTCGTCACGGGCCGGAATCACCATTTTGTGATCCTTGAAGGTCGAGTACAGCGAAGCCGAAACCCCCGCCGAAGTGGCAACATCCCCTGCGTCCACGCGGGCAAGGGCCGAGCCGAACGGCAGGCACAGCATGAGAGACGAAACGAGTAATAAACGGCGCATGACGGTGTTCCTCCAGCAGCGTAAAGCGAAAAGGAAGTACCACATAATGTGAGAGGTGCCGGACGGCACGGGAGTTCCATGCGCCGGGCCGGGCGGTAGCGGTATAGAACGAGAACCGCTGCACAGTCCTCGTTTTTACCGGATGTAACGACACACCCTGCGACGCTCTAAAGCGGCGGATTCACGCAAATAGGCTTAACTGAAGCGTTGAAAGGCGCCGTGTGGCGCGACCAGGGAGGAAATCACGGTGTCGATCAAACTGCGTTTGGTGTTGCTGATTGCGACCAGCCTGCTGACGGCGTTGATCGTGAGCCTGGTCAGTTACGTCGGCAACCAGCGGATGGCGTCGGCGGTCGGTGACAACGCGGTCAGCATGAGCGCGCTGCGCCACCACATGGAAGCCGACATGATGCACGACGCCCTGCGTGCCGATGTGTATTCGGCGATGCTGGTGGGGCTGGGCAAAAGCACGAGCACGGCGGACGAAGTGCAGCGTTCGGTTGAAGAGCATGCCGCGCATTTTCGCGAGGTGCTGGGTGACAACCTCAAGCTGCCGGTCAATCCGACGATCAGGTCTGCGCTGGAGCAGATCAAGCCCAGCCTCGATACCTACATCAGCGCCGGCGAGCAGATCGTCGGCCTTGCACTGGAAAACCCGGACAGCGCCCAGCAGCATCTCGGGACCTTCAGCACGGCGTTCAGCCAGCTCGAAGAGCAGATGGCCGCCCTCAGCGAACTGATCGAAACCAATACCCGGCAGACCAGCGAGGGCACCGAGGCGGCGATCCACAACGCCAATGTCGCGCTCGCTATCGTCCTGATTGCCAGCCTGTTGCTGCTGTTGGCCCAGGGGCGCTGGGTGATCCTGAGCATCATGGGGCCGCTGAAATCCGCCAGCCGCATCGCCGAAAGCATCGCCCACGGCAACCTCAGCGAACCGATCGCCGAACCGTCCGGCAAGGACGAAGCCAGTGCGCTGATCCGCACGCTGGCCACCATGCAGCACGACCTGCGGGACATGATCGACGTGGTGCGACGCAACGCCCACGGCGTCAGCGGCATGAGTGAACAACTGAGCCACGGCTGTCATCAGGTCGCCGACAGCAGCCAGCAACAAAGCACCGCCGCCGGCACCATGGCTGCCGCCGCGAGCCAGATGACCGCGAGCATCGAGGAAATCACCCGTCATGCCGAGCGTGCTTTGAACATGGCCAGCCAGGCCGAGTCACTGGCGAAAAACGGTGGGCAGGTGATTCATCAGGTGGTCAGCGACATGGACGACATCGCCCGTTCCGCCCAGCAGTCGGCGCAGGTGATCCGCACCCTGGATCAGGAATCCGAAGGCATCTTCAACATCATCCAGGTGATCAAGAGCATCGCCGATCAGACCAACCTGCTGGCGCTCAACGCGGCCATTGAGGCCGCCCGGGCGGGCGAGCAGGGCAGGGGCTTTGCGGTGGTGGCCGATGAGGTGCGCAGTCTGGCTGCACGCACCAGCGCCTCGACCCAGGAAATCGCCGCGATGGTCGCGCGCATCCAGAACAGCACCCGCGAGGCCGTCAGCAGCATGGAGGCCGGTGTCGCCCAAGTCGACAAAGGCATGGCGGTCACCGCCGACGTCGAACGCGCCATCCGCGAAATCCTCGACGCTACCCTCAGCACCACACAGCTGGTCAACGACATCACCCGCACCATCGGCGAACAGAGCCAGGCCAGCAACGAGATTGCCCATCAGGTGGAGATGATCGCGGGCATGTCGGAGGGCAACAGCAAGGTGATCGGCGAGACGGCCAATACCACGGATGAGCTGTCGAGTCTGGCGGGGAGACTGGCGCAGTCGGTGGATCGGTTCAGGTTATAGGAGCAGGCTCTGCCGCCTCTCCGACGGCAGAGCTCCTGCATCAGAACTTGTACGCCTGACGCCCCACCAGCAACCACTTGCCAGACTGCTTCTGCCAGATCTGGAAGTTCTCGATTTCCGTCGGCACCACTTCGGTGCCTTTGAGGGCCTGCGCCGAAAAGTGATGGCGGACCAGCGCGGTGTCCCCGGACAGGGTGATGGTCTGGTTTTGCATCTCCAGTGTCTTGAACGCGCTCTTGCCGGTTTCGATATCGGCAATGAAGGCTTTCTTGTCCTGGATCTTGCCGCTGGAGTGGCCGTAGGTGAGGTTGTCGGCGGTCAGGGCATTCAGTTCGGCGATGTCCTTGTGCAGCATCGCCTGGGTCAGGTGATCGACGGCCTGGGCGACGTCCTGTTCCGCCGGGGCGGCGGCGACGTAACCGCTGAAGAGGCAGACGAGACCGAGCAGCAATCCGGATTTGTTCATGGGTATTCCTTGTTGTTGTAGGTGATGAAATCGACTGGTTATTTGTCAGTCGTCGTACAACGTAGCAGGAATGCGCCGGCGTTAGAAAGCGTTTGAAGCGCTTGTTGAAAACTATCCGGTCGCGAACAGACGCGCGGGTTTGCCATGACGTGATATTCTTCGCGCCACTTGTTTTGACCCAATTCAGTCTGGCGCGCTATCCGGCGGGCCAGGCAGAACCCCTGTCGCTCAAGTAGCTGAAGCCAATAATGATAAGAAGTCAGTTCAGAAGGGACATATAACTGAGGTCGACGCAGCCTGTCGGCCTTGTGTGCCCACCCGTCAAAATTGAAGTGTGCCGGAACCCGCGATGCTGGCCTGAGTGTCGCGAAAAAAGGGGAACGCATACGCACAACAGCGGCGGGCGGAAGGCGTTTTATCATAGGTGCAACAGATGTTTAAAAAAGTGAACACAGCCTTGCTGGGGCTGGCTTTGGCGATGGGGATGTCGTCCGCCAATGCCGAAGAAGCAAAGAAAGTCGACGTCCTGCTGATCGGCGGCGGCATCATGAGCACCACCCTGGGTGTGTGGATCAATGAGCTGGAGCCGACCTGGTCGATGGAGATGGTCGAGCGCCTCGACGGCGTCGCCCTCGAAAGCTCCAACGGCTGGAACAACGCCGGTACCGGTCACTCCGCACTCGCCGAGCTGAACTACACCCCGGAAGACGACAAGGGCAACGTCACGATCCCGAAAGCGGTCGAGATCAACGAAGCGTTCCAGGTCTCCCGTCAGTTCTGGGCCTGGCAGGTTCGTCAAGGCGTCCTGAAGGACCCTCGTTCGTTCATCAACACCACTCCGCACATGAGCTTCGTGTGGGGCGATGACAACATCAAGTTCCTGAAAAAGCGCTACGAAGCCCTGCAGGCGAGCCCGCTGTTCGCCGGCATGCAGTACTCCGAAGACCCGGCTGTGATCAAGAAGTGGGTTCCGCTGATGATGGAAGGGCGTGACCCGAACCAGAAAATCGCGGCCACCTGGAGCCCGCTGGGTACCGACATGAACTTCGGCGAAATCACCCGCCAGTTCGCCGGTTACCTGCAGACCAAGCCTAACTTCAGCATGAAGCTGTCCAGCGAAGTCCAGGACATCACCAAGAATGCCGATGGCACCTGGCGCGTCAGCTACAAGAACCTGAAAGACGGCACCAAGACTGAAACCGACGCCAAGTTCGTGTTCATCGGCGCCGGCGGCGGTGCACTGCACCTGCTGCAGAAGTCCGGTATCGAAGAAGCCAAGGAATACGCTGGCTTCCCGGTAGGCGGCTCGTTCCTGGTGACCGATAACCCGGCCATCGCCGAACAGCACCTGGCCAAGGCCTACGGTAAAGCTTCGGTTGGCGCGCCTCCGATGTCCGTTCCGCACCTGGACACCCGTGTCCTGGACGGCAAGCGCGTCATCCTGTTTGGCCCGTTCGCGACTTTCAGCACCAAGTTCCTGAAAGAAGGTTCGTACCTGGATCTGCTGACCAGCACCACCACCCACAACATCTGGCCTATGACCAAGGTCGGCATCAAGGAATACCCGCTGGTCGAGTACCTGGCCGGTCAACTGATGCTGTCGGATGAAGACCGTCTGAACGCGCTGAAGGAATACTTCCCGAACGCCAAGGCCGAAGACTGGCGCCTGTGGCAAGCCGGCCAGCGCGTGCAAATCATCAAGCGTGATGAAGCCGCTGGCGGCGTGCTGAAACTGGGCACCGAAATCGTTGCTTCCAAGGACGGCTCCATCGCCGGTCTGCTGGGCGCATCCCCAGGCGCGTCGACCGCTGCACCGATCATGCTGAGCGTGCTGCAGAAAGTCTTCAAAGACAAAGTCGCCAGCCCTGAGTGGCAAACCAAGCTGCACCAGATCGTTCCAAGCTACGGCACCCAGCTGAACAACGATCCAGCCAAAGTGGCTGAAGAGTGGGCCTACACCGCCAAGATCCTGCAACTGCCAACCCCTCCGGTGATTGGTCAGGCTGCAGCTCCAGCGGCGGACGCCTCGGCTGAAAAAGCCCCGGCGCCAAAAGAAAGCGCTGCACGTGATATGGCTCTGTAATCCAGACGCCTGACACACGAAGCCCACTGAACCGGTGACGGTCAGTGGGCTTTTTTGTGTGCGGATTTCAGGCCTTGGCGGCGGCCAGATAAGCTCCCAGACGGCGTCCCATTTCCTCGCCCAGCGCCTGCAACCCGCTCAGCGGCCGCACCATCACCTCGAATTCGACGATCTTGCCCTGTTCATCGAAACGGATCATGTCGATACCTTTAAGCTCTTTCGTTCCGACTTTGGCGCTGAATTCCAGCACCACATTCAGGCCATCGGCCGTCGCCAGTTCACGGTGGTATTTGAAGTCTTCAAACACCTCGAACACGGTGTTGAGGATCATCGAGACCACCGGTGCGCCGGGGTAGGGCGTGTGGGCCATCGGCGAGCGGAACACCGCTTTGGGATCGAGCAACTCGGGCAGGGCCTTGAGGTTGCCGGTGCGGATCATCTCGTGCCAGCGGTTCAGGGATTGGGCGGCGTTGGGGTGCAGGTTCAGGTCGGACATGGTTTCACTCCTGTATTTTTGTTGTTCTTTGCGCGGCGCCCATGACTCTAGATCAAAGCGGCGCAATGGAAACCCTCTGTACTGATCTGAATGTCGACCCATGCGCCAGCCCGATCCATCTGATCCGCTTTTTCCTGTCGAATCTGCATCTGTAACCATCTCAGCCACGGGCCCAGAATAGCCCTGCCGTTCGGCCACACGCGACGCGCTTCATTCCGGAGCGCCCGGTGCGCCGGACATTCAGTATTCAGGAGGCCTTCATGGCTAAGATGGCGATTTTCCTCGGCGGCTTTCTTGTGTTGACCATCATGATTGGCGTCCTTGCCACGATTTCTCCGGTCTGAGGTTTATCTCAGGCGCCGCGATCCTCAACTGACCGCGCTTTCACACGAGCATCCAGACAAATCCATATTCGGTATTAGACTCCACCCACGATCTGATACCGGAACACCTGCCATGTCGGATGCTCCATGGACTCGCTGATCAACGCCGCCGGCCGCGCACTGGCGGTGGGTGATCCGTTGGCGGCGCTGAATTTCGTTGCCCTGCGCGAAGACCCTCCAGCGCTGGCCCTGCGTGGGATCGCCATGGCGCAACTTGGTGACATGACGCGGGCCAAGACGTTGTTGCAACGGGCAGTAAAGGCGTTCTGCGCCAACGAGCCTCTGTCCCGGGCGCGCTGCGTGGTGGCCGAGGCCGAGGTGGCGCTGGCGGCGCGGGATCTGGGCTGGCCGGTCAACGGGCTGGAAGCGGCGCGACAAATCTTGCAGGATCATGGCGATGGCGTGAATGCTGCGCACGCACGCTGTCTGCAGATTCGTCGGTTGCTGCTGATCGGCCAACTGGAAGCGGCTGAAGAGCTGCTCGGTGAACTCGATCCTGCACAGCTACCCCCGGCCCTGCGCACCGTCCATGAACTGATGACCGCCGGAATCGCTTTGCGTCGGGTCCAGGCGCACAAGGCGCAAACAGCGCTGGAACGCGCACAGCGGGCGGCGCAGTCGGCTGCTATTCCAGCGTTGTCGGCGGAAATCGAACACGCCCGGCAAATCCTCGAAGCTCCCGCTGCCCGATTGATCGTTGCCGGTCAGGTGCAAGCGGTGACACTTGCGCAAGTTGAAACGTTGTTCACCTCACCGACGCTGGTGGTGGATGCCTGTCGCTACAGCGTGCGCGGTGCCGGAATGACCGTGGCGCTGGCCACGCGGCCGGTGTTGTTCAATCTCGCTCGGCGGCTTGCCGAAGCCTGGCCCGAAGGGGTGTCCCGAGAGACGCTGATCGCCGAAGCCTTTCGCTTGAAACTCGATGATGAATCCCATCGCGTCCGATTGCGGGTCGAGATCGGCCGGTTGCGTGCGGCGCTGCGTCCGCTAGCCGGAATCATTGCAACCCCTCGCGGCTATGCGCTGGTTGCACAGCACGTCGCGCTGCTCACGCTACCAAACGAGGACAGACACGCCGCGTTGCTGGCCCTGCTCGCTGATGGCGAAGCGTGGTCGAGTTCAGCGCTGGCACTTGCGTCGGGCAACAGCCAGCGACAAGTGCAGCGAGCGCTGGAAACGTTGGCGGCGCAAGACAAGGTCCAGTCGTTCGGCGTTGGCCGTGCACGTCGCTGGCTGACGCCGCCGTTGCCGGGTTTCGCGACGATCTTGTTACTCCCGGTGTCGCTGGGCAATGGCTAGGCTGGACTCACCCACCCAACGAGGAAACCAGCATGAAACAGGCAAGCGCAGAAATCCTTCGTGAATACGGCCCGTTCGAAGGCATCGACGGTGTCCACGGCGTGACCTTCGATGGCCGGCAAGTCTGGTTCGCCAGCGATGGTCAGCTCAACGCACTCGATCCGGCCAGCGGCGAAACGGTGCGTACGATCAAGGTCGGCGCCGATGGCGGGACCGCGTTCGACGGCCAGCACCTGTACCAGATCGCCGACCGCCGAATTCACAAGATCGACCCGGCCACCGGGCGCGTGCTCCACACCATTCCGGCTCCGGGCGATGGTGGCGATTCAGGCATGGCCTGGGCCGAGGGATCGTTGTGGGTGGGGCAATACCGCGACCGCAAGATCCATCAGATCGATCCGGACACCGGGAAAATCCTCCGCACCCTCGAATCCAATCGTTTTGTCACCGGCGTCACCTGGGTCGACGGCGCGCTGTGGCATGGCACCTGGGAAGGCGATGAAAGCGAGATCCGGCGAGTCGACCCGAGCAACGGCGAGGTGCTGGAAAGCCTGGCGCTGCCCAGCGGAATCGGCGTCTCCGGGCTGGAGGCCGATGGCGCCGAGCGCTTCTATTGTGGCGGCGGGAACAGTGGCAGAGTGCGGGCGGTGCGCCGGCCGAAGTAAGCGCTCATTGCGCCCCGAACAGCATCGTCCAGTAAACCCCTTCATCACTGCGCGCCTCACTGGCAAACCCGGCGCCGACCTGGGTGAACATCGGGTTCATCAGGTTGGCGCAGTGTCCGGGGCTGGCCAGCCAGCCGGCCATGGCCTTGCCCGGTGAGCTTTGCCCGGCGGCGATGTTTTCGCCGATCTGCCGGCCACGGTAACCGGCCGCTCGGGCGCGATCTGCCGGACCGTCGCCGTCCGGGTCGCGGTGGGCGAAATAGTTGCCGTAGGCCATGGCCTTGCTGTGGCCCTGAGCGGCGGCGCCGAGCGCCGGGTTCCAGCTCAACGGCCGGGCGGCGGCGAAGCGCTGACGACCGCACATACGCGGTCGGGCGCGGGCGGCGTTGACTTCGGCCAGCAAGGCCTTGCCGACGCTGCGGTTGTCGCCGACGCGGCTGTCGAGCACTGGCCGGGCCAGCACCACTTGCCATTCGCTGCGGGCGCGGCTGACGCCGATGTCGGCGTATTGACCGTCGAGCAACGCGCCGCAGTAATCGTCTTGCAGCATTTCGAACGCCTCTTCGGCGTCCTGCGCACCGACGATCCGGATGCTGCGCACCGCCACGGCCGCGTAGCCGGAATCTTTCAATCGTTCGCGCAATCCACCGCCGTAGCCATAACCGACCGGCAACGCCAGGTTCGACTTCAGCGTCAGCGGCGCCAGCCGTTGGGCGGGTCGCCGGTCACAACGTTGCGGATGGGCGCGGTAGTCGTTGATGGCGGCCACCAGTTGCCGCTCTGCGCCGGCGTGGGCAGAGGGCGATAGCAGGGGAGAAAGGATAAACAGGCACAGCGAAACGAAGCGAGACGAACGAACGGCGTGGCGCATGGGACGCAAAGCTCTGAAAAAGGACAACACAGAAGGGGAGTGAACCGCAGAACGCGGCGCGGGTAGGACTGGTCTTTTCGCACTTGGTTCACGAAGCCGCGCCGGGTTTCAGCGGCTGCCGACGAAGTGCTCAGCGATTCAACACCTCCTCGATCCATTGCAGATATTGCGGTCGTTCGGAAATCGAATTGTGTGCCGAATCCGCCACCACTTTGAGTGTCGCCACACCGTCGGGGAAACTGTGCAGCAAGCGTTCGGTGCTGGCCCGTGGAATCACTTCGTCATCGCTCGCCGCCAGCAGCAGCGTCGGCACGCGGATGTGCGCCGCGTACTGACCTGACCGGAAACGATCCTTGAGCAACCACTGCACCGGCACCCACGGGTACTGCCGGGCGGCAATTTCTTCAAGGCTGTTGTAGGGCGTGACCAGAATCAGCCGCTCCGCCGGCCGCTGGCTGGCCAGCCGCACCGCGACCCCGGAACCGAGGCTGCGCCCCAGCAGCGCAACCTGCGGATGACTGGCATACACCTGATCGAACAGCGCCAGCGCGTCCTCGGCGATCGCCTCTTCGGAGGGCGAGCCGCCGCTGCCGCCAAAACCCCGGTAATGCAGCAAATACAACGAATATTCAGGAAACGCCTCGGAAAACTCCGGCAGGTTGCGCGAAACGTCCTCGGCATTGCCGCCGAAATAGATCAACGCTCGGGAGCCGGCGCGCTCGCGCACCGTCACGCGGATCTCGGCGTCGGGCATGGCCAGCGTCAACCGAGACTCCGGTGAATCGAGGCTGGCGGGCTGGGGAAAATAGATCAGCGCCCGCTGAAAAACGAACAGCGCCGCGCACAGGATCAGGTACACGGCGACGATCAATGCGACGAGTGACAACAGGGTTCTGGACATTCGACTAACTTTAACCGGGCGCGCAGGTTGGCTGTCGCAGTGTAGTCCAACGGTTTTGCGGGCTGCATCAAAACACAAGGTGCAACAGATCCACAGGGCAAGGGCGCCAGCATGAACCACACTGAGGGATATTCCCGCCGCCGGTTGCTGACGCTGGCAGCCGGGGTGTCAGCGGTTTTCACTTTTGACCGGGCGCTGGCCGCCATTACGTCGCCGAACGCCACAGGAGCCCAGACCATGCAGACCCGCGCCATCCCTTCGAGCTCCGAGCCACTGCCGCTGGTGGGATTGGGCACTTATCGCGGTTTCGACGTCGGTCCCGGCGATCCGGTCTACAAACAATTGCCGGCGGTGCTCGGCGAGCTGTTCAAAAAGGGTGGCACGGTGATCGACAGCTCGCCGATGTATGGCCGTGCCGAGGAAACCACCGGTGAATTGCTGTCGATCCACGAACCGCGCTCGCCGGCGTTTCTGGCGACCAAGGTCTGGACCCGTGGCCGCGAGGAAGGCATCGCGCAGATGGAGCAGTCGTTCAGCCTGCTGCGCACAGAACGCATCGACCTGATGCAGATCCACAACCTGCTCGACTGGCAAACCCATCTGCCGACCCTGCGCGAATGGAAAGAGCAGGGCCGCATCCGCTACATCGGCATCACCCACTACACACCGTCGGCCTATGACGAGGTCGAAGCCGTGCTCAAGGCCGAACCGTTGGATTTCCTGCAAATCAATTACGCGCTCGATGATCGCGGGGTCGAGAAACGCATCCTGCCGCTGTGCCGCGAGCGTGGGGTGGCAGTGATCTGCAACCGACCGTTCGGTGGCGGCGACCTGCTCGCGCGGCTCAAGGGTAAACCACTGCCGGGTTGGGCGGCGCAAGTCGGGGCCAAGAGCTGGCCGCAACTGGCGCTGAAATTTCTGCTGGCGCATCCGGCGGTAACTTGTGTGATTCCTGGCACGAGCAATCCGCTGTACATGGCCGACAATGCCGGCGCCGGGTTCGGGCTGATGCTGACCGATGCGCAGCGGCAGCAGTTGATTGCGTTGGTGAGTTAGCCATCTCTCGGGAGGGAGTCGCGCACTAGTACCCCATGCTAGTGCGCGAGAGGATTCAGATCATCGGCGGCAACGCATCCAGAATCTTGTCCAGGGTAATCGGATACTCCCGCACCCGTGCGCCCGTGGCGTTGTAGATCGCATTCGCCACCGCCGCACTCACACCGCAAATCCCCAGCTCACCGACCCCCTTGGCTTTCATCGGCGATGAAATCGGGTCGGTTTCATCGAGGAATATCACCTCCTGATGCGGAATGTCGGCGTGCACCGGCACCTCGTAGCCCGCCAGGTCATGATTGACGAAAAAGCCCTGGCGCTTGTCCACCGCGAGTTCTTCCATCAATGCCGCGCCGACGCCCATGGTCATCGCGCCGATCACCTGACTGCGGGCCGATTTCGGATTGAGAATCCGCCCGGCGGCGCAGACGGCGAGCATGCGTCGCACTCGGACTTCGCCGGTGGCCGCATCGACGGCGACTTCGACGAAGTGCGCGCCGAAGGTCGATTGCTGGTACTGCTTGGCGAGGTCGGCGAATTCGATGCTGTCCTCGACTTCGATTGCGGCGTGTTGCGCGGCCTCACGTAACGGCACGTTTTTGCTGCCCAGTCGCACGTGGCCGTCGGCAAACTGCGCTTCACCCGCGCTCATGCCGAGTTTTGCCGCGACCGCTTCGCGCAGTTTCATGCACGCCGCGTAGACCCCGGCGGTCGAGCAATTGGCGCCGAACTGGCCGCCGGAGCCAGACGACACCGGAAAATTCGAATCGCCCAAATGCACGACCACATTGTCGAGACCGACGCCCATCACTTCGGCGGCAGTCTGGGCAATGATCGTGTAGCTGCCGGTGCCGATGTCCGTCATGTCGGTTTCCACGGTGATCTTGCCGTCGCGCTCGAGCCGCACCCGCGCACCGGACTTCACCAGCAGGTTGTTGCGAATCGCCGCCGCGACGCCCATGCCGATCAGCCAGCGACCTTCGCGACGATTGCCGGGCGTTGCATTGCGTTTATCCCAGCCAAAGCGTTCGGCGCCGGTTTGCAGGCATTCGATCAGCCGCCGCTGGGAGAACGGCCGCTCGGTTTTCACCGGATCGACCTGCGTGTCGTTAAGGATGCGGAACTGGATCGGATCGAGTTTGAGCTGTTCCGCCATCTCGTCCATGGCGATCTCCAGCGCCATCAGCCCCGGCGTTTCACCGGGCGCGCGCATGGCGTTGCCCTCCGGAAGATCCAGCGGCGTCAGACGCATGCTCACCAGGCGATTTTCTGCGGCGTAGAGCAACTGGCTCGGCTGGGCCGCGACTTCGACCTTGCCGTCTTCAAGATTGCCCGACCAGCCTTCATGGGCGATGGCGATGAGTTTGCCGTCCGCCGTCGCGCCCATGCGAATCCGCTGGACGGTAGCGGGGCGGTGGGTGGTGTTATTGGCGATCTGCGGACGGGCGAGGGCGACCTTCACTGGCCGGTTCGCCAGACGTGCGCCGAGGGCGGCGAGGATCGAGTCGGCACGAATGAATAGCTTGCCGCCGAAACCGCCGCCAATGTACGGCGAGATCAACCGCACATTTTCCTTGGGCAGGCCGAGGGTGGTGGCGATGTCGCCGACGCTCCAGGCGATCATCTGGTTGGAAGTCCAGAGCGTCACCTGATCGCCTTTCCAGGCAGCGAGTGTCGCGTGGGGCTCCATCATGGCGTGGGACTGATCCGGCGTGGTGTAGGTCTGGTCGAATTGCACGGGCGCGGCGGCGAAGGCGCTGGCGAAATCGCCGTGGGTGACGTCCGGCAGTTCTTCTTTCGGTTCCACACCCTGATCGCGCACGCTGGCCAGATCAAACTGACCTTTGTCGGCCGCATATTCGACGTTGACCAATTGCGCGGCGGCCCGTGCCTGTTCGAACGTTTCGGCGACCACCAGCGCCACGGCCTGGTGATAGTGCTGCACTTGCGGTCCGGCCAGCAGGTGCGCGGCGTTGTATTTGCCTTTGCCGAGCTTGCCGGCGTTGGCGGCGGTGACGATGGTCAGCACCCCCGGCGCGGCGCGGGCGGCATCCAGATCGATACGGGTGATGCGCCCTTTGGCGATGGCCGAACCGACCATCACGCCATAGGCCTGATTCTTCACGGCTTCATGTTGCTCATAGGCGTAAGGCGCCTGGCCGCTGGTCTTCAACGGGCCTTCGATGCGGTCGGTGGGTTTGCCGATGACGTTCAGCTGATCAATCGGGTTGGTCGTGGCGGGCGTGTCGAATTTCATGCTTCGTCCCTCGCTTGGGCCAGCACCGAGGCAATCGTGCGCTCGACCAGCGTCACTTTGAACTGGTTGTCAGCGGTGGGCGTGGCGCCGTCGAGCAGGCGCTCGCTGACGGCTTTCGCGCCTTGCGGCAACAGGGCTTCCGCCGCTTCGACCCGCCAGGGTTTCGGCGCGATGCCGCCGACGGCGATGCGACCGCTGCCATCCTTCTGCAGGATCAGGCCGACGGAAACCAGGGCGAAGGCGTACGACGAGCGGTCGCGCACCTTGTGATAGACATGGGTGCCGCCCACTGGCGCGGGCAGGGTGACAGCGGTAATCAGTTCGCCGGGCGTCAGACTGGTTTCGACATTCGGGGTGGTGCCGGGCAATTGATGGAAGTCCGCCATGGCGATGCGCCGGGTGCTGCCATCGGCCTTGAGCGTTTCGATCTGGGCATCCAGCGCACGCATCGCAATCGCCATGTCACTCGGATGGGTCGCAATGCAGGCGTCGCTGACACCGATGATGCCGAGCTGTCGACTGACACCGCCAATTGCCGCGCATCCACTGCCGGGTTTGCGTTTATTGCAGGCCTGATTGGTGTCGTAGAAATACGGACAGCGCGTGCGTTGGAGCAGATTGCCGGCGGTGGTCGCCATGTTGCGCAACTGGCCCGAAGCGCCTGCGAGCAAGGCGCGAGTGAGCAGCGCGTAGTCTTTCCGGACGCGACTGTCGGCGGCCAGATCGGTGTTGCGCACCAGTGCGCCGATGCGCAAGCCGCCGTCGTCGGTCGCTTCGATCCGGTCGAGGCCCAGGTGATTGACGTCAATCAGCTGCTGGGGCGTTTCGATGTCGAGTTTCATCAAGTCCAGCAGGTTGGTGCCGCCGGCGATGAAACGCGCGCCTTCGATTTGCGCGGCTTGGGCAGCGGCAGCGGCAGGAGAGTCGGCGCGGCTGTAGTTGAACGCTCTCATGCTGGCACCTCCGCGACTTCGCTGATGGCTTCGATGATGTTCGAGTAGGCGCCGCAGCGGCAGATGTTGCCGCTCATGCGTTCCTGCAATTCTCTGGCGATCAGTTGCGGCGGTTCGGTGAGGCTGGCGCTGGCGTGGCTGGGGATGCCGTCGCGGATTTCCTGCAGTACCGCCACTGCCGAACAGATCTGCCCCGGCGTGCAGTAGCCGCACTGGTAACCGTCATGCTTGATGAACGCCGCCTGCATCGGATGCAGGTGGTCCGGCATGCCGAGGCCTTCGATGGTGGTGACTTTGGCGCCGTCCTGCATCACTGCCAGGGTCAGGCACGAATTGATTCGCCGGCCGTCGACGATCACCGTGCAGGCGCCGCACTGACCGTGGTCGCAGCCCTTTTTGCTGCCGGTCAGGTGCAGGTGTTCGCGCAGCGCATCGAGCAGGGTGGTGCGGGTATCAATCTCCAGTGTCTGTGGCTTGCCGTTGACATCAATTGTCACGTTGGCCATAGCCGGTTGCTCCAGAGTGGCCGCGTAGGCCTTGAGGCTGATGAAGGGCGGCATCGCGAACGCAGTCGCGGTCACGGCCCCGAGAATCAGGAAACGGCGTCGGGAAATCGCCAACGGCGGATGGTCGTTCATGGCTGGGCTTCCTCTGATCAGGTCGGCAGGTAGCAAATGACCCGCTCGGGCACGCCGGCGTCGTCGCCAGTCTTGGTCTGTTCTAGGAGTGACCGCAGGGAGGAGGAAAAGGTTTTGTCGGATTTCGCCCTGTCGTCGCGCCGGTCAGAGCCATCAATGGGCCACCGTTTGGACGGGCCGGGCGCGGCGAGCAGGGCGATGAACGGTCGTTGATGGCCAGTGAATCTAAGCTGGTTTCCCCGGTCGTATCTGCGCCAGCGCGCACCCGCGCTGACTGTTTCCGTCGTCAAGACCTTGGTTTTAGGGAAAATCTGAATGATGCGTGCAACAAGCCTGCTGCTGACTGTTTCCGCCGCCGTATTGCTGGGCGGCTGTGTGGCGGATTTCGATGATGACCATCGTCATGGCCGGCATTACGACCGCGATCATGGCCGTTACTACGATCATGACCGGCGCTGGGACGATCGCGACGACGACCGCCGCGACGGGCGTCGTTATCACCGCGACCGGGATGATGACTGATTGAAACGAAGAGGGCGTTCCCCGACGGGAACGCCCTCTGGCATTAAAAATGAGCGCTCGCCCGGACGCCGGATCGCGCAGGCACGGAGGCCTCGATGTCCAGCAAATGGGTGGCGAGAATGTCGCTCAGAAAACGGAACTGATCGTTGAGGCCGACCACTTCATTGCTGAAATGATTGCTGGCGGCGGGCATCAACAGATCTTCGAAGGCTTCGTCGAACACCAGCGCCTGAGTCTTGCGCGACACGACGTGCTGATCGTAGTAGTTGCTGCCGAAGACCGGGAAACTCACGGCGAGGGTGACGGTACTGATCATGATGTGAACTCCTCGTGCTGTGTGTTTCGGATGGGTTAATCGTGCCTTCGGCGAGCGGTCGGCGGAAGGCAATCGTCGCAATGGTGAATATCGACGCCATTGATGGTTGGACTGGTACAGTCCGGACCAGCGGATAAACGGCGCACCGCACGCACCTATACTCATTTCATCTCCCCCGGATTCTTCAGGTCTTGCGACCGCAGAACAGATAAGGACCGCCACCGTGAACCTGCGCGCGCTGCTCGTCGCCGCACTGGTGTTGCTGGCCGGCTGCGCCACCACGGCGCGGGCCCCGGTAAGCGCGCCGGCGGTGGTGGTCTCGCCGGCCACCTGGCAGCAGATCGACCGGGAAATCGTCAGCGCCTCGAAGCAGGCCACCGAGCAGGTCAAGCTGTTCGCCCGTGGCTCGATGGAACATTGGCGCATTCGGGTCTATGAGCAAACTGAAGAAAATTTCATCCCGTGGTTCAG
The DNA here is from genome assembly GCF_030344995.1 of Pseudomonas fluorescens. Taxonomy (GTDB): domain Bacteria; phylum Pseudomonadota; class Gammaproteobacteria; order Pseudomonadales; family Pseudomonadaceae; genus Aquipseudomonas; species Aquipseudomonas fluorescens_BF. The sequence goes on from NZ_CP128260.1 coordinate 2,713,786, forward strand.
CAGTTACTGGACCCAGGAATGGCTGTCGATGAAGGTCAGTTGGTACACGATCAGTGCCAGCGGCGAGCAGGATGCTTCGGCCAAGCGTCTGGCGGCCTATCTGCTGGAGCAATATCAGGAACGGGTGCTGGCGCCGGTGGCGGTGGAGATCGACCCGGACGCGATCCTCGGCCAGTCCACCGCGTTCTACGCGCAGCTGATGGCGCAGCAGATGCCGGTCATCGCCCAGCGCCACGGCGTGCCCATCGCCCAGCTCAACGGGCGGTTGCAGAAAATCCCCGCCATCGCCCTTGGCCCGCCGCCGGCCCGCGATGCCTCGCTGTATCAGGTTGTCAGCACTGAACCGTTGAACACGCTGCCGGCCTACGCCGCGCTGATCGACAAGATCCACACCGACGGCGGCTCGAAAGGCGTGGCCTCGACCGATACCGCAATGGCGCCGGTGGCCAAGCGCGCGAGCCAGCGCATGGAGGCGGAAATGGCCCCGCGCGGCGCTGCCAGCGCGGTGGCGGCAGCGGCAGGCAAACTGGCCGGGGCGCTGATTTCAGTCGGGGTGGCGGGCGTTCGCGCGATCATTCAGGCCAACGACCGCCCTGACAGCGAAGCTCTGATACGCAGCAGTCTGGGCAACACGTTCGACAAGGCTTGGGTGAAACTGGTGCAGAACCCGACCACTGGCGTGATGGCCGGCACGCTGCACATTGCGGCCCAGGTCGAGGGCAATCTCGGCGGACGGGACGAACCGTCGGTCGGGTTGGGCGTCAACCGTGTCGAATGGCGACCGCCCGAGTCGACTACTCAGCAGATCGAACCCACCCTGCAAGGAGAGTGATCATGGCTTACATCGATGTTTTCGTGGCACCCGTGCCGAATGCCAATCGCGAACAGTACAAAAAACACTGCGAAATCGCCGCTAAGTTGTTCAAGGAATACGGCGCTCTGGAGGTGATTCAGGGCTGGGGCGATGACGTGCCGGACGGCAAGGTCACCTCATTCCCGATGGCGGTGAAACTCAAGGAAGGCGAAACCGTATCGGCGGGCTGGCTGGTCTGGCCGGACAAGGCCACCCGCGATGCCGGCATGGCAAAAATGATGGAAGACCCCCGCATGCAACCGGACGTCAATCCGATGCCGTTTGATGGGCAGCGGATGATTTACGGGGGCTTCAAGGACATTCTCGAGCCTTGATGCCGCGTTGCCGGATCACTCTGCCGATGGGGTGATCCGGCAGCCTTTGCGGTTGCGAATCTGCTCATCCGTCGGCCGCTCGCGGACGAACTCGAAACGTGGCTCTCCTTCGCTGTAATGCACCAGCCAGCCCCATTCCAGTTCGCTCTCATCCTGTCCGGGATTCGGCGGTCGGGCCCACCAGGGTTCTTTGCTGAGGATCTCGCGCATGACGTCCTCCGGTTGATGGCAATCGTTGAACTATAAACCCCATGCCGGGAGTCGCCAGAAACGGACGTGTAGAATCCAGGGTTCTCGACGAACGAAGGAGCGTGGCCATGACGGACGAAACACGCGGGGATCAACCGTTCAAGCGGCTGTTCTTCGCCCTGGACTGCCCGCCGGCGCAGCGCAAGGCGATTGCCCAGTGGCGCAGCGAACTGGGTTTGCGCACCGGCAAACCGGTGCCGGCCGACAACTTTCACCTGACGCTGCTGTTTCTCGGTGCGGTGCCGTTGGCGCAGATTGGCGAAGTCTGCGAGGCGGCGGCGAAGGTGCGCACGCCGGGTGAGGCGCTGAGGATTTCGCTGGATCGGTTGCAGGTCTGGCGGCGCGCCGGGGTGTTGTCGCTGGCGCCGGAGCAGGCGCCGCAAGGATTGCTGCGGCTGGTGTATGCGCTGGAGCAAGCGATGTTGCCGTTCGGGTTTGAAGAGGCGACGCGCGAGTATCGTCCGCACCTGACACTGGCCCGGGACTATCGCGCGCCGGAACCGGAATCTGCCACGCCGCCGGAATTCTTCCTGCGGGCTGAACGCTTTGCGCTGTTCGAATCCCACAAGGGTCGTTACCGCTCGCTGGCCGACTGGCCACTGATCTGAGCCCACAAAAAAAGGCGCCCGAGGGCGCCTGAATTCACCTGAACCGAGGAAAGCCAGGTGAGGCCGTTCAGAGCAGGGGGCAGCGGTGGTAAGGCGCTGCATGAACGGAAATCGATGTGTGTTTATTTGCCGAGTTTCACGCGAGTCCAGCCCCGGGTCATGATCCGCTGCGTGGCAATCGGTTGATCCGGCACCGCATACAGCGTGGCCATCACCGCTTGCGACGGGTACGAACCCGGATCGTTGCGGATCGCTTCGTCCACCAGCGGCGTCGCGGCTTCGTTGGCGTTGCTGTAGCCGATGCTGTTGGTGACCTCGGCGATGATGTCCGGGCGCATCAGGAAGTTCATGAACAGGTAGGCGTTCTCGACGTTGGCGGCATCGCGAGGGATGGCGACCATGTCGTAGAAGCTGCCGGCACCTTCCTTGGGAATGCTGTAGTCGATCTCGACCTTGTTGCCCGATTCGACAGCGCGAGCCTTGGCCTGTAACACGTCACCCGAATAGCCGACCGCTACGCAGATGTTGCCGTTGGCCAGGTCCGAGATGTACTTGGACGAATGGAAATACGCCACCGACGGCCGGATCTTCATGAACAGCGCTTCGGCTTCGGCGATGTGCTTCACGTCCTTGTCGTTCACCGGATAACCCAGGTAGTGCAGGGCGGCCGGGAGCATTTCGGTCGGCGAGTCGAGGAAGCTGATACCGCAAGCCTTCAGCTTCTCGGCGTTCTCCGGTTTGAACAGCAGGTCCCAGGAATTGGTCGGCGCATTATTGCCGAGCACTTCCTTGACCTTGTCCGGGTTGAAGCCGATGCCGATCGAGCCCCACATGTACGGGAACGCGTGGGCGTTGTCCGGATCACTGGCGGAGGCGTTTTTCAGCAGCACCGGGTTGAGGTTTTTCCAGTTTGGCAGCTTCGATTTGTCCAGGGTCTGATAGACCCCGGCCTTGATCTGCTTGGCCAGGAAACTGTTGGACGGCACCACGATGTCGTAGCCGGATTTACCCGCAAGCAGACGTGCTTCGAGGGTTTCATTGCTGTCGAACACATCGTAGGTCACGCGGATGTCGGTCTCGTCCTCGAACTTCTTGACGGTGTCCGGGGCGATGTAATCCGACCAGTTGTAAACGCGCAGCACCTTGTCGTTGGCCTGGGCGCCCGTGGCGATTGCGCCCAATAAGGACAGTGTCAGCAGAGTCCTGCCAAACATTTTCATCGGTGAAACTCCATTCTTTTTATTCAAAAGCTTTTAAGCAAAAGCGCAAAGCCGTAAAACGCGACGGCCCTAGGCCGTCGCTGCTACTCGTTGAGGTTGCGGTTGCTGCCACGATTCGTTGGCGGTCTGATCCATCGCTTCCTGAATCGCACGCTTGCGGTTGGCTTCTGCCTTGCGGCCGAAGTACCAGACCAGGAAGGTCACCAGCGACACCGCCAGCAGAATCAAACTGGCCACGGCGTTGATCTCGGGTTTCACACCCAGACGCACGGCCGAGAACACTTCCATCGGCAGGGTGGTGGAACCAGGCCCCGATACGAAGCTCGCCAATACCAGGTCATCCAGCGACAGGGCGAACGACATCATGCCGCCCGCTGCCAGCGACGGCGCGATCATCGGGATGGTGATCAGGAAAAACACCTTGAACGGTTTCGCGCCCAGATCCATCGCTGCTTCTTCGATCGACAGGTCCAGCTCACGCAAGCGGGCGGAGACTACCACCGCCACATAAGCGGCACAAAACGTGGTGTGGGCGATCCAGATGGTGACGATGCCACGCTCCTGGGGCCAGCCGATCAGTTGCGCCATCGCCACGAACAGCAGCAACAGCGACAGACCGGTGATCACCTCAGGCATAACCAGCGGAGCGGTGACCAGGCCACCGAACAGCGTACGACCCTTGAAACGTGTCACGCGGGTCAGCACGAACGCGGCGAGTGTGCCCAGCGCCACCGCTGCGACAGCGGTGTAGCAGGCGATTTCCAGCGAACGCACCACCGAGCCCATCAACTGAGTGTTGTCGAGCAAACCGACGTACCACTTCACCGACCAGCCGCCCCAGACCGTCACCAGTTTGGAGGCGTTGAACGAGTAGATCACCAGAATCAGCATCGGCAGATAGATGAACATCAGGCCGAAGATCAGCATGAACTTTGAAAATCCGAAGCGTTTCATCCCCGTCCCTCCATCTCTTTGGCCTGGCTGCGGTTGAACAGCAGAATCGGCACAATCAGGATCAACAGCATCACCACCGCCAGAGCAGATGCCACCGGCCAGTCGCGGTTATTGAAGAACTCTTGCCACAGTACGCGACCGATCATCAGGGTCTCCGGGCCGCCCAGCAGTTCCGGAATCACGAACTCGCCCACCACCGGAATGAACACCAGCATGCAGCCGGCGATGATGCCGTTCTTGGCCAGCGGTACGGTGATTTTCCAGAAGTTGTTGAAGTTGCTCGAGCCCAGATCCTGCGCAGCTTCCAGAAGGCTGCCGTCGTGTTTCACCAGGTTGGCGTAGAGCGGCAGCACCATGAATGGCAGGTACGCATAGACCACGCCGATATACACCGCCGTGTTGGTGTTGAGGATCTCGATCGGGTGATCGGTGAGCCCGGTCCACATCAAAAATGCGTTGAGCAAACCGTTGTTGCTGAGGATGCCCATCCACGCGTAAACGCGGATCAGGATCGCGGTCCAGGTCGGCATCATGATCAACAGCAGCAGGACGTTTTGCGCTTCCTTGCTGGCCTTGGTGATCGCGTAAGCCATCGGGAAACCGATCACCAGGCACATCATTGTGCTCAGCGCCGCGACCTTAAGCGAACCGAGGTACGCCGACAGATACAGCTCGTCTTCGCCGAGCATGGTGTAGTTGCCGATGTTCAGGAACAGCTGAAATTTCTGTTCGGCGTAGGTGTAGATCTCCGAGTACGGCGGGATCGACAGCGCGGCTTCCGAGAAGCTGATCTTCATCACCAGGAAGAACGGCAGCATGAAGAACAGGAACAGCCAGATGAACGGGATGCCGATGACGAACTTTCGCCCGCTGGGCACCAGGCGCAGGAATTGCTGATTGAAGGTTTTCATGAGCGCAGTACCACGCCGCTGTCGTCTTCCCACCAGACGTAGACCTTGTCGTCCCAGGTCGGACGCGCGCCACGGCGTTCGGCGTTGGCCATGAACGACTGGACGATTTTGCCGCTTGGCAACTCGACGTAGAACACCGAGTGCCCGCCGAGGTAGGCGATGTCATGCACCTTGCCTTCGGACCAGTTGTAGCGGGTCTCCGGCTTGATCGTGCTGACGAGCATTTTTTCCGGGCGGATCGCGTAGGTGATCGACTTGTCCTGCACCGAAGTGCTGACGCCATGACCGACGTAGATCTTTTGCTGCAAGTCCGGGCTGTGAATGATCGCGTGACCTTCAAGGTCCTCGACCACGGTGCCGTCGAAGGCGTTCACGTTGCCGATGAATTCGCAGACCATGCGGCTGACCGGTGCTTCATAGATGTCGACCGGGCTGCCGATCTGGGCGATCCAGCCCAGGTGCATGATCGCGATGCGCTCGGCCATGGTCATGGCCTCTTCCTGGTCGTGGGTCACCATCACGCAGGTCACTCCGACGCGCTCGATGATTTCCACCAGTTCCAGCTGCATCTGCGAACGCAGCTTTTTATCCAGCGCGCCCATCGGTTCGTCGAGCAGCAACAGCTTCGGACGCTTGGCCAGGGAGCGGGCGAGGGCCACGCGCTGACGCTGACCGCCGGACAGCTGATGCGGGCGACGTTTGGCGTATTGGGTCATGTGGACGAGGCGCAGCATTTCTTCGACACGGGCGTCGATTTCGCTGGCCGGCAAACGGTCCTGCTTGAGGCCGAAGGCGATGTTCTGCGCAACCGTCATGTGCGGGAACAGGGCGTAAGACTGGAACATCATGTTGATCGGCCGCTCGTACGGCGGCATGTCGGTGATGTCGACACCGTCGAGCAGAATGCGTCCTTCAGTCGGCCGTTCGAAACCGGCGAGCATGCGCAGCAGGGTCGATTTGCCCGAGCCGGAGCCGCCGAGCAGGGCGAAGATTTCGCCCTGATGGATCTCCAGGGACACATCGTCCACCGCAGTGGTTTCGTCGAACTTCTTGGTGACTCGATCGACTTTCACCAGAACCTTTTTCGGTTGCTGATGACCTTCAAGAGCCTTCCTGTAAGTGCTGGAGGCGTTTGCCATGTGAAACTCCCAACAGGTTTCAGTCGCCGGGCCAACGCGGCCTGGCTTAAGAGTGGATTGCAGACCCGCACCGTGCGGGTTGTTCGGCGCCGCCGTCCTGGCTGCCGGGTGGTGCTTTTTGTTTTCGCGGTGTGTTGCTGATCGCGGATGACGGATGCGCAAGCGCGCAGCCGCCGACCTCGCGGGGGCAGTAAATGGTTTTGCAATCGTTGGGTGGCGTCAGCGCTGGCTGCGTCGCGCCGCACGCTGGCGGCAAGCGTCGCCGAACGCCTGGAAAATCCGCAGGTAGTTCGGGTTGTCCAGCACTTGCCATTCGGGGTGCCATTGCACGCCGAGGGCGAAGGTCGGGCTGTGCTCCACCGAGACCGCCTCGATCAGGCCGTCCGGCGCCACCGCTTCGGCGCGCAGGCCGGGAGCGAGGCGGTCGATGCCCTGACTGTGAATCGAGTTGACCTGGAATTCATCCGGCAGCTCCAGCGCTTCGAACACGCCACCGGGCAGTACCGACACGGCATGAGCCGGGGCGTATTGCACGGCGACATCCGGGCTGTCGGCTTCGCGGTGATCGAGCATGCCCGGCAGCTCATGCACCTTCTGGTGCAGGCTGCCGCCGAACGCCACGTTCATTTCCTGGAAACCGCGGCAGATGCCGAGTACCGGAACGCCCGCCGCGATGGCTGCACGCAATAGAGGAAGGGTAGTGGCATCCCGCGCCGGATCGTGATCCGTACCGGGAGCGCTGTCCGGGCCCTGATAGTGGAAAGGTTCCACGTTGGACGGCGAGCCGGTCAGCAACAGACCGTCGAGCTGACCCAGCAGGTCTTCGATTTCAGTCAGTTTGCCAAGGGAAGGAATGACGACGGGCAACCCCAGCGCCGCAACGCTGACAGCGCGAACGTACTTGTCGCCGCTGATGTGATAGGGGTGCAGGCCAATCTGTTTGACGCACGCAGTAACGCCGATCAATGGCTTGAATGCCATTTTTATTCACCTCGAAGTTTGACACTTGAACGAGCTTTTCCGGAGCTTAGCCTCGTTGATTTTAATTAACAACTCCCATGTAAAAAATTCTAAACGCCGCTCATCAAATCTTCATGATTCCCGGGCATCTGGCGCCTGCTTTGGCACGAGAGTGTTAAAAAAAGCCCGAAAAATAAACGCTGAACGGCCAGGTGTTCGCTATTGACTTCACTTTGCCGTTCGGGTTGACTGGCTCCGCGAAACAGCAGTGAACATAATAATTAACAGCTAAATAGGTGCATCATGTCGGTCCCTCTGCGTGCCGTTCAACTCAACGAAGCAAACGCATTCCTTAAGAAACATCCTGAGGTTTTGTACGTCGACCTTCTGATTGCAGACATGAACGGTGTGGTGCGCGGCAAGCGCATCGAGCGCACCAGTCTTCATAAGGTGTACGAAAAAGGCATCAACCTGCCGGCCTCGCTTTTCGCCCTCGACATCAATGGCTCCACGGTGGAAAGCACCGGCCTGGGCCTGGACATCGGCGACGCCGACCGTATCTGCTACCCGATCCCCGGCACCCTGAGCATCGAGCCTTGGCAGAAGCGTCCGACCGCACAACTGCTGATGACCATGCACGAACTGGAAGGCGAGCCGTTCTTCGCCGACCCGCGTGAAGTGTTGGCCAATGTGGTGCGCAAGTTTGATGCGCTGGGCCTGACCATCTGCGCCGCGTTCGAACTCGAGTTCTACCTGATCGACCAGGACAACGTGAACGGTCGTCCGCAATCGCCGCGTTCACCGGTTTCGGGCAAGCGTCCGGTGTCGACTCAGGTCTACCTGATCGACGATCTGGACGAGTACGTCGACTGCCTGCAAGACATCCTCGAAGGCGCGAAAGAGCAGGGCATTCCTGCCGACGCCATCGTCAAGGAAAGCGCCCCGGCGCAGTTCGAAGTCAACCTGCATCACGTGTCCGACCCGATCAAGGCGTGCGACTACGCCGTCCTGCTCAAGCGTCTGGTGAAAAACATCGCCTACGACCACGAGATGGACACCACCTTCATGGCCAAGCCGTATCCGGGCCAGGCGGGCAACGGTCTGCACGTACACATTTCGATTCTGGATAAAGAAGGCAACAACATCTTCGCCAGCGAGGATCCCGAGCAGAACGCCGCGCTACGCCACGCGATCGGCGGTGTGCTGGAGACCCTGCCTGCGCAAATGGCTTTCCTGTGCCCGAACGTCAACTCGTACCGCCGCTTCGGCGCACAGTTCTACGTGCCGAACTCGCCGAGCTGGGGCATCGACAACCGCACCGTGGCCGTCCGCGTGCCGACCGGTTCGCCGGATGCCGTGCGCATCGAACATCGCGTAGCCGGTGCCGACGCCAACCCGTACCTGCTGATGGCTTCCGTGCTGGCCGGTATCCACCACGGTCTGACCAACGAAATCGAACCGGGCGCCCCGGTCGAAGGCAACAGCTACGAGCAGAACGAACAGAGCCTGCCGAACAACCTGCGCGACGCCCTGCGTGAGCTGGACGACAGCGAAGTCATGGCCCGCTACATCGACCCGATGTACATCGACGTGTTCGTCGCGTGCAAGGAAAGCGAGCTGGCCGAGTTCGAGAACTCGATCTCTGACCTTGAGTACAACTGGTATCTGCATACGGTGTGAGTCCCTCAAAAGCCCCTCACCCTAACCCTCTCCCCGAGGGAGAGGGGACTGACCCGGGGATGCTCGGGAAATACGCCGACCTGAACGATTTTTACCGAATCCATATTCGACTCGGTCGTTCACGTCGGTGCATCTCCCGAGACACTTCGGTCGGTCCCCTCTACCTCTGGGAGAGGGCTAGGGTGAGGGCAGCCATCTCAAGCCGAACACACACACCCAGACACCCCCAAATTCCCCCGCGTCGAGCCACCACCATGACAACGACCCGCAACGACTGGGAACAACGCTTCCAGTCCCTGACCCTCGAATCCCGTGCCTTCATCAACGGCGAATACCGCCCGGCCATCAGCGGCGAAACCTTCGAATGCCTGAGCCCCGTCGACGGCCGTTTCCTGGCCTCCGTCGCCAGCACCGATGAAACCGACGCCAACCTGGCCGTCGAAGTCGCGCGCCAATCCTTCAACTCCGGCGTTTGGGCCAACAAAGCCCCGGCCGAGCGCAAGCGCATCCTGATTCGCTTCGCCGACCTGATCCTGCAACACCAGGAAGAACTGGCACTGCTCGAAACCCTCGACATGGGCAAACCGATCAGCGACTCGATGAGTATCGACATCCCGGCGACCGCCAACGCGATCCGCTGGAGCGCCGAAGCGATCGACAAGATTTACGACGAAGTCGCCGCCACCCCGCACGACCAGCTCGGCCTGGTGACTCGCGAGCCATCCGGCGTTGTTGCTGCGATCGTGCCGTGGAACTTCCCGCTGATCATGGCCAGCTGGAAATTCGCCCCGGCCCTGGCGGCAGGTAACTCGTTCATCCTCAAACCTTCGGAAAAATCCCCGCTGACCGCGATCCGCATCGCGCAACTGGCGCTGGATGCGGGTATCCCGAAAGGCGTGTTCAACGTCCTGCCAGGCTTCGGCCACACCGTCGGCAAAGCGCTGGCGCTGCACATGGACGTCGACGTGCTGGCCTTCACCGGCTCCACCGCGATTGCCAAGCAACTGATGATTTATGCAGGCCTTAGCAACATGAAACGCGTCTGGCTCGAAGCAGGGGGCAAGAGCCCGAACGTGGTGTTTGCCGACGCACCGGACTTGCGCGCGGCAGCACAAGCAGCGGCCGGCGCCATTGCGTTCAACCAGGGCGAAGTCTGCACCGCCGGCTCGCGCCTGCTGGTGGAGCGTTCGATCCGCGAGCAATTCATCCCGCTGCTGGTGGAAGCGCTGCAAGCGTGGAAACCGGGTCACGCGCTCGATCCTGCGACCACCGTCGGCGCCGTGGTCGATCAGCGTCAACTGGACAACGTGCTGCGCTACATCAGCATCGGTCGGGAGCAGGGCGCCGAGCTGATCGCCGGCGGCCAGCGCACCCTCGAAGAAACCGGCGGCACCTACATCGAGCCGACGATTTTCGACGGCGTGACCAACGCGATGACCATCGCCAAGGAAGAAATCTTCGGCCCGGTGCTGTCGCTGATCACCTTCGACACCGTCGAGGAAGCGCTGCAGATCGCCAACGACAGCATCTTCGGCCTCGCCGCCGGGGTCTGGACCAGCAACCTGAGCAAGGCCCACACCTTCGCCCGTGGCCTGCGCGCCGGCAGCGTGTGGGTCAACCAGTACGACGGCGGCGACATGACCGCGCCGTTCGGTGGCTTCAAACAGTCGGGCAACGGTCGCGACAAATCGCTGCACGCATTCGACAAGTACACCGAGCTGAAAGCGACCTGGATCAAGCTCTGACTCTTTTACAGCGGTGGTCGCCTGCAACCGGCGACCCTCGGAGAATAAAAAAATGAAACAACAACACGTGAACAGCTACTACGCCGCCACCCGCAACGAAGTGATCGATTTCCCGATCCTCGAAGAGTCGGTGGAGTGCGATGTCTGCATCATCGGCGCCGGCTACACTGGCCTGTCCTCGGCGCTGTTCCTGAGCGAAGCCGGCTACAAGGTGACGGTGCTGGAAGCGGCGAAAGTCGGCTACGGCGCCAGCGGTCGCAATGGCGGCCAATTGGTCAACTCCTACAGCCGCGACGTCGACGTGATCGAAGAGCGCTACGGCGACAAGACCGCCGAAATCCTCGGCAGCATGATCTTCGAAGGCGCCGACATCATCCGTTCGCGCATCAAGGAATACGACATCAAATGCGACTACCGCCCGGGCGGCATTTTCGCAGCGATGAACAACAAGCAGCTCAAGGGCCTCGCCGAACAAAAACGCAGCTGGGAACGTTACGGCAATAAAAACCTGAAGATGCTCGACGCTGCGGACATCCGCCGCGAAGTCGGTTCCGACGCCTACGTCGGCGGCCTGCTGGACATGCAGGGCGGCCACATCCACCCGCTGAACCTGGCCCTCGGTGAAGCCGCCGCCATCGTGCGTCTGGGCGGCAAGATCTACGAGCAATCCGCTGCGGTGGAAATCAAATACGGCGAGCCCAACGTCGTGCGCACCGCCAAAGGCCAGGTCCGCGCCAAGTACCTGCTGATCGCCGGCAACGCCTACCTGCCGCAAGGCCTCGACAACCGCGTGACGGCCAAGAGCATGCCGTGCGGCTCGCAGATCTGCGTCACCGAGCCGCTGACCGAGAAACAGGCCCGAAGCCTGATCACCAACAACTACTGCGTCGAAGACTGCAACTACCTGCTCGACTACTACCGCCTCACCGCCGACAACCGTCTGCTCTACGGCGGTGGTGTGGTCTACGGCGCGCGTGAACCGGACGACATCGAAACCCTGATCCGCCCGAAGATCCTCAAGACCTTCCCGCAGCTCAAGGACGTGAAAATCGACTACCGCTGGACCGGCAACTTCCTGCTGACCATGTCACGCATGCCGCAATTCGGCCGCATCGAGAAAAACGCCTACTACATGCAGGGCTACAGCGGCCACGGCGTCACCTGCTCTCACTTGGCCGGCAAACTGATCTCGGAAATGATCCGCGGCGACGCGCAACGCTTCGACGCCTTCGCCTCCCTGCCACACATGCCGATGATCGGTGGCCGCACCTTCTCGGCCCCGCTGACCGCCCTTGGCGCGGTGTACTACTCGCTGCGCGACCGTTTCGGCATCTGAGTTACCTCCCCGGCGGTGGCCCCCGCACAGGCGCCGCCGGTTTTTTCTGACACCCAAGCTAAAACTGTGGGAGCGGGCTTGCTCGCGAAGAGGCCATATCAGCCAATACTCCTGTCGGCTGACACACCGCTTTCGCGAGCAAGCCCGCTCCCACAGTTACCGCATTACCAAGGCAAGAAGGACTTTTCACCCACCGTCCATCGAACCTGCTGAGCAACACCGACAAACGTGATTTAATAGCCGCCTTTCACGGTTCCGGGACACGGGAGCAACGTGATCCGCGCGACTTGCGCGGCACCCGCCACCCACCCCCATTACCCTTAAGTCGTTCTCACATAAGGCTGTCATGGATACGGGTTCTCGACTCAAACTAGTACGCGAAAGCTACAAACTCTCCCAGCGCGAGCTGGCCCGGCGTAGCGGCGTGACCAATGCCACCATCTCCCTGATCGAACAGAATCGTGTCAGTCCTTCCGTCAGCTCACTGAAAAAGCTGCTCGAAGGCATCCCGATGTCCCTGGCCGACTTCTTCACCTTCGACCAGCCGCCCCGCGAACACCAATACGTCTTCCGCGCCAACGAACAACCCGACCTCGGCCGCCACGGCCTGCGCCTGCTACTCATCGGCGCCTCGGTCCCCAGCCGCCAGATGCGCTTGCTGCGCGAGCAATACGCACCGGGTGCGAGTTCCGGGGAAGAGCCGATTGTTCACTCGGAAGGTGAGGAGTGCGGGTTGGTGACGCGCGGCACCGTGGAGTTGACGGTGGACGGGCAGGTGAGCGTGTTGAGTGCGGGGGACGGGTATTATTTTCCGACGACGCTGCCGCATAAGTTCCGGAATATCGGGGCGGATGAGGCTGAGATTATTAGTGCGAATACGCCGGCTAACTTCTGACGCAGCGATGCGACGTAGTCTTAATTGTTTTCTAATCAAATGAAGCAACCATGCCTTGTATAACAAAGCATGGTTGTTTGGTTTTCAAAGGCGTCAGATCAGCGCTAGTTTAAGTTTGATCGTGCTACTGGCCGTATTGCAACTCTGCCATGGTAGGTGCTTTAGGTCGTGTGTCTGGCTCTCGATAAAATCCGCCCGTTTGGATGCCGTTTAGTTTCGCGGTCCATGTTTGGAAGGATGGGCTACCGTTGACGTGATCCGATGCCCACTCCCACGCTCCGACCGAGGTTGTTACCTTGAGCACGGTCTCGTCCTGACCATCGGAGAAAAAATGATAGCCTCCACTGACTTTTTCCCATTGGTTGGTCTGACTGTTATGGAAATAGCCGCTAAATTTGCCCTTTGACTCATCCTGAGTATCGATCACCAGGCGATAGATGTTTCCGTCGCCGCCATCGTAGTTACCACTGATGTCGTTTGCCATTTTCTTTGCCCTCTGTCAGTCAGTCAGGAGACGCAATGATCCCCAGTTCTTGGAAAGTAGGAGATTGGCTTGGTTGAGGAACCTGTTAGAAGTTACAGTTTTTTATACTGTTTTATTATTGGTTCTGAATTTCGGCGCTTGCCACGCTTTTAGCGCATGGCGAAATTTCGTGCTTTTGTTGATCGCTACGGAACATCCAATTTTCGCTTCTCAATCACCCGAAACAAATCACTCATGTCCTGCACCATGATTCTGGCAATGGTGGTAACAGTGTTTATGTCCTGTTCGGCGTGATCGGAAAGTCGGATGCAGGCCATGAGATCGAGGTATTTGAGGAAAGCGTGTAGGCGTTCACTGACGCAGGCGTGGAGTTCGTGTAGTGGGGCGTCGGCATCGATGAACAGGACGGGATGGTCAGTGGCGGAGTGGGACATTGGGGCGTAGTTACACAGCGGTGACTTACTTGTCATGGGTAAAAATCCTTTGATGACCACGATCAGCGTGCCTATTGCAATGCGAGGGAGAGCGGCAGCAGTTGCGGCAACATCGACAATCACGATTTGCGGGCGGCGTGTAACGCGGAGATGGGCGGCAGTTCCTGCGGCAACATTGACGACCATGACCAGCGCGCCTACTGCAATGCCAAAAAGAGCGGCAGCAGTTGCGGCAACATCGATGATCATGACCTGCGTGCGCGGTGCAACGCGGAGCAGGGAGGCAGTTCCTGCGGCAATATCGATGACCATGACCAGCGTGCCTACTGCAATGCCACGACGGGTGGCAGCAGTTGCGGGAATATCGACAACCATGATTTGCGCGCGCGGTGTGAGGCCATGAAACGCTGATCTGGTTTTGATTGCGTCAGCCAGGGCCAGGCTGTTTCCCGGCAAGCTCAAGGAAGTGTGAGATGAAACTGAATCTTGCAATGCTGTTGATGTTCAGCGGCTACACGTATGCCAATTGCTCCGGTATTCAGGATTCCGATCAGCGCAACTATTGTCAGGCTTTGCAGGAGGGCAGCACGTGCGGGGCCATTCATGATCGTGACCTGAAAGCCTCCTGCGAGGCGCAGAAGGGCAGTACTTGCGGTGGCATCTATGATCATGATTTGCGCAACTATTGTGAAGCCATGAAGGGAAGCACTTGCGGGAGTATCAATAACTCGGATTTGCGCGCTGCGTGTGAGGCTGAAAAAGGCAGTACATGTGCGTCCATCAATGACCACGATCAGCGAGCATTCTGCGAGGCCAAGAAGGGCAGCACTTGCGGGGGGATCAATAATTCGGATCTACGTAATCAGTGTGAGGCCATGAAGCGTTGATTCCACCCTCCATCTAAAAAAGGGACACCCATCGGTGTCCCTTTTTCATGCGCGCTTAGACGCTGCTATTTCGCCTTCCAATGCCCACCCCCGCTCTCGCAATCAATCCGCGCCTGCGCCAGATGCTCCACGTCGTAGTAATAGGTTGTCACTTGCGCGCTGTCCGGAATGTTCAGAGCCTTGGCGTTTTTGTCCTTGCTGGTGGAGTGCGGGTTGGCCAGGGATTCCTGAGTGAGGGTGGCGATACACGAGGCCTGATAGTGGTCGGCGCAGTGTTCGACCTTGGTTTTACTGCTGTTGAGCATGTCCTTGCTTTCGTTGCTGCATGACCAGTCGATGGCGTTGACCGGCATGCCTTCGTATTCGTAGCAGCTGTGCGTCTCGACGGCGGGCACCGACGGGCTGGAGGAGCGGGTCTTGACGTCGCAGCCCTCGGCCATGACGCAGGTGGGGATGACGCTGAAAGTGGCGATCAGGAGCAACAGTCGGATGTTCATCGCGGAACTCTCCCATAGCCCCGTGTTTGATCGTGAGCGGGGCGCTTACGGTTTCGAGGTTGGCTCGTCTCGGAAGGTTCCATCAACCATTCCGGTGAGAGTAGGCGAAGATGCTCCTGTTCAACTCACTCGGGGTCGTACATTAACTCTAACCTTTCGATCCATTCATCAGTTGCGCGAAACCTCGAATAATAAGATTGCTTTTCAACGTCACTCAATTGAGTGAAAAAACTGAAAAAGTAGTTGTTGTCGTAATATTCTTGAGCACCTTGCATGCTGCCTCCCCACCAAGAAGGCTCGTAGCCCTCAAAAGCAAACCATGGCGGAGGAACCGCGAATTTTTTGCGATTAAGCATCGTTAGAAAGTCAAGGCTGTTAGTTATTAAACGAATCGTGACAGAGTTGAATTCTCTAGAAGATGCGAAGAATATCAGTCGGTCTCCGCTTAATGCGCTTTCGTATTCAAATACCGGAAGATCATTGAAGGTTCTTTCATTATTTTTTCTGAAGTGAGATTCAACGAGTGATTCGAATTCAAATAAATCTTTAGGTTCGATAAGGAACTGCGAAAAAAAAGCGCAGATATCAGCGCTTTCCAATGAGGTAGTGGGAGGCTGAACGGGTAGGTTGGTATGAGCTAAAGGCCGAGAGAATAAGCTTTTAAGCTCCTGCTTGCTGTACCCGGCAATTTGCTCTTGTCTAGGTTCTGGCTTCAGCAGTGCCATTATTTTTTTGATAAAGCTCATGCTGCTCTCACTCTTGCATATATTCAGTTAGCCAAGTAGCACCTAAATAACCGGCAGTGCCAAATATGATGCCCCCGACTGCACCGCTGACAACTGCGCCAGGGCCTGTTTCGATTCCCACTGCTGCTCCGACCACCACGCCAATCCTGGCGCCAGCTATCGCCGCACCCCAGCCACCAGCCTGTTTGACAACCTCAACGGATATAGGCTTGATGCTGTTTTGTTTAATTGACTCTTCAGTCGCGACCTTCAGATCGTATGCAGTGAATGCAATCCCGAACACCCGCACCACTCTCGCGCCTTTTATAAAGGCATTTGTAATTTTGTGGGATGTAGGCGTGAAAATCGCCTTCGCTGGGACCTTATCTGCTTGAACCAATACTTCTTTGTCGATGTTCTTTACCCAATCAGCAATTTCATCGATTTTTGCTACGTTTTTTGGTGCGTGTTTTTTGTAGTCTTCGAGTGCTTTTAGAATTTCATCAGTTGATACTAGCTTTGCGCCTGCTGCTTTAGCCTTTTCAATATCAATGTAGACAGTTTTCCCTTCGAATCTTGGTGAGCCATTTGGGAATTCAGAGCTCGTGGAAATATAGCCTGAGGGGTACTTTCGACTGCTGTAGACATGTTGGGCAACTGTGGCGCCAGAATCCGGTGCAACAGAACGCATTCCGTATTTTTCCGGCCAGATTTCGTTTTTGATCTGAAGTTCTGAAAGATTTTTTGCGATCAGATGAGGGTTGTCGGGCGAAGAGTAAATTTTCCTGACTAGAAATCCATCCTTGCCGATTTCATCTACAACAACAAATAAATGAATGTTGGCCGGCATCAAATAGCCGGGTACGTTGCTAACGGAGTTTGCCTGCTTGTTTGTAGGCACTTTGCAAGAGAACTCCGTCATACGTCCTCCCATTTTTCAAGCGCGGCTACACCGGTTGTAACTTCAAGAGTTTCTTGCTTGCTAGTTGCGATGCGAGGTGTGTGTCCAGATTCATCAGAGAAGCCTGTATAAACTCTGCCTGCTTCGTCTTTGATGTGGTACGGCACATTGGCGAGGGGTTGGCCGTCACTCCCGACGATGCAAAACTTTTCGTCAAATTTCATGGCCCAGAGAGGCATGGCTGACGGGGGGACGAATTCTGCGGGTGTGTGCGAATTTCCGATGATTACAGTTGAAGAGCCAGCGATTACCTTATTGCCGTGGCCTCCGACACTTCCCACAGTTGCGGCAGGCAAGCCGTTGATGAGCACGGTGGAAGCGACGTCTCCCACGATGGGGCTGCCACAAGCGCTCTTATCGTTCTGGCGGGCTGCAGGTAACCCATCAAAAAAAACGTCGGGTGAGCCGGCGGCTATTGGATTTACTCCATGCCCAGGTAGCGGGCAGGAGGTTGGATCAGTAACTCGGGCAGCGGGTTTTCCTGACATGGTGAACATCCTTGTAAATATGCTGTTTTGGAAATGTTACACAAAAGAGGGTGGTTTGAACCATTTCACATGTCTCCCCACATCTCATCACCAAAGGTTCCCCCCATCAGCACCACGTCGTAGACTGCGAAACAAGTTGAAACGCCTCTCCCACGGACGGAACCGCGCATGATTCACATCGGCAGCCGCAACAACGCCCCTACGCCGCAGCACAAAACCCAAGACATCTACATCTTCAGCATCGACCTGTCCCGCCCGGCGACCCCGTTCTGCCTTGAGCAATCGATTGGCGGCGGGCATGTCGAGCAGGGCGGTGCGCGGTGGTTGGCGCTGGATGAGCTGGATGGCTGGCCCGGTGAATGGCGTGAGCATTTGAAGAAGGCCGGATGCACCTGGGTGGTCGAGTTGCTGGATGCTCATCCGAGGGAGAGTCAGGCTGATCTCGTCTCGTTGATTCTCCAGCGATACGCCGAGCCGGTGCAGCCAACCGGGCGTTTGCAGGCGATTGGGCGCTGGTTCAAGCGCTATTTCTACATCAGTGGCCGGTACGGCGCCTAATCCGAGGAAACGCAAATGATCCAGACTCTGGAACGCGCCATCGCGATTGCCGCCACGGCCCACGCGGGGCAGGTGGACAAGGGCGGTGCGCCGTACATTTTGCATCCGCTGAAAGTCATGTTGCGCATGAGCAGCCTGGAAGAACGCATCGTCGCGGTGCTGCACGATGTGGTCGAGGACTGCGGCATCAGCCTGGAGGATTTGCGCAAGGAAGGCTTCAGCGAAGCCGTTTTGTCCGCCATCGAATCGGTGACCAAAGTGCCTGGCGAATCCTACGAGGACTTCGTCGAGCGCGCGGCGCAGAACCCGATCGGGCGGGTGGTGAAACTGGCGGATCTGGAAGAGAACAGCGACCTGTCGCGGATTGCCTCGCCGAGTTGGGAGGATCTGGAGCGGATCGAAAAATACCGGCGTGCGATTGGACGGTTGCGCGCCTGACCTAACTGAAAAGCACATTGAATAGCCAGGAAGGCGACCATGAAATCCATTCTGTGTTTGTTGATTGCTACCGGCTTCGGCGCGCTGTTGCAGTTCGAAGGCGTGCCCCACGGTTTGCTGTTGGGCTCTATTCTCGTGACGGCACTCGTCGTCACCAAATTCAAATTCGCGCCAGCGACGCCCTATGGCCTGGGCTACATCCAGGTCACGTTGGGCATTGCCACCGGGTTGATGTTCGAAGCGTGGGACAGTGCGACTGTCTCGACGATGTTGCCGAGCCTCGGCGTCTTGCTGCTGTGTCTGGCAGTGCAAGTGGCGCTGGCCGCGTGGTGGCTGTCGCGTGGGGCAGGGTGGAATCGCACGGATGCTTTTCTGGCCGTATATCCGGGCGCGCTGGCAGCGGTGTTTGATTTGCTGGAATCGCATCAGGCGTCGAGCAAGGTGATCATCGTGCACTTGATGCGGCTGCTGCTGATCACGGTGCTGGTGAGTTTGCTGATTCCCGGAACGGCACCGGTTGCCGTGACCGAAGTTGGTCCCTTGTCGACGGGCATGGCGTTGACTGTGTTCTCGCTGATCATTTTGAGCGTGCTGGTCGGGCGCTTGCTGCTGGCCGCCGGCGTGCCGGCGCCGTTCATGTTGACGGCAATCATCATCACCGCCGTGTTCGTGAAATCAGGATGGCTGCAGGGCTTTCACATGCCGGACTGGAGTTTGAATCTGGCGGCGCTGATTCTGGGTGTGCGAATCGGCTCACGATTCCAGGGGCTCGGCCTCACGGAGCTGGGACGACACGGGCGCACGGCGTTGGTGTCGGTCGGTTTGATGATTCTGGTCGCAGCGGTTTTTGCATTGGCAGCGGCGCGGTTGCTGGGCAGCGATGCGTTGTCGCTGTGGCTCGCGTACATGCCGGGGGCGATTGAAACCATCGCAATCGTGGCGTTCGCCGGCGGGCTGAATGTGGTGTTTATCCTGACTCACCATCTGGCGAGGATGGTGGTGCTGCACTTTGCGCCGGCCTTGTTGGTGCAGGCGCGGCGCGTGCGGGAAGACGCTTGATAAATCGACATGCCGTCGTCAGGTCGCCCCCTGACTATTTTCCCGGTGCGCGACAAGCAAATGCATCATCACACCGCTGTAGAGCGTCACCAGAATGAACAACCCCATGCGCACCGCAAATGCGGTGTAGACGTCTTTGCCCGCCGCGCTGTCCTCAACGGATTGGCCGAGCAGGATGATCATGGTGATCAGGGTGTTGAGCCAGAACCCCGGCGTCAGTTGCGTCGGGTGCAGCCGATAGAGTTTGCGCGCTACAAACAGCCCGAACAGCAGCATCCACAGAAAGAACATCCACAGGTGCACGAACAGGCTCAACGCGCACCAGAACAGCACCGCCAGCAGCCCGCCCAATAAGGTCGAGCCGAGCAATTCGCGCCCGGCGTGATGCGTGCGAGTGGTGGTGCTCTGCTGGCCGAGGCTGACGGCTTTGAGGATGATCGGCAGGTAGCTGGCCGGGTCGATCAGCACCAGCAGGAAGGTCGGCAGCACGATCAGCGTCGCGCGCAGCGCTACGCGGGGCACGTCTTCGGCGGGCAGGGCGGGGGCGGGTGGTGGCGCGGGGCTGTTGGCCGGTTCCGGGAACAGGACGTGGCTCAGGCCGACGATGATGACGGCCAGCAACAGGCCTTTGACCAGCGCGCCGATCACCGCCATCGCCAGCTCGAACGAGGCAAAACCGGCGGCGGAAATCATGGTCATGCCGATCACCAGGAAGGTCATGATCAGCACGTTGCCACCGCGCAAACCGTAGGTGAACACCAGAAACAGACCGACACCGATCAGCAGCACGCCGCACACCGGGTAATAACGCAGCAACGGCACCAGCAACAGCCCGAGACTGGTTGTGAATGCGGCAATCAAAGTCAGCACCAGCGCCATTTTCACCGGCAACGGTCGAGGCATGCTGGCCAGCAGTAACACCGCGAGCACCGGCGACAAAAACGACAGCGGCAAGGCGAGGCCGTAACTGGCGGCGGTGCACAACGCCGTGCCGCAGGCCAGGCGCAAGGCCCGTTGCGCCGGGACGCTGCGCTCAGTAGGCATAGCTCAGCCAGCTCATCAGCCAGACAAACATCCGACCCAGCGGATTGAGCAGATTGCCTTCGCTGGGAAACGCCATGACTTCAGCCTGACCGCCAGCGCGTATCGAGCGACTCTCGAACAGGCGCTTTTTCGCCTCTTCGCTGAACTCGATGATCACCGGAAAACGTTGCGCCGGGCGCAGCCAGTCGCGGCTGTTCTGGATCGTCGGCAGGGTGCCGGGCGGCGGCGTCTGGCCGACGCTGACGCCATAACCGACGCTGCGCACCCGGCCGTCGAACACTTCGCCGGGCAGGGCGTCGAGGATGATCGACACCGGCGTGCCGGGCTTGATCCGGCCGAGGTTGTTCTCGGTGAGGTCGGCGCTGACCCACACGTCCTGGATCGTGATCAGCGTCATCACCGGACTGCCGGCAGCGGCGAACTGGCCGACGTCGGTGCGCAGGTCGGTGATCAGCCCCGCCGAACGCGCGCCAATGCGGGTGTTGGCCAGATCCAGTTCGGCCTTGGCCAGCGTGGCGGCGGCGCTGAGCAGTTTGGCGTTGGTGTCGGTGTTGCCGCCTTCCTGCTCCTGCGCACGCAGCACTTCGGCCTTGGCGGCGGCGACCTTGCTGACCGCCGCTTCGTGGTTGGCCCGGGACACTTCCAGAAGCCTTACGGACACCGTGCCCGGATCTTCTCTATACAAACCTTCCAGCCGCCGATTGTCCTGGCGCGCCTTGAGCTCATTGGCTTGTGCGGCCCGCAACGACGCCTGGGCCGAAGCGATGCCGGCGGTGCTGGCGCCGACCGTGCGCCGGGTGTTTTCCAGATCGGCGCGGGCCCGGTCGACGGCGATCTGCAGCGGCTGCGGATCGAGCTCGAAGAGGATGTCGCCGGCCTGCACGTCCTGATTGTTGCGCACGTTGACCTTGATCACCCGGCCCGCGACTTCCGCCGCCACCGGGATCACGAATGCACCGACCCGCGCCTGCTGGGTGTATGGCGTGATTCGGTCGGCCAGCAGGTACCAGATCAGGCTCAGCACAATCACCAGCAGCACCCAGCGGATGCCTTTTTTCGCCGGATCCGGCGGCGCTTCATCACTCATGGCGGTCTACCTGCGAGGGAATCGGATAGGTCGGTTGAGGCGGTGGGGCGCTCAGCAGATCGCCCCAGTCGGTGCGTTGCTGCATCTGCTGCCGGGTCGCTGGATCGATCTGCGGCCCGGCGCTTTGCCAGCCGCCGCCGACCGCGCGGTACAGGGCGATCAGATTGCTCACGGCGTTGCTGCGGCTTACCAGATAGTTGTCCTGCAACTCCAGCAACGCCCGCTGGGCGTCGAGCACCCGCTGAAAGTCCGAATAGCCTTCGCGATATTGGGTGTTGGCCAGCACCAGTGAACGCCGCGCCGCGCCTTCGGCCTCGCCGAGAATGCGCTCGCGTTCCAGCGCTTTGGTCAGACCGCTGGCGGCGTCGTCGGCCTCGCGGGCAGCCTGGCGGACCTTGTCGCGATAGGCTTCGATCAGTTGCTGCAACCGCGCGTCCTGCACGCGAATGTTGTTGTGGATGCGGCCGTAGTCGAACAGGTTCCAGCGCAGGCTCGGGCCGCCGATCAGGTCGAGGCTGCGCGGGGTGGCGCCGAGGGTGTCGCTGGACCAGACGATGCTGCCGAGCAAGGTCAGCGAGGGATAAAGGTCGGTTTCAGCTACGCCGACCAGCGCCGATTGCGCGGCAACGTTCAATTCCGCCGCGCGCACATCGGGGCGGCGCAGCAGCAGGTTGGCCGGGACATCCTGCAACACCGCGCGATCCACCAGCGGAATCAGCCCCGGTTGCTCCGCCAGAAACGCCGCGCCACCGGGCGGCTGGCCGACCAGCACCGCCAGCGCATTGCGGGTGCGCAGCAATTGATCTTCGAACGCCGGAATGCTGCTCAGGGTACCGAGGTATTGGGTTCTGGCCTGCTGCAGGTCGAGTTCGGCGGTCTGGCCGCTGCGAAAGAGTTTTTCGGTGATCTCGAAATTGCGCTTTTGCTGGGCGGCGTTTTCCCGGGCGACCCGCAACCGGGCTTCGGTGGTGCGCAGGGCAAAATAGGTGTCGGCCACTTGGGCTCGCAGCAGCACGAGGGCGTCTTCGTAGTTGGCCTGAGCGGCGAAGTAGCTGGCGTCGGCGGACTCGATGGCGCGGCTGAATCGACCCCAGAAATCCAGTTCCCAGCCGACATCGAACGCGGCGCTGTGCTGCCAGAAGTGCAAATCCTGAGGGTTGTTGCCGCCGGACTGGTGACGGTCGATGTATAGGCTGTCGGCGCTGGCCTGCTGCAGTTGCGGGTAGCGACCGCTGTCGGCGATGCCCAGTTGCGCCCGGGCTTCGAGGACTCGCAGGCCGGCGATTTTCAGGCTGCTGTTGCGGGCTTCGGCGTCGCTGATCAAGCGGTCGAGCACCGGATCGGCAAACACCTGCCACCACTGGCGAAGATCCGGCAGCGTCCCGCGTTCGCTGGCCTGTTCCAGCGCCGGGCTTTGCCATTGCTTGCTCCATTCCTCCGCCGGTGGCTGGAAATCCGGGCCCAGCCGCAGGCAGCCACCAAGGCTCAGCACACCGAGCAGCAACAGGTGGCCGGGGCGGATCAGCAGGACTGGCGTTGCGGGCATACCGGACGGCCCCAGCGGGAAATGTCACTGGAGCATAGACCGCAGATTGCGGGTTGATTGGAGCAATCAGCTGCTACGCTTTTTCAGGCGAACTTCACTGAACCGCCCCCGACGAAAAGGTAGGAAGCCATGGACACTGCTCAAGAACCGCTTGCCCCCGCCAGCGCCAGCTGGCGTTTCAAGGTCGGTGTGGCAATCATCTGCCTGATGCTCGGTTCGTGGCTGATGGTGCCGATTGCCGCCGCCCTCGACGTGCCGGGCTCGAAAGTCGCGGCGCTGACCGGAGTGTTGTTCATCAGCAATAAAGTGCTGTTGCTGCTGGTGATTGCGGTGATGGGCAAGGCCGGGTTCGCCGAACTCAAGCGCACGATCGGCCACTATATTTCCGGCGTGATTCCGACCCCGGTGGCCGAAGTCAGCCCAATGCGTCACAAGATCGGCGTGGTGATGTTCTGCCTGCCGCTGCTGTCGTCCTTCCTGGAACCGTATTTCGACAACTTCTTCCCCGGCGTGCGGCCCAACCTCTGGCAGATGCAGGCGCTGGGCGACTTGATGTTCGTCGGCAGCTTTTTTGTGCTGGGCGGCAACTTCTGGGACAAGGTGCATGCGCT
Organism: Pseudomonas fluorescens; assembly: GCF_030344995.1. Lineage (GTDB taxonomy): Bacteria > Pseudomonadota > Gammaproteobacteria > Pseudomonadales > Pseudomonadaceae > Aquipseudomonas > Aquipseudomonas fluorescens_BF. The sequence goes on from NZ_CP128260.1 coordinate 2,737,490, forward strand.
GTTCGTGCGCAAGGCACGGGTGGTAACGGAATGAAGGTGCGCTTTTCAGCAATGGCCTTCGATCAGGCATGCCCGAGCGCGATGGCAAACGATACAACGACCATGCAGGCGAAAGCGAAATTGAGGTTCATGGGGTGTTCATCCTGGTCCTTTTGAAAGTGGGGCCATTCTGCCGGGGTCGGGTCTAAAGAAAAAATTCGGCTTCGTGATTCCAATGATCGAAGCCATTGATACCGGCGTTGTGTTTGCAGGTTTGTCTGGCTAAGCTCGCGCAAACCTGCAATTAAAAGCACAAACAGGCAAAACCATGCACGATCATTGCGCTTCCGAGCTTCCTTCCCTGCGCCGGCAGAAAATCCTTCTGATCCTCGAACGTGACGGCAAGGTCATGGCGTCCGAGTTGAGCCAGCATTTTGCGGTGTCCGAAGACACCATCCGCCGCGATCTCGCCGAGCTGGATAACGCCGGACTGGTGCAGCGGGTGCATGGCGGCGCGCTGCCGAGGCCCAAGGACACCGGCAAGGATTACTTCACCCGGCTGGACGAGATCGACGAAGTGAAAATCCGTTTGGCGCAATTGGCGGCGCAGCAGGTGCGGAACGGGCAGACGGTGATGTTCGACTCCGGTTCCACTTCGTTGCAGGTGGCGCGCTCGTTGCCCAGGGACATCAGCCTCACGGCGGTCACGGCGTCACCGATGACGGCGATTGCGTTGTCCGAGTATCCGGGCATCAAAGTGATTCTGGCGGGCGGGCAACTGAATCCGAAAACCATGTCGGCTGGCGGTCATGAGGCGCTGCGGTTGCTGTCGGGGATCAAGGCGGATCTGGCGATTACCGGGGTCTGTGCGATTCATCCGGAGGTGGGCATCACCTCGCTGCATTTCGATGAAGTGCCGGTGAAACAGGCGCTGCTGGACTGTGCGGCGCGGGTGATTGCCGTGACAACGGCGGACAAGCTTGGCGCGGTGGAGCCGTTTGTGGTCGCGCCATGCGAGCGTCTGCATACGCTGATTACCGAACGGCATGTGGCGTCGGGGAGTGTCGAGGATTATCGGCGGTTGGGGATTGAGGTGGAGCAGTTGCCTGACTGAGGTTTTGCGGCAAAAAAAGGCCCCATCACTGGCGATGGGGCCCGTTCGATCAGCGCAGTTTTTCCAGCATCTGGTAGTACCACATGCCCGCCGCGAGCATCGGATTTCCCAGCAGATCGCCCATCGGTACGCGAATGTGCGAGCACGCGGCAAATGTGTCGAACTGCTGCATCTGCCCGGTGATTGCCCGGCTCATGATCTCGCCCATGATGTGCGTCGTGGCGATGCCGTGGCCGGAGTAGCCCTGGCAATACCAGACGTTGTCCGAGAGCTTGCCCAGTTGCGGGATGCGGTTGATGACGATGCCCATCGCGCAGCTCCACTGGTAATCGATCTTCACCCCTTTGAGCGCCGGGAACGTCTGTTCGATACACGGGCGCAGTTCGCCGGCGATGTCCCGTGAGTCCTTGCCGCTGTAGTTGGCGCCGCCGCCGAACAGCAGGCGGCCGTCGGCGGTGAGGCGGTAGTAGTCGAGGACGAAGCGGCAGTCGTAAACGGCGAGGTCTTCGGGGTTGATCTGCTTGGCCAGATCCCCCAGCGGTTCGGTGGTGACGATGCCGCCCATGGCCGGGAAGATCTTGCCCTTGAGCTGCCCCGGTTCGAGCTTGTGGTAGACGTCGCCGGCCAGCAGCACCTGATTGGCGTCGATCTGGCCGTGGGCCGTGCGCACGCCGGGGTTGTCGCCATGAATGATCTCCAGCACTTCGCTGTTTTCGAAGATCAGCGCGCCGAGGCTTTCCGCCGCCCGCGCTTCACCGATGCACAGGTTGAGCGGGTGCAGGTGCATGTTGCGGGTGTTCTTGATTGCGCCGTGATAGAGGTCGCTTTGCAGCAGATCCCGCACCTGGCTGCGATCGAGCAGGCTGACCTCATCACCCATGCCGCGACGCACGGCTTCGTCGTAGTCGCTGCGCAAACCGGCCATGTGGCTCGGCTTGTAGGCGGCATGCAAATGACCGTGTTTGAGGTCGCACTCGATCGCGTATTTCTCGACCCGCTGTTTGATGATTTCGTGGCCGCGCCAGCGCAGGTGCCAGATGAAATCGTCGACCTCATCGCCCAAGGTGTTGCGCATCTGTTTGCGCATCGCGCCGTCGCCGGACAGGCTGCCGGTCACCTGTCCGCCATTGCGCCCGGTAGCGCCCCAGCCGATCTTGTGGCTTTCGACGATGGCGACTTTCAGGCCTTTTTCGACCAGTTCGACGGCGGTGGCGACGCCGGTGAAACCGCCGCCGATGATCACCACATCGACCTTGTGCCGACCTTGCAGGGTCGGGTAGTCGGTGTCGCGGTTGAGGGTGGCGGTGTAGTAGGAATTGCTGCGTTGAGTCATTTCAGTGTCCACACAAAATTCGGGAAGCAGAGTGCAGTCCTTGTGGGAGCTGGCTTGCCAGCGATGGCGGAGTGTCAGTCACCAGAGATGCTGAATGTGCCGACCCCATCGCTGGCAAGCCAGCTCCCACAGGTTCAGTGTTTGATCTTTACGCTTCGGTCAGGTACCAGCGCCAGTCCTGCTCACCCACTTCGGCCATGAACTGCCGGTATTCCGCACGTTTCACTGCCAGATACACCCCGAGGAATTCCTGCCCCAACGCATCCCGCGCCCAAGCCGAATTTTCCAATGCTGTGAGCGAGGTCAGCCAGTCGGTCGGCAGCAATTCCTTTGCCTGCGCGTAACCGTTGCCTTCCACCGGTTCACCCGGATCGATGTCCTCTTTTATGCCGCGATGAATACCCGCCAGGATCGCCGTCGCTGCCAGATACGGGTTGGCATCGGCGCCGCAGATGCGGTGTTCGATATGCCGGGTGTTGGCCGGGCCACCCGGCACGCGCAGGCTGACAGTGCGGTTGTCGACGCCCCAGGTCGGCGCCAGCGGCGCGTAGCTGTTGGCCTGGAAGCGGCGGTAGGAGTTGGCGTTCGGGCAAAACAGCAGCAGCGAATCGAGCAACGAGGCGAGCATCCCGCCAATCGCCGTGCGCAGCAGCGGAGTGCCCGCCGGGTCTTCGGAAGCAAACAGATTGCGCCCCTCGGCATCGGCGAGGCTGACGTGCATGTGCATGCCGGTGCCCGCGAGGTGATCGAACGGCTTGGCCATGAACGTCGCCTGCATTCCGTGCTTGTGCGCCACGGCTTTGACCAGTCGCTTGTAGCGCACGGCCTGGTCCATGGCCTCCAGCGCATCGCCGTGTTCGAGGGTGATTTCCACCTGGCCCGGCGCGTATTCCGAGATCGCCGTGCGCGCCGGAATGCCGTGCAGTTTGCAGGCGCTGTAGAGGTCGGCGAGGAACGGTTCGATCTGTTCCAGTTCACGCAAACCGTAGACCTGGGTGTGTCGCGGTCGACCACCGTCGGCATCCAGTGCCGGTTGCGGACGACCGTTGTGATCGCGTTTGGCGTCGAGCAGGTAGAACTCCAGCTCGCAGGCCATCACCGGGTGGTAACCCTCGGCTTTCAAGCGGTCGATGACCTTGATCAACAGGTGACGCGGGTCGGCGATGCTCGCCGGCATGCCTTGTTCCGGATGCATGCTGACCTGCACCGCAGCGGTGGGAATCTGCCGCCACGGCAGGCGCACCAGACTGCCTTCCAGCGGGTAGGCGCGGCAGTCGATATCGCCGACGTCCCACACCAGACCGGAGTTTTCTACGTCCTCGCCATGCACGGTCAGGCCGAGGATGGTGCTCGGCAGCGGGCGGCCGCTTTCGTACACGGCGAGCAGTTCCTCGCGGTGCAACAGCTTGCCGCGCGGCACGCCATTGGCGTCGAGGATGAACAGCTCGATCATGTCGATGTCGGGGTTCTGATCCAGAAAATTGCGTGCGTCTTCAATGGCTGCGAATTTCATAATCAATCACTCACGATGGCGCCGCACAGGCGCGCAGATTCGGGCCGGACGCAGCTCGGCAAAAGGCGCGGGCGTCCTGGCAGGGATATCGAAAAAAGAGGGGGAGCTGTCGCGATTTTTAACGGCGCGATCAGACGGGCAGGCAGATATCCGGCGGGCGTGCGGAGTGACGCAGCTTGGAGCGGCTCAGGGCCATGGGGAGATTGACGATGCGATTCATGCGCGACTCCTGTGAAGGAGGGCGCACGGTGCAGAGACGTTCAACGATTCTGATTGTTGTAGTGACGTGCTCATGACGCGTGTTTCCGTTGGCGGAAAACGTCGGCGGCGGGAGTGTCCCGCCATGCCGGTGTGGCTGGATAGTAAGGGGGAATCCCCGGATAAGTAAACGCCTGATTCCGCGAGCGGTGGCGTGCACCCTGGTTCAGCGCAGCAGGTAAAACCCCAGCCCGACGAGGGCGCAAACGATCAACACCTCGATCACGCCGCGCTTGAAAAAGAACAGGGCGAGGGCGGCCACCAACGCCAGCAGGATCGAGAAAACATCGGGCTGACCGGCAAAACCGACGGGCCAGAACACGTGGTAAGCAAAGAAACACGCCAGATTCAGGATCACTCCGACCACCGCTGCCGTGATCGCCGTCAGCGGTGCGGTGAATTTCAGTTCGTTGTGCGTCGACTCCACCAAGGGCCCACCGGCGAGGATGAACAGAAACGAAGGCAGGAAGGTGAACCAGGTCACCAGCGTCGCGGCCAGCGCGCCGGCGGCGAACGCGTGTTCCGGGCCGAACGTCGGTTGCACGTAAGCGCCGACGAACCCGACAAACGCCACCACCATGATCAGCGGCCCCGGCGTGGTTTCGCCCAGGGCCAGGCCGTCGATCATCTGCGTCGGCGTCAGCCAGCCGTAATGCCCGACCGCGCCTTGATACACGTAGGGCAGCACGGCGTAGGCGCCGCCGAAAGTGAGCAGCGCCGCTTTGGTGAAGAACCAGCCCATTTGCGTGAAGGTGCCGTCCCAACCGAACAACATCGTCAGCAGTGCCATCGGCAGACACCACAGCAACGCACCGATCAGCACCAGACGCAGCACCCTCGGCAGGCTGAACCGTGCATGCTCGGGTGGCGGGGTATCGTCATCGATCAGTGCCGGGCCGAAGGACTTTTCGCTGCCGCGATGGCCGCCGTTGCTGAAGCGCTGTGGGGCCCAGCGTCCGCCGAAATAGCCGATCAATGCTGCACCGAGCACGATCAGCGGGAACGGCACATTGAAGGAAAAAATCGCCACGAACGCGGCCCCGGCAATTGCCCACAGCCAGCTGTTTTTCAAGGCTCGCGAACCGATGCGATGGGCCGCGTGCAACACGATCGCGGTCACTGCCGGTTTGATCCCGTAAAAAATCCCGGCCACCGCCGGCACGTCGCCAAACGCGATGTACACCCAGGACAGGGCAATCAGAATCAGCAGCGACGGCAGCACAAACAATGCGCCTGCCAACACACCGCCACGGGTGCGGTGCAGCAGCCAGCCGATGTAGGTCGCCAGCTGCTGGGCCTCGGGGCCTGGCAGCAACATGCAGTAATTGAGTGCATGCAGGAAGCGTCGTTCAGAAATCCAGCGCCGGCGCTCCACCAGTTCCTGATGCATGATCGCGATCTGCCCAGCGGGGCCGCCGAAGCCGATGCAGCCGAGTTTGAGCCAGAAGGGCCAGATTTGGCGCAGGGGGATGGGGTTTGGGCGGGGCAGGTCCTTTGGCGGTTCGCTCAAGTTTGGCTCCCGGATTGAATTGTGGTGGAGCGGCTATCTAATCAGGCTTTTGTTAAGGAGTGGTATCCGGATTGCAGCCCTCACCCCAGCCCTCCCGAAACGTCGGACCGCCCGGAGGGAGAGGGAGCCGACCGAGGTGTCTTGCGTCATACATCGACCTGAAGAATCGAGTCGATTATGGATTCAGTACACTGCCCTCAGACTGGCATCCGGATTCAGTCCTATACGTTCAGACCGGCATTCGGATTCAACGCTATACGTTCAGGTCGGCGTATTTCCCCAGCATCCCCCGACCGGTCCCCTCTCCCTTTGGGAGAGGGATAGGCGGGCGGCGTTCCGATGAGGGCCTTTCGATCGTCAGGCATGCGCCAAACTCCAGCGAACCGCCGCATTCTGATCACTCTCCCGCGCCTCGACCCAATGCGCCCCCTCAGGCGTAGTCTCACGCTTCCAGAACGGCGCCCGCGTCTTCAGCACATCCATGATGAACGCACAGGCCTCGAACGCCGCATGCCGATGCTTGCTGCTGACGCCAACAAACACGATCGGCTCGGTCACCGACAGCGCGCCGACCCGATGCACAATCTCCACCGCCATCAGCGGCCAACGCTCGCGAGCCTGTTCGGCAATCTGCTCCAGAGCCTTCTCGGTCATGCCCGGATAGTGCTCCAGAAACAGTTCGGTCACCGACTGCCCGACGTTCAGATCCCGCACGTAACCAATGAAATTCACCACCGCGCCCACCCGTGGATTGCGCGCATGCAGGTCGGCAATCAACTGACCGGCATCGAAGCCTTTACGCTGGACTCGAATACCCATGCCTCAACCCCCCGTGACTGGCGGGAAAAACGCGATCTCGTCGAAATCCTCAATAGCTTGATCCGGCTGGCACAGCTCCTGATTCACCGCGCACATCAGGTTGCCGGCGCCGAGCACTTCACGCCACACATCGCCGCGCTGCATCAGCATCTGCCGCACGTCTTCGACACAAGCGAGGGTGTCGCTGGCCGGAATCTTTTCCCCGCCCAGATTGAGCCGGTCACGGTAGCTGGCGAAGTAGTTGATCAGAATCATTGCGGGTTCTCCCATTGAAAGTGCCCTGAGCGGCCGCCCTGTTTGCTCAGCAGGCGGATGTCGCCGATGACCATCGCCCGGTCCACCGCTTTGCACATGTCATAGATGGTCAGCGCGGCGACGCTGGCGGCGGTCAGGGCTTCGAGTTCGACGCCGGTCTGGCCGGTGAGGCGGCAGGTGCTGGTGATCTGCACGCGGTCCGGCTCGCAGGCCTTGAGCTCGACGTGGATCGAGCTGAGCAGCAGCGCATGACACAGCGGAATCAACTCGTGGGTGCGTTTGGCGGCCTGAATCCCGGCGATCCGCGCCACGGCGAACACGTCGCCCTTGGGGTGGCCGTTGGACTGGATCATTTGCAGGGTTTCCGGGCGCATCTGCACCCAGGCTTGCGCAGTGGCTTCGCGGCGGGTCGCGGCTTTTTCGCTGACGTCGACCATGTTGGCGCGGCCCTGATCGTCGAGGTGGGTGAGGGTGTTGCTCATGCGGTGGGCTCCTGGATCGGGCTGTAGATTCGCGGGGCGTTGCGGTGCGGGACGTGTATCAGATTCAAGCGGTGCTTGAGCGCCCAGCGCACGGTCAGCGCGGTGGGGGCGGACAGGCTGACGAGGGTGCCGAGGCGGGCGCGCACGGCTTTGTGGATCAGTTCGAGGCTGCAACGGCTGGTGACCACGACGAAGCCCTGACGCGCATCGAGGCCTTCGAATTGCAAGGCGCCGATCAGTTTGTCGAGGGCGTTGTGGCGGCCGATGTCTTCGCGGCACAGCAGCGCTTCGCCGTCGGCGTCGAAGTACAACGCCGCGTGCAGGGCACCGCTGCTGCGGGCCAGTTGCTGGGCCTGTTCGATGCGCTGGCGGATGCCGTCGAAATGCGCGGCCGGTGGCAGCGACGTCGGGGTCAGGATTTCCAGTTGCGGCAGCGCCTGCTCAAGGGCTTCCACGCCGCAGAGGCCACAACCGCTGGTGCCCGCCATCTGCCGCCGGTGATCCTTCAGGGCCCAGAAGGCGCGGCTGGAAATCTGCACATCGGCCTGACAGGCCTGGTCGAAATGGGTCAGGCGGATGTCATGGATATCGTCGAGGCGGTCGACGATGGCGTTGCTCAGGCTGAAGCCGCGAATGAAGTCTTCGATGTTGCCTGGCGAGACCATCATCACCGCTTGGTTCAGGCCGTTGTAGCTGATGGCCAAAGCGATTTCGGCTGCCAACGCCGCGTGGGACACCGGCGCGTCGTCGAGGTATTCGCGGTACGCCACTTGCGCCGGTTGTGGCGCGGGGGCGTTGGCGTCGCCCGGTTCGATGAGTTGTTCAACTTGGCACAGCATCTTGAAAATCCCCGAAGCGCTGAAGTGGGTTCAGGCTACGGGGCAGGGAAAAGTGCGTCCAATCGCTTGTTCCGATGCAGTGATTGGCTTGGTCGATCACTGTGGGCGAACCTGAAGACGCTGCACCGAAGTGCAACGTTTCAGGCAACTTGACCGGGGTTAAACGGCAGGCGCCTCGATCCCGAACATCTTCCGCGCCTCGGCAAAACACTTCTCGGCAATCGCCGAACGCGGCTCGGTCTTGCGCATCACCAGCCCCAGCGGTGCGAGCACGCTGGCATCCGGCAGGTTGATGAAGGCCAGGTGCTCGATCGGTTCTTCCAGCCCGCTGTCCAGCGGCATGATCGAGCAGCAGAAACCCTGGTGAATCGCCTGCAGCAGTTGATAGGTCGAATCGCTTTCCATGATCGGCTGAGGATTCAACCCGCGACTGCGGAAACTCAAGTCGATGGATTTGCGGTAGTGCATGCCGGTGGTGATCATCCCCAGCGGCAGTTCGGCGGCGTCTTCCCAGCTCATTTGCGGGCTTTCGAAATGGAAGTGACGGGTGTCATAGAGCAGGCCGACGCGGGTCTCGCCGATCTCGAAAAACTCGAAATAGTTCGGGTTGACGTGGTCCAGATAACACACGCCCAAGTCCAGCTGATTGTTGCCCAGGCCCTCGATGATCTCGTCCGAACTCAGCGACGACAGACTGTATTTCAGCTCCGGATAAGTCCCGGACAAACCCTGAATGTAATTGACCGGATTGAAGTTGCTCAGCGGCACAAGCCCCAAGCGCAGACTGCCGACCAGTTGCCCGCGACAGGCCGCGGCTTCGGCAAACAGCCCGTCGTGGGCCGCCAGCAGCGTGCGGGCCCAGGCCAGTACGCGCTCGCCGGCCTGGGTGAACCCTTCGAAGCGCTGGCCGCGATTGACCAGCACCAGATCCAGCTCGTCTTCCAGATTGCGCAGGCGCATCGACAGGGTCGGCTGGGTGATGTGGCAGCGCGCGGCGGCCTGGCCGAAGTGGCGGGTTTCGTCCAGCGCGATCAGGAACTTGAGTTGTTTGATGTCCACGACGGCACCTGCTCGATAAGGAATTTTGATTGAGTATTGACGCAGATGCGTACGGCGCACGGAAAGCGCAGGCAACGACGATCCCATCGACGGCTTTTTTCGTCCAATCGGCAGTGTTTAAGAGTTTATCGAGGGTTTCGATGATGCCCGGTTTCATTGGGCCGGACAGGGAATGAAGTGCTGAAAAAAATCACCGATAGAGCAGGTCGATAGTGTGGTTGGCCAGAGTGATTAGACAGTCCTCACAAGCGGCACTTAGGCTCGTCATCCATTGAATTGACGACGGCCGGAGAGTGCCATGAGTGTTAAATCGGATGCCTTGTTCGTTCCCCTGAATATTGCCGTGCTGACGGTCAGCGATACCCGCGATTACGCCAGCGACACCTCCGGCCAGTTGCTGGTCAGCCGCCTGCTGGAAGCCGGCCACACCTTGAGTGAGCGCAACCTGCTCAAGGACGACCTGTACAAGATCCGCGCTCAGGTTGCGCAGTGGATCGCCGACGACAACATTCAAGTGGTGCTGATCACCGGAGGCACCGGTTTCACGGGACGTGACAGCACCCCGGAAGCCGTGGCCTGCCTGCTGGACAAGCAGATCGACGGCTTTGGCGAACTGTTTCGCGCCATCTCGATTCTCGACATCGGCACCTCGACCGTGCAAAGCCGTGCGCTGGCCGGGCTGTCCAACGGCACGCTGGTGTGCTGCCTGCCGGGCTCCACCGGCGCCTGCCGCACGGCGTGGGAAGGCATCCTTGCCGAACAACTGGATAACCGTCACCGCCCGTGCAACTTCGTCCCGCACCTCAAGCCGGTGCAAGCCTGCGGGCCGCGCGGATGAGCAAGCCTGGGTTGATGCCGGTCGAGAACGCCCTCGACCAACTGTTGGTGATGGCCGATGAACAACGCCTGCCGGACAGCGAATCGGTACCCCTCAATGAAGCGCGCGGACGTGTGCTGGCCAGCGATCTGGTCGCCGCCCTCGATCTGCCGCCATGGCCGAACAGCGCCATGGACGGTTACGCCTTGAACCTCGCCGACCTGCATCGCCAGCCGTTGAGCGTGTCGCAGCGGGTCTACGCCGGGCTGGCGCCGGATGCGTTGCTGCCCGGCACTTGCGCGCGAATTTTCACCGGAGCGCCGTTGCCCACTGGCGCCAACTGCGTGGAGATGCAGGAAAATGTCGAAGTGCTCGAAGACGGCCGCGTCCGTTTCCTGCAACCGCTGAAAGTCGGCCAGAACATCCGCGCCCAAGGCCAGGAGAATCGTGTCGGCGACACCTTGCTGCGCGCCGGCAAACGCCTCGGCCCGTTCGAACTGGCCGTCGCCGCAGGGCAGGGCATGACCCATCTGCCGGTGGTGCGTCGTCCGCGCGTGTCATTGCTGTCGACCGGTGATGAGCTGGTGGAACCAGGGCAACCATTGCGTCCCGGCAGCATCTACAACAGCAATCGCACCTTGCTCGACCACTGGTTGCGCGAGCTAGGTTGCGAGGTGATCGACGCCGGGATTCTGCCCGATCGCCCGGCGCAGACCCGGCTCAAACTCGAGCAACTGCAAGTGGCGGCCGATCTGATTCTGACCACCGGCGGCGTGTCTGCCGGTGACGCCGATTGCCTCGGCCAGGTGCTGCGCGACAATGGCAAACCGCTGCTGTGGAAGCTCGCAATCAAACCCGGCAAGCCGTTGACCGTTGGCCATTTCGGCACGGTGCCGGTGATCGGTCTGCCGGGCAACCCGACCTCGGCACTGGTGACCTTCGGCCTGTTGGCGCGCCCGTACCTGCTGCGCATTCAAGGCGTCGAAGACGTGATGCCGCTGAGCTTCACTGTCAACGCCGGCTTCGACTGGCCGAAACCCGGCAGCCGTCGCGAATACCTGCGCGTGCGTCTGGAGGGCGGGCAGGCGGCGCTGTATCCGAACCAGAGTTCCGGAGTTCTGCTCGGCGCGACCTGGGCCGACGGGCTGGTTGAAATCCCGGAGAACAGCACCTTGCAGCTCGGTGATCCGTTGCGTTTCATCCCGTTCAGCGAGCTGTTCTGAGCCCGATCAAAAAGGTGTAGACCGCTCGCCGGGAAACTGTCGAAGACAGTGGAGGCGGCTACCGGGTCAATTTCAGCCGTTCGTGCCACTGGGCGATGGATTCTTCGGGGTAGACCTCGAAATGCTGATCCTTCGCGCTTGCCTGCACTTCGACCCACGGCGCTTTCGAGCCGAGCATCAGATGGGTGTGTTCCGGCGGCACCGGCAACGGCGTGTCGATGGCCGAGGCGAACGGGTGGATCAGCTCCGGCCACTCCGGGCTGAACAGCCAAAGACCGCTGCCGCACAGCGAGCAGAAGTGCCGCTCGGCGGTGCTGCGGTGCGCGCGGGCATCGCTTTCGTCTTTCATTCTCGCGTGGTAGATCGTGATGTGTTTGCGCCCGCGCACCTTGAGGCTGGCCGCGTCGCCGCCGAGGTTGATCGCAAAGCCGCCACCACCCTGGGTCTTGCGGCAGATCGAGCAGTAGCAGCGCTGATAAGGGTAGGGGTGGGCGCTGTCGAGCGTGAATGAAACCGCGCCGCAGTGGCAGGAGCCTTCGAGGTGCATGAGTGGCCTCCGGTGTTTTTTGTCGGTGCGGTTCAGCCTAGAAGAGATGGGGTGAATGTGCTGCCGCCATCGCGAGCAGGCTCGCTCCCACAGTTGGAACGCATTTCAAGTGTGGGAGCGGGCTTGCTCGCGAAGAACGATAACGCGGTGCAACTGGACGCCCATGAAAAGCCCGGTCAGCATGTCCGCAAAAAAGGGACCCTAACCCATGCGCCGACTACCTTCACTGGCCGCCCTGCGAACCTTCGAATGCGCCGCTCGCCACGCGCATTTCGGCCGCGCCGCCGCCGAACTGTGCGTCACCGACAGCGCCGTCAGCCATCAGATCCGCCAGCTCGAAGAGCAACTGGGCGTGTCGCTGTTCATCCGCGAAGGGCGACAGATTCGACCGACCATCGCCGCCGGGCGCCTGATGCAGAGCCTGCAACAGGCCTTCGAACTGATCGGCGATGCCTGCGATGAATTGCGCGATCCATCCTCGCTTGCGGTGTTGCGGCTGGCGGTCACGGCGGAGCTGGCGCAGAAGTGGCTGATGAACCGTCTCACCGATTTCTACGCGCGTTATCCGCACATCACCTTGCACCTCTACGAGCAACCGATCGACGCCACCGCGCCCGGCGAAGACATCGATCTGGCGATCACCTACGGCACCGGTCCGGTCGACAGCAGCGCGTACTTCGTCCGCCCGTTGCCGGCGTTGCAGTTCTTCCCGGTGTGCAGCCCCGGCCTGTTCAATCAGGGCACTCTGAAAACCCCGAAGGACCTGGCCCGCCATTGCTTGCTGCACGACGATCAGGACGGCAAGACCTGGACCGCGTGGCTCACCAGCCATGCCGGCGATTTGCGCCCGGAGCGCCAGTTGTATTTCGCTCACGCCGGCCTGGCGCTGGAAGCGGCGGCGCAAGGGCAGGGCGTGGCGATGGGCGACAACCTCACGGCGCAGGAGGACTTGCAGAACGGGCGTCTGGTGCGACCGTTCACCTCTAGCATGACCGCGCTGGGCCAATACGCGCTGGTTTGCGAGCGGGTGCGCCTAGAGCGTCCGGCGGTGGCGCAGATGCTGGAATGGTTCAACGATCAGCTGGCGGATTGATGAATTGAATTCAACTGTTCCGAAATAATCATCGTTGGCGGCATGACGGCCCGCGACCGTAGGCTGAGGTCATTCCCATCCCGACGACGAGGTTTGACCATGGCACGTTTGCTCGACACCACCCCGAAACAGGACGGCTTCCGTCTGCCCGGCGAATTCGAAGCCAAGTCCGGTTGCTGGCTCGGCTGGCCGGAGCGCACCGACGTCTGGCGCAACGGTGCCAAACCGGCGCAGAAAGTCTGGGTGCAGATCGTCACCGCGATCTCCCACAGCGAACCGGTGACGGTCTGCGCTTCGGCCTCCCAGTTCGCCACCGCCCGCCGGCAGTTGCCGCCGCAAGTGCGCGTGGTCGAGATGACCTGCAACGACACCTGGTTCCGCGACAGCGGCCCGTGCTTCGTGGTCAACGACCAAAGCGGTGAAGTACGTGGTGTCGACTTTGAATTCAATGCCTACGGCGGCCTCGATGGCGGGCTCTACTACCCGTGGGACAAGGACGACCAGATCGCCAGCAAAATCCTCGAAATCGAACGCTTCGACCGCTATCGCGCGCCATTGATTGCCGAACTCGGCGGCATCCAGAGCGACGGCCAGGGCAGCATCCTCACCACCGAGCAATGCCTGCTCAACCGCAATCGCAACCAGCACCTGGGCAAGGACGAAGTCACCCGCCGGCTGACCGATTACCTCGGCGCCGAGCAAGTGATCTGGCTGCCACGCGGCTGCAAGTTCGACGAAACCGACGGCCATGTCGACGACCTCGCGTGCTTCGTGCGCCCCGGCGAAGTGGTGCTGCAATGGACCGACAACCGCGACGATCCGCAGTGGGAAATCTATCAGGAGGCCTACGACATCCTGCGCAGCACCCGCGACAGCCGTGGCCGCGAACTGATCGTGCACAAGTTGCCGCAACCGGACGTGCTGGAGTGGACCGCCGAAGAAGCCGAAGGCCTCGATCAGCAGGACAGCACCCACACCCGGCAGGCCGGCACCAAAATCTGTGCCTCGTACATCAACTACTACGCCGGCAACAGCTCGATCGTGGTGCCGCTGTTCGGTGATCGCAACGATCAGGTGGCGCTGGCGACCCTCGCCGAGCTGTTCCCGCAGCACAAGATCGTCGGCATCGAAAACTCCCGGGAAATCCTGCTCGGTGGCGGCAACGTCGCGTGCATCACCATGCCGCAATACGCCGGCCAGAAAAAAGGAGCCTGACCATGGGCCTGCACAAACTGAGCAAAGCGTTATTGCTGGTGCTTGCACCCCTGTGTGTGCAGGCTGCCGAAACGGCGAAACCGGTGGTCAACCTGTATATCTGGGGCGAGTACGTGGCCCCGGATACCCTGAAGAATTTCGAGGCGAAAACCGGGATTCGGGTGGTCGCCGATCACTTCGATTCACTGGAGACCGTCGAGACCAAACTGCTCACCGGCCGCAGCGGCTACGACCTGGTGCTGACCGCCGGCCAGCACCTGTCGCGGGCCATCGAAAGCGGCGCGATCCAGACCCTGAACAAGCAGCAGCTTCCGCACTTTGCCGGGGTCGGTGAGGAGTTCCGTCAGCACATGGCGGTGTTCGATCCGGGCAACCGCTACGCCGGAATCTACGCCTGGGGCACCACCGGCGTCGGCTATCAGGAGGAGGCCGTGAAGCAGCGCCTGCCGGACGCGCCACGGGACAGTTGGGCGATGCTGTTCGATCCGGCGGTGGTGTCGAAATTCGCCGATTGCGGGGTGAGCCTGCTCAACGACCCGAACGAAGTGTTCGCGGCGGTCATGAAATACATGGGGCTGGACATCAACCGCCAGAGCCTCAATGACCTGAAACTCGCCGAGCAGCAGCTGGCGAAGATCCGGCCGTACATCCGCTACTTCGACAATGACCTGAACATCAGCGACCTGGCCAACGGCAACACCTGCGTGGCGATGTCCTGGAACGGCAACGTCGCCATTGCGGCGGGCCAGGCTGAAGCAGCGAAAAAACCATTCAAGTTGAATTACCGGATTCCGAAGGAGGGCACGCTGATCTGGTTCGACGCCATGGTCATTCCCAAGGATGCACCGCACCCCGAGGCCGGGCTGGCACTGATGGATTACCTGATGACGCCCGAAGTGATTGCGCCAATCACGGACACGATTCACTACGCCAACGCGATCACGGCGGCGGATAGTTTGATCGATCCGGCGATCCGCAATGATCCGGGGACTTATCCGCCGCAGGCGGTGAGGGCTTCGCTGTATAGCAAGAACGACAATGGCAAGGCGTTCAACCGGGCATTGATTCGGGCATTCAGCCGATTGAAGTCAGGGTTGTGAACGGACGCCGGGAATCATCTTGAAGCGGTTTGGGCGTGGGTGTGCAGCGGGGAGTCTGGTAGTTTTTTCGCCATGGATTTGAACCGGCAATGACGCCGGGCGTCCTGTCAGTTGCTGATGTCAGGATCTGAGATGGCCACCATTCAAGGAAGAAAACATGCCAATCAAACCGCCAACCAAGGGCAAAAGCCCGGTCGATGTACATCTGAGGCCTTCACTCGATGGCGCTACGCCGGGGCCGGCGATCAGGCCCGGGTTTCCTGTCACCCCGCCCGCGCCGCACGTGCGTCCCGATGTCGTCAGCACGCCGAATGTCCGTGGTGGAGGACGGGTCAGCCCTGTGCCATCGGTCAGTTTGCGCGATGCGATGCCAGTCATCGAGTCGGGCCCGGGCCCCGAGGCTGGTCAACGACCGTTGGACGCGTATCACGTCCCGGCAGCAGGCCGGCTGACCGACATCGATGCCGAGGGCTTCAGGTCTTTCAAGGGGCGTCAGTTTGCCGAAGTGCCAGGGCAAGGCATTGTCCAGGTGGGCGCCGATCCGCAGACCGGTCTGTTCCGGGCCAGACTGCCGCGCGAACTCAACCCCTCCGGCCCGGTTCTGGAACGCGGCAGCGACGGCAGGGTCTGGCACCCGCTGGAGGAATTTGCCACGCAGCGCTACCGCATCCCCGATCCGCGCACTGATGCCGACGCGACGCTGGAAACCGTGTCTCGCCCGGAGGGTGATGAAGGACGGCTGCGCCATGACTCTTCAGATGACGAGTTCGTGCTGGCTTCGGAGTCCATGCCGATCAAGCCCTACACCGAACAGGAACTCGGCACCATGCGCCAGGAGGTTCGCTATTCGTTTCTGGGAAATCGCCTGGGTTCCTACCACCGCGCCAACAATGGTAAATACCCGTTGCGCGATACCTTTGGCAGGCCGGTGCGGATCCGCAAACTGGAAACCCTGGCCACCCTGACCACGGGTGAGCGATTTCGCTCGGGGCCGATCAAGCCTTACATCCAGTTTGAAGGCTATGAAAACGTGGCCAGACTCTATGAAGAAAAACTCGAGCTGCGCATTTTCACCGAGGCAGACGTGAAAGTCCCGGGCGAAAAAGCCCTCATCGGGCAAAACATGGTGGTCGCCAACCGACGCATCGCCAAAGGCGAAGCACTGGGCCTTTATGGCGGAACACTCAGCCCGCTGCGCCTGATACGGCGCCAAGAGCAGACGTTCACCATGCTGGCGGGGATGTACCTGCATTACGGGCCGGGCAAGTTCATTGAAGAGCCGGTGGTGATCATCGGTGACAACATCATTTCGCGAATCAACACGAACTTCGAATACGACGCCTCGGGCAAACCGATTCGTCAATCGCCGGACGGCTATAACGTTCAGACCGTCGGTTTCAAGGTCGAAGCGGACATGCTGATCGGTGACCGGCTGGTCAACCGGCCATATGTCCTGAACGCGATGTTTGCCTCACAGGATATTCCGGCAGGAACCGAGCTGCGCTGGAACTACAGCTATTCCGACAGCGAGATGAAGATGATCTTTCCGTAAGAAGCCAAAGGCAGAGCGCGCCGATAGCCGGATCTAGTCGGCGTATATCTGAAATATCCCCCGATCGGTCCCCTCTCCCAGTGGGAGAGGGCTAGGATGACGGGCTTTTCGGAACCCGCCACAAATACCAGGCCGCCACCGTCCGAAACGGACTCCACCCCAACCCGATCTCAATCATCTGCTTGCGCGTCGGCTGCACCTCCAGCCTCTTCAATCGCCGATAGCCTTCGCGCACGCCAAAATCATCGGCCGGCAGAATATCCGGCCGCTCCAGGCTATAAATCAGCAACATCTCGACCGTCCAGCGCCCAACCCCGCGCAGGCTGACCAAACGCTCAATCAGGGTTTCATCTTCCATCGCCAACGCCGTGGCGTAATCCGGCACCACACCTTCCAGGGCTGCCTGAGCAATCCCCTGAATCGTCGCAATCTTGCCCGCCGAAAACCCGCAACTGCGCAGCCGTTCAAAGTCCGTCGCCAGAATCTGCTCGGGACGCGGAAACGACTGTTCAGGAAACAACCCCACCAACCGACCGATAATCGCATCTCCGGCCTTGGCGTGCAGTTGCTGATAGGCGATGGCCCGCACCAGCGATTCATAGGGATCACGCGCCGGGTGCGGCCGATGCAGACAAGGGCCGGTGGCTGCAATATGGTGCCGCCAGTCGGTATCGAGGCTGGCCAGAAATTCGCTGGCCGGTTGATAGGGATCGGGTATTGGCAACTTCAGTGATCCATTGATTTGAAAGCCGCGAGGGCGTGGGTGTCGGGGTGTCAGAAAGCCAACGGTTGCGTCAGCTGCACGGCGGCGTTTTCCAGCCGGAGCAAAAACGCCTTGCGCGGTTGCCCACCACCATAGCCGGTCAGCGAGCCATCCGCACCGATCACCCGATGGCATGGCACCACGATCGACAGCCGATTGTGTCCGTTGGCCAGACCCACCGCGCGACTGGCGCCGGGTTTGCCCAACCGTGCGGCGATGGTGCCGTACGTGCTGGTTTGGCCGTAGGGGATTTGCTGCAGTTCGGCCCAGACCTGACGGGCAAACTCGCTGCCCGGCAGGTGCAGCGGCACGCTGAATTCGCTCAGCTTGCCGGCGAAGTACTGCGCCAGTTCGTTTTCGATCTGCTGCAAATGCGCGTTGTGTCCCGGTGCGACCACGTAGCCGGAGCGGTTCTGCAGTTCTTCGACTTCTCGGGTCAGCGCCGGGCGGTCGAGAAACTCCAGCAACACCAGCCCGCGTCGCTCGGCCATGGCGATCATCGGCCCCAACGGCGTGGTCAGGCGGGTGAACAGTAACGGCTCGCTGGCTGCCGCGCGTCCCGGCGTGATGTGGAACGACTTCTGAAACGCATCGCGAAAACCGCTGAGAGATTCATAGCCGGAGTCGAACGCGGCATGGTCGATGGACGTGCCTTGCTTGATCCCGCCCAACGCCATGCCGAGCCGGCGGGTGCGCAGCCACGCATGGAAGGTCATGCCGAAATGCTGCTTGAACCAGCGCCGCAGTTTCAGCGGTTCGATGCCTTCGGCGAGCAATTGCGCATCGCTCCAGCGCAGCTCCGGATCGGCGTCGACGGCTTTCAACAGCCGCTGCACCCAGTCCGGGGCAATTGCCGCAGCGTCCAGCGGTTTGCAGCGCAGACACGCGCGATAACCGGCGGACAGGCACTCGTCAGCGTGGGCGAAGAACTCGACGTTTTCCGGTTTCGGCTTGCGCGCCGTGCAGGTCGGGCGGCAAAAGATCCCGGTGGTTTTCACGGCCGTGAAGAACACGCCTTCATAGGCAGTGTCGCTTGCGAGCATGGCGCGAACCATTTCGGCGTGAGGGGGCAGGACAGCGGTCTGTATGTTCATGGGCCGAGGATAAAACCAGTTATTCGATGGCTCCACCGAAAAATCGACAGTGAATTTTCGGGCCGCTGCACTACAGTGATCGGGTCGCTACAACTCGGGAAATGAAGGTATGCCACCGTTCACGATTCAACACATCGATCACATCGTGCTGCGCGTTGCCGATCTGCAACGCAGCATTGATTTTTACGACCGGGTCTTCGGTGCCGAAGTGGTCAAGCGCAACGAAAAATTCGGTCTGGTGCACCTGCGCGCCGGCACGTCGATGATCGATCTGGTCGACCTCGACGGTGAAATCGGCCGCAAGGGTGGCGCCGCTGCCGGCAGCGAACGGCGCAATGTCGATCACTTCTGCCTGCGCATCGAGCCGTTCGATGAAGCGGCACTGGTCAGCCATTTGCAAGCCTGCGGCCTGACCGTCGACAAGGCCGCCACCCGTTTTGGCGCCGAGGGCAACGGCCTGTCGCTGTACTGCTTCGATCCGGACGGCAATCAGGTCGAGCTCAAAGGTCCGTCCGAAGCTTAGGCCCGTTTGGCCATCAGCAACACCGAAGCCGCCGCCGACAGCAGTCCCGCGCAGCAACGGTTGAAAATCCGCTTGCCGCGCGGCTCGGCAAACCAGCGGCGCATGTGCAGGCCCATGTAGGCGTAGGCGCTGATGGCGATCCATTCCAGCAGCAGAAACAGCACGCCCAGCAGCATGAATTGCGGGGTGATGGCGCGGGTCGGGTCGACGAATTGCGGCAGGAATGCGGTGAAGATCAGGATTGCCTTGGGATTGCCTGCTGCCACTAAAAACTCCTGACGCGCCAGGGCCAGAAGCCCGCTCGCCGGCGCTGCAACCGCGTCTTCGGCAGCAGGATTGGCCCGCCACAGCTGCCACGCCAGGTACAGCAGATACCCCGCGCCAACAATCTTGATCCCATAGAACAACAGCTCGGACGTTTGCAGCACCACCGCCAGCCCCGCCGCCGCGAGGGCGATCATCCCGGCAAACGCCAACAACCGACCGACACCGGCCACGCAGGCGCGACGATAGCCGTAGCGGGTGGCGTTGCTGACTGACAGCAGGTTGTTCGGCCCCGGCGCCATGTTCAAGGCGAAACAGGCGGGCAGAAACAGGGAGAGGGTGGCGAGATCCATGGGGCGGGCTCCGGTGGCAGGAGCGCTATTTTTATCACGCGGGCGTGCGGGCCTGAACCGTACAGTCAGGCAGCAGAGTCGCGGTACAGCGATGGGCGGGCGTGAATCCGTTCGAACTTTCTGCCGGGCCGTCAACTCTGAAACCGTCACAGGGTGATGAATCCCCCAGAAAAATCCATCTGACGGGTCAGAAAGGACAATTGCCGTGTAAGCTTTCGCGCCAAGCTTTTCCATTCCCCCATGGCCGCAGGCGGCCCACTGTACGAGCGACTACATGCAAGCAAAGGCCCGCGAGGTTCATGTACCACCGGTGTTGCAGGATCTGCGCGCCGGCACGGCCGAACTGCACATTGCGCTGGAAAAACGCCTTCCTTTTTTCTCCGACACCCTTGATCTGCAAGCTTTCGAGCGACTGATGCGCGCCTATTACGGCTTCTATCAGCCACTGGAAAGCGCATTGCAGGACAGCGGCGAAATTCCCGCCGATTTCGATCTGGTTTCGCGCCTCAAGGCGCCGACCCTGCAACGCGATCTGCACGCGCTGGGTGCAAGCGACGGGGACTTTTCGCTCTGCCGCCAGTTGCCCGCCATCGACTCCGCCGCCGCGTGCCTGGGCGTGCTGTACGTGCTGGAAGGCGCGACCCTCGGCGGGCAGATCCTGCGCCGGGAAATCGCCACCCGGCTAAGCCTGGGCGCGGACAACGGCGCAGCGTTTCTGGACATCTACGGCGCTGCCACCGGCCGGCGCTGGCGCGATTTCATCGAATACCTGGGCAGCCGCCCGATGGACGCCGACGAACGTAAAGCCGTCGTGGCGGCCGCCCACACTACATTCAGCTGTTTCGAGCGCTGGCTCGAAAGCCAGGAGGTTCTGGTATGACCCCGCAAGACAAAGAAGCCTTTGAAGAGTTGCTGGCCAACTGCGCCGACGAGCCGATCCGCTTTCCCGGCGCGATCCAGCCGCACGGTCTGCTGTTGACCCTGAGCGAGCCAGACCTTTCGATTATCCAGATCAGCGCCAACGTCGAGACCTTGCTCGCGCGACCGGCACAAGAGCTGATCGGCCAGCCACTGCAAAGCCTGATCGGCGATGCCCACGCCGCGCAGGTTCGCCAGGCTTTGCAGCAACCGGCCTGGTCCGATGCGCCGCCGCTGCACTTTCGCCTCAATGGCACTGCGTTCGAAGGCTTGCTGCACCGGCATCAGGATGTGCTGATCCTGGAGCTGGAAATCCACGTCGAAAACTTCCAGCCGCGCAACGTCGCCGGCACCGAAACCCACCTGGGGCGGATGCTCGCGCGCCTGCAAAAGGCCCAGAGCCTGCAAGCGCTGTACGACATCAGCGTCAAGGAAATCCAGGCCATGACCGGTTACGACCGGGTGCTGATCTATCGCTTCGAAGAGGAGGGCCACGGTCAGGTCATCGCCGAAGCGTCCGATCCGTCGATGGAAGTCTTCAACGGCTTGTTCTTCCCCGCGTCCGACATCCCCGAGCAGGCCCGCGAGTTGTACCGCACCAATTGGCTGCGGATCATCCCGAATGCCGACTACCAACCGGTGCCGCTGGTGCCCAAGTTGCGCCCGGACACCGAGACCCCGCTGGACCTGAGTTTCGCCACGCTGCGCAGCGTGTCGCCGATCCACTGCCAGTACATGAAGAACATGGGCGTGCTGTCCTCGATGAGTATTTCCCTGCTCAAGGGTGACCGGCTCTGGGGCCTGATCAGTTGCGGCAACCGCCAGCCGCTGCACGTGCCGCACGAATTGCGCACGGCGTGCCAGACCATCGGCCAAGTGCTGTCGTTGCAGATCAGTGCGATGGAAGCGCTGGAAGTCAGCCGTCAACGGGAAGAAAAGGTCGAGGCGCTGGCATTGCTCAATCAGGCGATGATCGATTCGCCGCAGAACGTCTTCGATGGCTTGGCCAACCAACCGCAGGTCCTGATGGCGCTGGCCAATGCCGGCGGCATCGCGATCATCGAAGACAGGCAATTGCACCGTTACGGCAACTGCCCGGAGCCGGAAGACATTCGCGCCCTGCACAAATGGTTGCAGGAGCGCGGCGAGCCGGTGTTTGCCAGTCATCACCTGGCCAGCGTCTACCCGCCGGCCGAGCAGTATCAGCAGGTCGCTAGCGGCGTGCTTGCCATGAGCCTGCCCAAACCGGTGGACAACGGCGTGCTGTGGTTCCGACCGGAAGTCAAAGAGAACATCAACTGGAGCGGTGATCCGCGCAAGCCGCTGGACCTGGAAAACTCCGACGCCGGCCTGCGCCTGCGGCCGCGTACCTCGTTCGAAATCTGGAAAGTCGAAATGGCCGGGATTTCCACCAAGTGGAGCCACGGCGATCTGTTTGCCGCCAACGATCTGCGCCGCTCGGCACTGGAAAACGACCTGGCCCGCCAGGTGCGCCGCGAGCAGGAAGCGGTGCGTGCCCGCGATGAGTTGGTCGCTGTGGTTTCCCACGATCTGCGCAACCCGATGACCGTGATTTCCATGCTGTGCGGCATGATGCAGAAGGCCTTCAGCTCCGACGGGCCGCACACTTCGCGACGTATCTCGACCGCGATCGACACCATGCAACAAGCCGCCGGGCGCATGAACACGCTGCTGGAGGACTTGCTCGATACCTCGAAAATCGACGCCGGGCGCTACACCATCGCGCCGCAGAAACTCGATGTCGCGCAGATGTTCGAAGAGGCCCAATCACTGCTGGCGCCGCTGGCGCTGGACAAGGACATCAGCATCTCGTTCGAGGCCGATCCTGACCTGAGCATTCACGCCGACCCCGAGCGACTGTTCCAGGTGCTGTCGAATCTGGTCGGCAACGCGATCAAATTCACGCCGCGCCTGGGCACGGTCGATGTGTATGCCAAATCGGTTGGTGACGACATCGTTTTCACGGTACGCGACAGCGGCGAAGGCATTCCCAAGGATCACTTGCCGCATGTGTTCGACCGTTACTGGACGGTGAAGGAAGGCAATCCGACCGGCACCGGGCTGGGTCTGTACATCACGCAAGGCATCGTCGAGGCCCATGGCGGGCGGATCGTTGCCGAGAGTGAGCCGGGGCAGGGCAGCGAGTTCCGTTTCACCGTGCCGCGTCAGGACTGAAACAGCGGATCAGCGTTGGGTGGCCTGCAACATGGCCACCCATTCTGCGGCGAATCGATGGCAATCGCCGGGCCAGCGCGCCGTCAGCAGTTGCCCGTCGCGCACCACAAATCCCGCTTGTGGTGCCTGCGCGCTATCTCGCTTGGCGATCAGTGGCCCACGGACAAAATCGGATCTGCGCGACAGGGCGGCGGTCACTTCCGCCTGAACGGTCTGCTTGTAAGTGCGGTAATAACGCCCCAGCCAGAACGAGGTCATCAGCCACGCCGGCAACTCCATGGTGGCCGCGAGCAACGCCGTGACCTTGCGCCCGAACAACACCGAACGCCCGGTGTCGGGGTCGAGCGTGCGCGCCAGCAACAGCACGCCATGACACACCGCCGCCACGGGTTTTTCGGCCTTGAAAAACTGCAGGGCGATCTGCCGGGCCTGCGTCGATTCCAGCAGCGTGCGCATCCCCTTGGCATGACCGCCGGGGATCAGCAGACCGTCAAACCGGTTTGTGTCGACATCGGCATACGCCAGCGGCTGCCTGAACGCGTCGGACTCGATCATCTGCTTGTAACTGTCCAGATCGGCCTTGCGCGTCATCAGCATCGAACTCAACGGGCCGAAGCCGATTTCCACCAACCGTGGATCGGCATGGGCAGGCAAGCCTTGTGGGGTGGCGAAACGTACTTCGATGCCCGCGTCGCGCATCGCCTGCCAGGGCACGCTGCTTTCGGTGGGGTCGTAATCGGCGCTGGGCAACAGAATCAGAATCATCGAGGGCAGACTTCCAGGTCGTGAGTAATCGCATAGCCAGAGCGTAGTGGGTCTGCGCGTGCTGGGGTAATTTCCTTCAATACCGTTCGGTGAGTGGTGGCTACTCTGGGCGCCTTGTTCCTCGATTTGAAGCAGGTGTGCGATGAGTCTGATTGTATCGATGGCGGCGTTTGCCCTGGCCGCGTCCATTACCCCGGGGCCGGTGAATATCGTGGCGTTGAGCTCCGGCGCGCAGTTCGGCTTTCGCGCCAGCCAGCGGCATGTGGCCGGGGCGACGCTGGGGTTTGTGTTGTTGCTGGTGTTGATGGGGCTGGGGCTGCATGAAGTGTTGAAACTGTGGCCGGCGCTGACCCGTGTGGTGCAACTGGCCGGGGTGGCGTTTCTGCTGTTCATGGCCTGGAAACTGGCCACCGATAACGGCCAGTTGAATGCAGGCGAATCGGGACGTGCGCCATCGATGCTCTACGGCGCGGTGATGCAGTGGCTCAATCCCAAGGCCTGGCTGGCCTGCGTGGCGGGGATGGGTGCATTTGTCGCCGATGGCGAGGCGCGGTTGGTGTGGCAGTTTGCGGCGGTGTATCTGGTGATCTGTTATTTGTCGGTCGGGTGCTGGGTATATGCCGGGACGTTTCTGCGTGGCTATCTGCACAATCCGGCGGGAATGCGCTTGTTCAATCGGGTGATGGCGTTGCTGTTGGCCGTGAGTGCGGGGTATTTGCTGCTGCCCTGATCCGTACTCCGGCAGGCGGAGTACGGATCTGTTGTCATCAGATCAATCTGGCATCGTCAGAAAATGCCGTTGAGTTCCCTGAAGATGTGGGGCGGCATGGCCGTGAATCGGTTGTCTCGCAGTTGGCTGATCGAATACAGAGCACTGGCCGTACGACCGTTGCCGTCACCGAAGCCCTGAAAGCCGACTACAGCTCCCAATACCTGTTTGTCAAAGTGCGGATGGCTTGGGTCCAGGTTTTTCAGATGCTGTTCGAGCAGCGCGAATCCGGTAGGGCTGCTGCCGTACTTGGTCGGTGCGCCGGCATCGCGCACCCGCCCTACAGCGTCCGGCACAAGTTTGCGATGAATTTCCCTGATCACGTTCGGGTCGTTCAGGGGGGCCTTGTTCGCGGTGTAATCGCGCAATACCCCAAGGACATTGTCGAAGTCGTTACCGCTGGAGCTCGATCCGTTCAACATCCACGCGGTGGCTCGTTGTGACGGATCGGTATAGCCAAGGGGATTGAAGCGCGCTTCCGGCATCACGTCGGTGTACGGTGATTTGCCCAGATCCAGATTAAGAATGTCTTGCTGATAGCCCTTCATGTATCGGGCTTTTCTACTCTCGAGTTCGTAAAGGACAGCCAGTGTTTCGGTGTAACCCTGCGCCGTGCTGCGCGCATCGTTGAGCTGGACGGGGTGGCCCTTGATGAATGCTTCTGTCAGCTCTTCCAAAGCCCCTCGACCGATCAGCGACTCCAGATCGCCTGCCTGTTTCGACTGGTACGCGGATTCCTTCACGGCGTTGTTTGCGAGGTGGCGCAATTCTGTTTCAGTTGCCCCTTTGGGCAGCTTGAAATTCTTGTCGCTCAAACGCGTAACGACGTGTTGTACCGTTTCGATGGCATCGCTTTTGAGCAGTGCCCGAGCATGCGAAACCGTGTCCAGCGACATCCGCGTGTGTACTGCCGAGCCGCTGTGATCAATGACCTTGAGCAGGTCGTAACTGTTGGCGCCGGTCAAGAACCTCAGTTGCTGTTTGGCTTGGTGGGCAAGTGAGAGGGCACTTGCGCTCAATTTCGCAACACCTCGGCCGAGCAGTTTTCCACCGGCCTTGAGCAGTTGCGGCAAACCCGATATCGGGTTGAACAGACTGAGGGCCGTGCTGGCCAGAACCCGCGAAGCCGACAGTAGTTTGCCGGCGATGTTCGCGGCTTTACTGGCGGCGGCAGCGATTGCCGCTGGCGCAGCGAAGAGGGTCATTGCGAGAACGGCGGCATCGACAATGCAGTCGAAAATTGCACCACCCTGTTTCTTCGGATCCCCTGACGTCAGTCCTTCGACGCAGCTCTTGAAGGGGATGATCAGGTTGAGAATCATGTTGAAGATGGCGTCGGTCTTTTCAATCGCCTTCTCCCGTACGGTTTGTTGCAGACCCAGTTGGTGGATTTCCTGCTCGGTGATATACGGATTTTTTCTGGCGATCAGCGAGCCCAGGTCTTTCACGCGTGCGGATCGGTACAGGGGTGTTTGATCGTCCCGCTTTTCATACGCGCCGGGGGCTTCAAATGCACCAATCTTGCGGATCTGGATTCTGGATTTGACGTTGGCCCTGGGGGTGACGTTTTGCAGATAGGCCTGTAGATCAACGGGGGCTCTTTCGAGTTGCTTCTGATCGGTGAATCGAGTGTCGAGCTGGAAGACGCTTCCGGAAACCAGCGGATTGAAGAGTGTTTCCAGATCAGGGTTGTGCCGACACTCCATCCGGAGAGGAAACAGCTCAAAACACTTGATGGCGTAGCCATGCTGTACACAGAGAATGACGCCATAACGACCGGTTTCTCCCGGGATGTAAGTGGCAGGGCTGATGCCATAACGACCGGTGACTCTCGCCGGTTTGTAGTTCATCTGCTGAACGCAATAGACACCGATCGCTCCGTCTTCGATAGACGCTGCATCTTCCGGAAACAGCTGTGAAATGGCGATCTGGATGTTGCGCGTCAACCCATCGAGGACGGCGTCGAAGTGACTGGCGGTCTCCGTTTCGTAAAGCTCGGTAACGGGAAACAGATCGGGCAATCTCGGAAAAGATTTGTAGATACTGGTGCCTCTGATGCGATCCCAGTCTTGGGTGTGCAGCTCGTCACTCATGTAGAGATCCAGCACCGACACTTTGCGACCGGCGCCACCGCCACTGCCACGGTGTTTGACCAGCAGTTCATCGGGGTCGCAATCCGGTTCCCGAGACTTGAGTTCTTGCAGCGCGAGCTGTCTGCGATCAGGAAATGGCCTGGAAAAACGTTCAGTGGCTTCCAGCATCATGGCGACGTACTGATCGTACTCGCGTATGGCGCGCTCGATCTCTTTTGGCGTGAGATCGCCTCGCGCATCGCGCGTGATGAGGCCGTTCATCCAGGCCCAGGTCACCACCGGATCCACCGTTCCCTCGGCCTGCAATGCCGCCAGTGGCGCGAGTGATTTTGTCGACTGGCTGAATCCCATCAAATGTTGATAGGTCATTCTGCGGCTGGCGCCGGGAACCAGCGCTTCAACCAGATGTATAGCCTGCGTAGCGATCACGCAGGCCGGAGTCCCCATCTGCAGGCTGGGCGGCCAGTCTGGAAAGAGGTACTCGGGGGCCATGCCTGCCAAAACCATTTGTGCCACCAGCGGCGCGAGTGGGGGGGCGATGTGCAGGTTCTTGATCAGATGCGCTTCCAGGTCGACCCGAATCCGGGAGGGATGCTGTTTGAAGTAGCTTTTTGAATACAGATCAAAGCCGGCGAAGTGGGTATTGGCGATATTGAGCCCCGGGTCGAGGTCCAGCAAGATCACGGCAGCTGCCAGTTGTTCTGCCAGTTCAGTCGATTGTTTTGTTGCTGCTGTTTCATCAAGCCAGCCCAATTTCGACAGGTAATATTGCCCGTGCCTTAACGCCGCACTTTCGAGCACTTGCTGCAGGCGATAGTCCGTACTGGCTGTAGCGCCGTCGCCCGGTACGCTTTCAATCAGCACGCGTCTGCCGAGGCCATTGATGATGGCTTCAGAATCCTGCGTGCAACTTTGTGTCAGTTCAAGAAGCATGACCCGCTTGTTTCCCACAAGTTTGAACGGCGACTCGTCGGGCGCGTCCAGAAGTTGCCAATAGTTTCCATACTTCGGAGGCTCAGGCAATGTCGAGAAGTTCAACAGATCGAGCAAGTTGCGGGTGTCTTGTTCGGTGTCCGGCACTTGCAGCCCGTTGAATCGCAGCCACTGGCCGAGCGTCACTTCGCCTCCCGTAACGATCCAGCCGCCAGTGGATTCGGCGACCTTGGCCAGAAGTTCGAGGCTGTCGCCGAAGCTCGTCAGACCTGCGACATCCGCGGTGATATCCCGGGGAGAAACAAAGGGGGTAGCGGGCCGGTCGTTGCTGGCGACCATGTTTCGGTAACTGAAGTAGAGACGCCCATGCTCGTCCAGCAGAAACACAGCGTTGTCCGGAATTTTGCGCCAAGCGCGGACAAAGTGAAAATCATCGTGGCGCAGAAGTATGGAAAGCGACACTTTGCCGTTGCGATGAAGTCGGTCGAATGTGCTGTCTTCCACACACGAAACCAGGATTTCGTTGCATTTCCAGTCGAGGCGTTCAACGGCGTATTCATCGCTGATGAAGTTTGTAATGGTCTGGCTTACTTTATTTTTCTGAAGTGAGTCTGTGGAATCGTAAGCGTGGTTGTCTGCTGGTTTCATGATTCGGAATCCATTCTCTAATAGTGAAATAAATAGAATTAGATGATCTTTTTTTTGTTTGTCGTGTTTGTGAGGGCGGTTTTTAGAGTACGGCGACAAGGCGTAAAGTTTGTGGTGATAGCTGTTCTAAGTATTTCTTTGCGGTGTCAGGGTTGAAGGGGGAGGTTGATTTGAAAGGCCTGGAATGTTGTTGACGATAAATATGTATATTTTTCCGGGTATGTAGAGTTAAGAAAACAGCTGAGCAAAAAACAGTGGAATACTCGAAATGAGAGAAAAAGAGAGAAAAAGAGAGAAAAAGGGGACGCATTTATTTACCAGTCCCCACTATGTAAACCCGCGGTTCCTTGCAATGGGGAGCGCGGGTTTTGTCGTTTCCGGGCCTTCGGAAGCCCTCGTTGAAGAGTGTTGAAGTTTATGTCCGCAAAGCCACGCAACCTTGCGCCTTTGCCTACGCATCCGCCAGAATCCGCCGGCTTGTGGGCCTTGGGACCGGGTTCTATTGTGGGCCGGTCGCTGACGAATCAGCGATCGGGTTTCGCAGCCCGGATCAATCAAGGCGCCCAGAGCGTCGTTTCCGTTCAGCATTTTTTGCTGGTCGCGTAATGGCGGTTGTGCGCGGGATACCTTCGGGTATGCCGGGTTCCTTGATTCCCGGTCTGCGAACCCGCGTACAGCTGCCACCTCTCTTCGTTTCGCAGCGAACCGTGGCAGCTCCATTAATCAGGGAGTTTTACAATGATCAAACCAACGCCAAACCCACCCGAAACCGACACCACTTCGCCCTACGAAACCCTCGATTCCAAGACATTCCACGAAGCCGCCGAACGCGCCCTCGATCACTACCTCAATCCGTTGCTCCCCCGAAAACCGCTGCTCAAACCCAACACCCGCTACCTCATCGCCCCCGGCATCGACAGCGAAGAACTGCTGGCCGACGCCTGCGAAACCCTGACCTGCGCCAAAACCATGGCCACCGACTTCGCCGGGTTGGTGGACGGCTCGCAGCGGCATGTGCTGCTGGGCATTGCGCAACTGATCATGCTGGGCGAGCTGGCGGTGAACCGGGCGCTGGATAACCTGGACGTGGCGGCAGAACCTCGGCCCTGAGTGCTGAATCCGAAACGGCCCCTTTGCGGGGCCGTTTTTGCATCTGCAGGAAAGCCGTTCGCCGATGACCATTCGTCTTGAAACCACGCTCCCCTGTCAGATCTGACAGGTGACGATGCTCTGCTTTCACGGTGTCATGAACCTCGCCCCGAAGAGGGCTTCCCACCGTACGCCTGGAGAAGAGCATGAACATCAACGTCAATTCGACACAGATCAACGACTTGCTCAAGCTTTATCCGATGGCTGTCCCAGGCGCAGAAGAAAACCTGCAACCGCCAGGGGCCTACCATCTCGGCATTCCCGAAAGCATTCATTCGCCCTCCACCAAACTCTTCATGGTGATCGACCCGGTCATGTTGTTTTCCTCTTCTCTTGCCATCGGTGACTCCGTAAGACTGTGGGTCAACGACCAGGCAACCTCCGTGATCGAGACTGTCAAGCCGGGCAAAGAAAACGACCGCATCTGGATGGAGTTGCCATGGGGATGGTTGGTTGATGGCCTCAATACCCTGCACTACGAAGTCACTGAAGTCAGCGGTAATAAAGATAAATCCGATCCGATACTGAAGGTGCTGTTCAACAACCCGGTCTCCGGCATCACGGTCAGCCATCCGGCCAGCATCGGCCCGGGGCAGCCGGCCACGTTCACTTTTACGCGCAGCAAACCGCGCGAATATGACGTGCTGACGCTGACCGTGGGGACATGGAGAAAAACCATCCCCTACGTCCATCCTTCCAACCCGGTGACCTACACCCTGACGGCCACTGACCTTCAGCAGATCGGTGACGGCACCCATCAGGTATACGCCAAGGTGGTCGATCAGTTGAGCAACAGCAATGTGTCGCCAACGACTTCAATCACCATTACCGCCAAACAGAAAGTCTATAACCCGCCGATCATCGTGGAAGCGGAAGCAAACAAGAGAGTGCTGGACGTTCCAGCGTTGGCGGGAAAAAACGCCACAATTCATGCGCTGACCTGGACGGATATGGTTCCCGATCAGCCGTGCTGGCTGGAACTGCTGGGCTTCAAGCCCGACGGCACCGTGCACAATTTGAAACTCTGGAACGGCTTTCCAGCAAGGAGCAATCCGTCCTGGATCAGCTTGGGCAGATACGTGCAAACCGTGGTCAACAGCTATCTGGCGCAGCTGGGCGATGGCACTAAGCTGACGGTGCAGTTCTCGGTGTCGGAAGACAAGAGCAACGACCCTACGACGGCGACGAAATTTGCGGATCAGGTTTACACGATCAATGCTGTGGCGCTCATTGTGCCAACCATCGTTAACGTGAACGAAAACACCGCCACCGGTAAACCTGTTGCCAACGCAGGAACCACCACGGCACTCACACTGGTGATCAGCGGCAAGCTGAGCCCCGGTCAGCAGGGCGAGTTGTACGATGGCAGTGGCGCGACCGCGAAGTCGTTGGGCAAGGTGACCGCCGACGCGGCGGGAAACTATTCGATCACCATCACGGTCGCTCAGGGTCCCCACCGGTTCTACATTCAGTCGCTGTATCACCTTGGCAACCCTGTTTACTCCAATGTCTGGAATCTGACGGTAAATACCCTCGCACCCCTTGTCATGCACATTTCTTCTGGCGGCTTGGCCGTGTCAGCTTTGCCGTACGACTGGCCACACACTAGAGCAACAAACTCCGTCACGATCAGTGGCCAGCCGAGTAGCCAGGTTACCGCCAATTTGTCCGGGAATGCGCGATTCAGCAATGCATCCAACGCAATTACTGTCACGCTGAACTCGCAAGGGAAGGCAATATTGCCTGTCTCCAATACGACTGCTCAGACCGTAAGCGTGACGACCGCTTATGCAACAGGTTCAGCTACCACGGGCTCAATGACTTTTTCAGGGTCGTTTCCTGTAAATGCATCCGCTGGTATAGCGGAAGTAAGAGCACACGTTGCTTCGGGAGCCGCAGCTGATGGCTTGTCGCCAAACAGAGTGACCTACGACACCCTTGATATAAATCAATCTATGACGCTGAACGTTCAAGTATCCGGTAGCGCTTATTTCTTGGGCTACGGAGGTCAGGTAGCGAATATACCTCTGCGGAGGGGAACCTGGGACTGTACATTCGACGTAGTAAATACGGTCAAGCAAACTGTGACTGTGACTTTTTATATTGCTTCGATTGGTGCCTGGACTCGATTCAGTAAACAAATGACTTTCACATAATCTGGTACAAGTGATCGGAAAGGGCGTGCGTTTTGATTACTAGCAGCAAGGTCATTGACCAATGACTCTGTCGATTACATTTACGGCCCGCAGCAATGCGGGCCGTTTTTGCTTTCACCCCCGATACTGCCCCGGCGTCGCCGCCAGATGCTGCTTGAACGCCCGCTGAAAATGCGCCTGATCGGCAAACCCGGCCTCCAGCGCCACATCCGCAATCAACTGCCCGCGCCGCAAACACTCACGCGCAAACTGAATGCGCTGGTTGACCAAAAACGCATGGGGCGTCATGCCGAAATGCTGTTTGAAAGCACGAATCAGGTACGACGGTGACAAATCGGCAGCCGTGCAAATGTCGTCGAGGCTGAGCAGATCGGTGCAGTGCCGGCGGATGAAGTCGGCGGCGCGTTCGAGTTTGAAATTCGGTTCTCGCAACGATGGCTCGATAGGGTTCAGACACAGTTGCAGGTCGCTGAAAAATTCCACCGCCGCGCTCTGTTTGCGCAGCACGTCTTGTTGATCGTCGACCAATACGCCGTATAACGCATTCAAGTCGCGAAACAGACGGGCGTCATTCAAGTGGGTATCGGAAAACCGCCGAAACTCAAGTTCCGCACTGAAGCCCAGTTGATGCTGCAGATCCGTCAGCCACGGCGTTTCCACGTACAACATCAAATACGACCACGGCTGATCATTGATCGGATTGCACGCGTGCACATCCCCCGGATTCATCAGCACCACCGTGCCGGCCGACACTTCGAACGAGGATTGCTCATGCACATAAGTGCTGCGCCCGGCGGTGATCGCGCCGATGGAAAAGTGCGCGTGGGAGTGTCGTGAATAGCAGACCTCGCGGCCATCGGCGATGGCCCGCGCCTCGATGAAGGGCAGGGCGTCGTCGCGCCAGAAGCGCGGGGCTTGTTCGGGGTTCTTGGCAGCAGCGTGTTTCATCGTTGTGGTTCTCGGCAGGCCAGTGCCCGAGTGTATTAGCTCTGGCCGGCGAAGGCTCGCTCGAGTTCGGCGATGTCGAGTTTTTTCATCCCGAGCATGGCCTGCATCGCCCGTTGGGCCTTGGTCTGGTCGGGGTCGGTCATCATGTGCATGAACGCCACCGGCACGATCTGCCACGACACGCCGAACTTGTCCTTGAGCCAGCCGCATTGCTGCGCCTCAACCGGTCCGCCGGCGCTGAGATTGCCCCAGAAATGGTCGACTTCTTCCTGGTTCTGGCAGTTGACCTGAAACGATATCGCCTCATTGAACTTGAACACCGGCCCACCGTTGAGCCCGGTAAAAGTCTGGCCGTCGAGTTCGAAACTGACGGTCATCACCGAGCCTTCCGGCCGACCATGGAATTCCTGGCCGACTTTGCTGTAGTGGGTGAGGGCAGTGATTTTCGAGTGGTCGAAGATCGAGCAGTAAAACTTCGCCGCCGCTTCGGCCTGATCGTCGAACCACAGGCAGGGCGTGAGTTTTTGAAAGCGTTGCATGGCAGTCTTCCTCGGCAGGTTGGACACGCTGGATTAATAGCGTAGCCAGTCTGTGCTCGGCTGGCGGTGCCGCGGATCGATGGTTGGATGCAAGGAGGATGGGGTGTAGTCGTATTGACCTTTTTGTTTGTCAAAATGACTACTTTGCGTCTGTGTCAAATTGACTCGTTTTTGCGCAACTGACTGATATTGCTGGGCGAATAATCTGGCACGCAAGTTGAAATGTCTTGCGTACAAACCGATCCGCTCAGGAGTACGAAAACATGTTCGCTTTCTTCGAGAGTCCGCTGAACGTTCTGCACC
Source organism: Pseudomonas fluorescens (assembly GCF_030344995.1). Lineage (GTDB taxonomy): Bacteria > Pseudomonadota > Gammaproteobacteria > Pseudomonadales > Pseudomonadaceae > Aquipseudomonas > Aquipseudomonas fluorescens_BF. Next base: position 2,770,612 of record NZ_CP128260.1, read on the forward strand.
TGTCGAGCAAAATGCTCGTCGCCGGTCTGGTCATGTTGCTGGCCGGGATCTATGGCGCTTATCTGTATCAGGGCCACATGCCGATTGCGTTGCTGGTGGCGATGCATGCCATGACCATTGTCGGCCCGACGCTGATCAAGATCGGCTATGTGATGCGTCTGCTGTCGCAATACCGGTTGGCCCATTCTCCTGCAACGGCGGTGGCCTGAGATGCGCAGACTCGCCGCAGCGCCTCTGTTCAGCCTGGGCTTTCGGCCGCTGTTTCTGGCGGGTGCCGGATTCGCCGCTCTGGCAATCCTGGTCTGGGGCTTGTGGCTTTACGGCCACTGGTTCGATCTGCAACCGGCGGGCGCCATGCTCGCCTGGCATCGGCATGAAATGCCGTTCGGTTTCGCGACGGCAATCGTTGCCGGTTTTTTGCTGACGGCGGTGCCCAACTGGACCGGAACTCCCGGCGTGCGCGGCGGGGCGTTGATTGCATTGGTGGCCGTCTGGTTGCTCGGTCGAGTGGCGTGGTGGATGCCGTTGCCAGTGGCATTGATCCTCGTGCTGCAATGGATTTTCCTGCCGCTGCTGGCGGTGATGCTGGCGCGGGATCTGATTGCTGCGGGCAAACGTGACAACTATCCGATTGTGCTGGTACTCGGGCTGATGGCCGGTTGTCAGGCATTGACCTTGATCGGCCTGTTCAACGACGACACCGGTCTGCAACGCCAAGGCGTGCTGGGTGCGCTGTGGCTGATTACGGCACTGATGACGGTGATCGGCGGGCGGGTGATTCCGTTTTTCATTCAGCGCGGCTTGAACCGTCCACCCGCACCGGCCAGCCATCCGTTGCCTACGCGGTTACTGTTGATTGGCAGTCTGCTGACGGCGATCACGTTTGTGGCGGGTCTCAACGATTCACCTCGGGTGTGGCTGGCCGCGCTGTTTGCGCTCACCGGCAGTTTGCAAATATGGCGGCTGATCCGCTGGCATGATCGCGGGATGTGGCGGGTGCCACTGCTCTGGTCGTTGTACCTGGCTTACGGCTGGATGGCGCTGGCGATCTGGGCCATGGCGGCGTGGCATCTGGGGCTGCTCGGCCAGCAAAGCCTGGCGACTCATGCGCTGGCCGTTGGCGGTGTCGGCGGATTGATTCTGGCGATGATTGCGCGAGTCAGCCTTGGTCACACTGGCCGCTTGTTGCAACCGGCGAAGGGCGTGGTGCTTGGGTTTGCGTTGGTGTTGATCGCGGCGGGTTGCCGGGTGTTGCTGGTGCCGTTTTCCAGCCTGGGGCTGGGGTTGTCCGTGGTGCTCTGGTGCGCGGGGTTCGCGCTGTTTTTACGGCATTACACCGGGATTCTGCTTAAACCGAGGCTCTAGCGATTTACCCGCGACGCTCGGCAATCATCAGCAACGACTGCGGGACCGGGCTTTGCGGGTGCTGCGGCTCGCGTAGGCCGGTCAATTGCAGGCCGGCCATGTCCAGCGCATTCAGCCAACTGGACAGGGTGCGGAAATACCATGGCATCGGCGACCACTCGCCCTGGAACCCGTCGAAGGTTTCTTCCCGCCAGCCGTCCTGATAATCACCGGCGGCCACCGACCACGGATGCAGCGTCTGGATCACCAGCGCACCGCCGGGCACGAGCAGGGCATTCATCGCCGCGAGCAGCGGGATGATGTCCTGATGCAGAAGGGAAAAGTTGGCGCAGATCAGGTCGTAATCACGGCCGATGTCGACTTTCGCTTCAACCAGATCTTCGTAACTGGCGACATGCACGGGCGATGAACCGGCCAACTGCGCGGCCTCGACCAGCGTCGCATCACCGTCCACGCCGACTGCCTCGAACCCACGCTCGACCAGCGCCCGCAACAGCCAGCCTTCGCCGCATCCCAGATCGAGCACGCGCTCGGGCTGGCGTCCCATCACCGCCAGCAGAATGGCCTGGTCGGTCACTTGCCGGCGGCTTTCGATAGAGCCGCTGCGCACGGCTTCGGTCCAGGCCCGGGCGTTGTGGTGCCAGCTCTGGAGGAGGGTGGATTCAGGCGAGGACATGACGGACTCCGGGATCGCGGGATGCAGCCAAGGATAGGTCAGGTGTAGTCGGCCAGCTGAATCCGGTTGCGACCTGCGCGCTTGGATTCGTAGAGCGCGCTGTCACCTTGCTCGATCAACGCCGCGAGGCTGGCCGGCGGCTGATCGAACACCTTGGCGCCGATGCTCAGGGTGACCGCTTGCGGGGTGGTGTAGGTCTGGGACGTCATCTGCTGAAACTGCTCACGCAGCGCACTGCCCAGCAGCATGATCTGTGCGTGGGACGCATCGCCCAGCAGCATCACGAACTCGTCACCGCCCAGCCGTGCCGCCAGTGCACCTTTGGGCAGCACCGCGCGGATCATTTCGCTGAGGGCGATGAGCAAGCGGTCGCCGGCGGTGTGGCCGTACAGGTCGTTGATTAGTTTGAAGTTGTCGATGTCGATCAGTAGCAGGGCGCCGGGGCGGGCGCTGGAGACTTCATCGAGCAGACGTGGTGCGCGGACTTCGAGGGCGCGACGGTTGTACAGCGCGGTCAGCGGGTCACGGGCGGCGAGTTCGGCAATCTGTTTTTCCCGGCGATAGCGCTCAGTGCCAGTCATCGACAGCGCGATCAGCATGATCGCCATCGCGCCCTCGACCAGGGAAATCTGAATGATCTCGCCGCGCAGTGAAGCCAGATCGATCAACGTGCCGGGAATCACCGCGATGATCGCCTTGGTGAAATAGAACGCGCCGTGGATCAGCAGCACATACCGCAGTTGCACCGCGCCGACGCTCAACGACTTGCCATGCGGGCGCAGCAACAGGCTGGCCCGCAGCATCAACGCGGCCACCAGCAGCGAGTTGGCCATCAACATGATCTTCGACCACGACGGATCTTCCGGTAACAGCAGCAACGAAAGCCACAGCAGGAACATCAAGTACCAGGCCCGCGACAAGCGCTTCTGCGTAAACCGTGCGACCCCCAGCAGAAACAGCCAGTGCGCGACCACCAGCAGGCCGTTGGCGAACCAGATGCCGATCAGCGGATAACCGTTGGCGCGCAACAGGGCGAGGCTCGAGCCGACGGTGATGGTGGCGAAACCGGCGCTCCAGAACAGCAGGGAAGGTTCGCGGATGCTGCGCCATTCGACCGCCAGATACAGGGCGGCCGCCGCGGCCAGGGCGGTGGAAATGGTGAGCATCGTGAGAGGATCGAGCGCCATGAAAGAACGGTTCTGCCTGAATAGTATTAATGGGCCACGATTGTAAGCGTTCCCCCAGTGGGCTGCTATTTTCACTCACCGGATATTCCATTTTCAGACGAGGTGTCCCATGGATCGATTGACCGGCGGTTGTCTGTGCGGCGAAGTGCGGATCGAGGCGTCAGGGCGACCCTACAGGGTTGGCGTTTGCCATTGTCTGGATTGCCGCAAACACCATGGCGCGCTGTTTGCCGCGTCGGCGATCTTTCCCGAGGACGCGGTGACGATCAGCGGCGAAACCCATGACTATGCGGGGCGACATTTCTGTCCGCGCTGTGGCTCGTCGGTGTTTGGCCGCAGTGGCGATGAAGTCGAGGTCAATCTCGGCGCGCTGGATGCACCGGATCAGTTCCAGCCCACCTATGAGCTGTGGACGGTGCGTCGCGAGTCGTGGCTGCCGGACTTCCCCTTGGCCGGACATTACGTGCGTGATCGCGAGGGAACGGGGCGAACCGAAGAATAGCCGGGGTCAGGCAGGGCGCCTGACCCCGGCCACTATCAGCCGCGAATGAACGCCAGCAGATCTGCGTTGATCGTCGGCGCCTCGGTGGTCGGCATCCCGTGGGGGAAGCCCGGATAGATCTTCAGCGTGCTGTTTTTCAGCAGTTTTGCCGACAGCACGCCGGCATTTTCATACGGCACGATCTGGTCATCATCGCCGTGCATGACCAGCACCGGGATCGAGATGCTTTTCAGGGCGGCGGTGAAGTCGGTCTGCGAGAACGCAACGATCCCGTCGTAGTGCGCCTTGGCGCCGCCCATCATGCCCTGACGCCACCAGTTGAGAACCACTGCTTCCGAAGGTTTGGCGCCGGGGCGGTTGTAGCCGTAGAACGGGCCGGCCGGTACATCGTGATAGAACTGCGAACGATTGGCCGCCAGTTGCGCCTGAAGATCGTCGAACACCGATTTGGGCAAGCCGCCCGGATTGCTGTCGGTTTTCACCATCAGCGGCGGCACGGCGCTGATAATCGCGGCTTTGGAGACCCGATCCTCGCCATGCCGGGCAATGTAGTGAATCACTTCGCCGCCACCGGTGGAGTGGCCGACATGCACAGCTTTCTGCGTCCCCAGATGATTGACCACCGCCGCCACGTCGTCGGCGTAATGATCCATGTCATGGCCGTCCCAGACCTGGCTCGAACGCCCGTGACCCCGTCGATCATGGGCCACGACCCGGAAGCCCTGCGCGAGGAAGAACAGCATCTGCGCATCCCAGTCGTCCGCGCTGAGCGGCCAGCCGTGGTGGAAATGGATTACCGGAGCGTCTTTCGGGCCCCAGTCCTTGTAGAAGATCTCGACGCCGTCTTTCGTTGTGACATATCCCATGTTCGCGACTCCTGGAAAATGCGGAACGTGACCCCGAAGGGAGTGATGACAAGCGTTATCAACTCTAGGATTGAAGTGCACTTCAAGGTCAAGCAAGTTCCGAACGGTCATCGCTGGCGTGAATGATGGGCCATAGCCGTTGTGCGCTTGACCTTAAAGTTTGGTTGAACCTTAGAGTCTTGCTCACCGGCCATCCGCCGGGTCAATCAGCGAGAAGGTCAGCGAACATGAACAAGCGCTTTACAGAGGTGGAATTCGGAACGCACAAGGTCGAAGTGCTGGAGGGCGGCTACTACGACCGATTCCGGATGAACCCCAACCTCGACGAAGTGGCCCGGGACAAGGCTGCCGGCAACATCGACTTCTTCCGGCGCATTCCCAAGCAGCAGGTCGCGTCGAGAGTCGGGCCGACCTGGGCGCCGAATTTCTATTACCGTTCCGGCAGCGTGCAGTTGCTGTTCCTGGCGCCGCTGGACCGACTGCGCGCCACCTTGCCTGCGCCGCTTGAACCGCTGCGGGCGTTTCCCGGTTACGGACTGGTAGCGCTGACGTTTTTCTCCTATTCGGTTTGCGACAACGACCCGTACGACGAGGTCTCCGTGGCGATTGTCGTGCGTCGCCCCGGCGCCCGTGGCTCCCACGTGCGGGAACTGATGGACGCCATGCGCCGACGCAGTTTCACCGCCCATGTGCTGGCGCTGCCGGTGAACACCGAAATCGCCCGGGTGCGCGGCGTGCACGGCTATCAATTGCCCAAGTGGCGCGCCGACATCAACGTGAACATCGGCAACAGCGTCAGTGCCCGCATCGACGGGCCCAAGGGCTTGCCGGACCTGGTGCTGAAAGCGCCGCTGCCGACCCTGAAAAACGTCACGCCGCAATCGCGCATGAGCACCGCCACCATGATTCATCAGGTCGATGGCCTGTGGCACCAGAGCGTGGTGCAGAGCAACACACTATCCTTTGCCCAACGTCTGTTTCCTCGCGATGTGCAGCTGGATCGCAACGGCGGCCCGCTGAGCCAGTTGCTCGATGGCCTCGGGGCGACGCGGATCCTGCGCCTGGACGTGATCAAGGACGCGCAGATCGTGCTGAACCTGCCCGTGCCGCTCACCAAACAGCCATGACCGGTGGTCGCAGCGGCTGGTCGTCGGGTCAAAATGCGCTTAGCTGAAAGGGATAAGCCGAGGTGCGCACGGCCATCGAGAGCCGTAGCAGCGCCCTTCAGAACACCGTGAGTCTGAGGAAGTCCCCGATGCTGACCTTGAACATCAATGGCAAGGATCAGGAGCTCGATGTCCCCGCGGACATGCCGTTGCTCTGGGTCCTGCGCGATGTCGCGCACCTGACCGGTACCAAATTCGGTTGCGGCATGGCCCAGTGCGGTGCCTGCACCGTGCACGTCGATGGCGCGCCGCTGCGCTCCTGCATCACCCCGGCCACGGCCGTCGCCCATGGCCAGAAAATCCTCACCATCGAAGGTTTGTCGAGCGACGGTTCGCACCCGGTGCAGCAGGCCTGGGCCGAACTGGACGTGGTGCAGTGCGGTTACTGCCAGTCCGGGCAGATCATGTCCGCCGCCGCGTTGCTGGCGAAAATCCCCAAACCCACCGACAGCGATATCGATCAGGCGCTCTCCGGCAACATCTGCCGCTGCGGCACGTACCCAAGAATCCGCGCGGCGGTCAAACGTGCCGCCGACATCGGCTGAGCGAGGGGAGGTGAGTGATGAACAGTCCTGTATCCCGTCGCGGATTTCTCAAGGGCAGTGCGGTGCTTGGCGGTGGTCTGGTGGTGGCGTTCGTGGTGCCCGGCGGCAACCGTTTTGCCATGGCGGCCGAGAATGAAGGCAAGGTGTTTGCGCCGAACGCGTTCCTGCGGATTGCGGCGGACAACAGCGTCACTGTGCTGCTCGGCCATTCGGAAATGGGCCAGGGCATCTGGACCGGCCTGACCATGTTGATCGCCGAAGAGCTGGACGCCGACTGGTCGAAAATCCGCGTCGAGCACTCGCCAGCCTCGGCCGCCGATTACGGCATGCCCGGTTTTGGCGGGATGCAGATTACCGGCGGATCGACCTCGACCTGGATGGAGTTCGACCGTTACCGGCTCGCGGGCGCCACGGCGCGGCAGATGCTGATCGAAGCGGCGGCGAAGCGTTTCAACGTGGCCCCGTCGACGATCCGCACCGAATCCGGCGTGGTGATTGCCGGCGACAACCGCGCCACCTACGGCGAACTGGCGGACGCCGCCGGGCAACTGCCGGTGCCTGATCCGAAGTCGATCACCTTCAAGGAAGCCAAAGACTGGAAAGTCATCGGCAAACCCACCAAACGCCTCGACACGCCGGAGAAAATCACTGGCCGCGCCAAGTTCGGCATGGACGTGCAGTTTGAAGGATTGATGACGGCGATGGTCGCTAGGGCGCCGGCGTTTGGCGCCACGGTGAAATCCTTCGAAGGCGCAGAAGCCCTGGCGATTCCTGGCGTGCACAAAGTGGTGCAGGTGCCGACCGGTGTGGCGGTGGTCGCCGAGCATTACTGGGCGGCGAAACTCGGTCGCGATGCGCTGAAGGTCGATTGGGATCTGGGGCCGAACGCTGATCTGAGCAGTGAAAAGCTGTTGGCGAGTTTCCGCAAACTGGCGGCCACACCGGGCACTTCGGCGGCGCAGGCTGGCGATGCCAAGGGCAACTTCGGCAAGGCAGCGAAGAAAATCGACGTCGAATACAGCGTGCCGTACCTGGCCCATGCGCCGATGGAGCCGCTCAACTGCACGGTGAAGATCAGCGCCGACAAGTGCGAGATCTGGACCGGCACCCAGTTCCAGACATTGGATCAGATGGTTGCCGGCAAGATCACCGGGCTGAAACCGGAGCAGGTCGAGATTCACACCGAATTCCTCGGCGGCGGTTTCGGCCGGCGTGCCAACCCGACCTCGGACTTTGTCGCCGAAGCGGTGCAAGTGGCCAAGGCTGCCGCAATGCCCGTGAAAACCGTGTGGTCGCGCGAAGACGATATTCGCGGCGGTTACTACCGCTCGATGTTCCTGCATCAGGCGAAGATCGGCCTCGGCGCCGACGGCATGCCGCTGGCCTGGCAGCATGTGCTGGTCGGGCAGTCGATCATGGCCGGCACCATGCTCGAGAAAACCATGGTCAAGAATGGCGTCGACCAGACGTCGGTCGAAGGCGTTTCGGACAGCCCGTACATCAAGGGCCTGGCCCATCATCAGGTCGATCTGCATTCGCCATCCACCGGGATCAACGTGCTGTGGCTGCGTTCGGTGGGCCATAGCCACACCGCGTTTGTCATGGAGTCGCTGATCGATGAAATGGCCACGGCGGCGGGCAAGGACCCGGTGGAGTACCGACGAACGCTGCTCAAGGATCATGCCCGACATCTCGGCGTGTTGAATCTGGCGGTGGAGAAGGCCAACTGGAAAGCCCCGTTGCCGGACGGCCATGCGCTGGGCGTAGCGGTGCACGAATCGTTTGGCAGTTACGTGGCGCAGGTGGCCGAGGTGTCCCAGGACAATCTGGCGATCCGCGTGCATCGGGTGGTCTGCGCAGTGGACTGCGGGATTGCGGTCAACCCGCAGAGCATCGCGGCGCAGATGGAGTCGTGCATCACCTTCGGCCTGGGCATGGCGCTGCACAGCAAACTGACCCTCAAGGACGGCCATGTCGTGCAGTCCAACTATCACGACTATCAAGTGTTGCGGCTCAATGAAATGCCGGTGGTCGAGGTGCACATCGTGCCGAGCACCGACAAACCCGGCGGCATCGGCGAGGCCGGTGTGCCGCCCACGGCGCCGGCGGTGGCCAACGCGGTGTTCGCCCTGACCGGGCAACGCCTGCGGGAACTGCCGCTGTTATTGTCGGGGGTGTGAGATGAAACGACATTTGTTGTTGGGCGCCGTGATTCTGGTCGGACTGGGCGGTTACGCGTCGGACCTGTTTGCCGACGATCAGGAAGCCTTGAAAGCCTTCGGCACGGTGCAGAAAGTCTTCCAGAGCCCGCGCTGCCAGAACTGCCACATTCCCGGCGATTCGCCGTTGCAGTTCGACGCCGGCATCCCCCACGCCATGAGCGTGGTGCGCGGCATGGACGGCAAGGGCGCGGCCGGTTTGCCCTGCGCTACCTGTCACGCTGAAAGCAATCCGCCGGCCAGCTACGGCCCTCACGCGCCACCCGGCGCGCCGCACTGGAGCCTGCCGCCAGCCGCGCACAAAATGGCCTGGATCGGCCTGCCGCCGGATCGCTTGTGCGCGATGATCAAGGACCGCGCCAGCAACGGCGACCGGGACTTCGCCGCGCTGATCAAACACGTCAACGAAGACAAACTGGTGCTCTGGGGCTGGAATCCCGGGGCAGGGCGCGCGCCGGTGCCGGTGCCGCACGATATCTTCGTGACCCAGTTCAAACTGTGGGCCGATGCGGGCGGGCCATGTCCGGTGGTCGGCGGATGAGAGGTTGAGTCATCGCTGATTCGGTCTACGCTCAACTGCATCGACGACAAAGGAGTGTGTGATGCTGGTACCCGGCAAACCCGCCAATGAAGCTGTCCGCATTCAAGCGCTGCAGGACCTGAAACTGCTCGACACCGCACCGGAGGAGCGTTTCGACCGGCTGACGCGACTGGCCAAGCGTCTGTTCAACGTGCCGATCGCATTGGTTACGTTGGTGGACAAGGATCGGCAGTGGTTCAAGTCCTGCGTGGGCCTGGACGCCACCGAAACCCCACGGGACGTTTCGTTCTGTGGCCACGCGATTCTCAAGGACGAACTGCTGCTGGTGCGCGATGCCCGCGAGGACGAGCGCTTTCACGACAATCCGCTGGTGATCGGCGATCCGAATATCCGCTTCTACGCCGGTTATCCGCTGACCGTGCCCAACGGCAACAAGATGGGCACGCTGTGCCTGATCGACACCAAACCCCGCGAGCTCGACGACGAAGAGCGCGCCTTGCTGCGTGATCTGGCCGGCATGGCCGAGCAGGAACTGATGGCCGTGCAGATGGCGAGCATGGACGAGCTGACGCTGCTGTCCAACCGTCGCGGCTTCAAGATGCTGGCCCAACATGCGCTGGATGCCTGCGCGCGACTGGAAAAACCGGCAACTCTGCTGTTTTTCGACCTCAATGACTTCAAGCAGATCAACGATCTTTATGGGCACGCCGAGGGCGACAGCGCGCTGAAGAACTTCGCCGATGTGCTGCGCATCGCCTTTCGCGAGAGCGATGTGGTCGGGCGTCTGGGTGGCGATGAATTCGTGGCGCTGCTGACTGGCTCAAGTCACGTGGAAACCACCAGGATCATGGCGCGGCTCAAGGAAATCCTCGAAGAGCGCAACGCCACGTTGCACCGTGGTTACGCGATTCGCTTCAGCGTCGGCCAGATCGAATACAACCCGCAGCGCCATGACACCGTGGACAAGTTGCTGGCGGATGCGGATGCGGCGATGTATGAGCACAAGCAGGCGTTGAAGCGTTGTTAATTTTGGCCTTATCGCCAGCAGGCTGGCTCCCACAATTTGAAATGCATTCCCTGTGGGAGCCAGCCTGCTGGCGATGGCGCCAGTGAAGGCACCACAAATCACTTGGCAAACAACTGCCCGATATCCTTGAACGCCTTGAACTCCAGCGCATTGCCGCACGGGTCAAACAAAAACATCGTCGCCTGTTCGCCCACCAGTCCCTGAAAACGAATTCCCGGTTCGATCACGAAGCGTGTGCCCAGTGATTTCAAACGCTCGGCCAGCGCATGCCATTCCTCCATCCCCAGCACCACACCAAAATGCGGTACCGGCACGTCATGACCGTCCACGGCGTTGGTGTGCGCCGCTTCTTGCGATGCGTTCTTCGGCGCCAGGTGAATCACCAGTTGATGGCCAAAGAAATTGAAGTCGACCCAGTGATCGCTGGAACGACCTTCCTCGAGTCCGAACACTTCACGGTAGAAATGCCGGGCGGCGGCGAGGTCGTACACCGGAATGGCCAGATGGAAAGGGCTGAGTGACATAGGCGCGGTCTCTATCAACGGTTGGGATGAACTGAGTCTAGCGCTGTGTTTTTCAGTTTTGGGAGCGAGCCTGCGCGCCATGACGGTATCAAGCACGCGGGGGCGTTGATTGGCACATCGATGGGGTTTGCGTTGTTTATGAGATCACGGGCATGAAAAAGCCCGCCAATCGGCGGGCTTTTTATCGGCAGCGCGAAGATTACTCTTCGATGTTGCCCATGGCGGTGGTGTTGAAACCGCCGTCCACGTAGGTGATTTCACCGCTGATGCCGGACGCCAGGTCCGAGCACAGGAAGGCGCCGACGTTGCCGACTTCTTCGATGGTGACGTTGCGACGCAGCGGGGTCTGCGCTTCGTTGGCGGCCAGCATCTTGCGGAAGCTCTTGATGCCGGAAGCGGCCAGGGTGCGGATCGGGCCGGCCGATACGCAGTTGACGCGAGTGCCTTCCGGACCCAGGGAGCCAGCCAGGTAACGTACGCCGGCTTCCAGCGAAGCCTTGGCCATGCCCATGACGTTGTAGTTCGGCATGGTGCGCTCGGCGCCCAGGTAGGACAGGGTCAGCAGGCTGCCGTTGCGGCCCTTCATCATTTCGCGACCAGCCTTGGCCAGAGCGACGAAGCTGTAGGCGCTGATGTCGTGGGAGATGCGGTAGCCTTCACGGGTGGTGACTTCGGTGAAGTCGCCGTCCAGTTGGTCGCCCGGTGCGAAGCCCACGGAGTGCACGATGCAGTCCAGGCCGTCCCACTTCTTGCTCAGTTCTTCGAAGACCTTGGCGATTTCTGCATCGCTGGCCACGTCGCACGGGAAGCACAGCTCAGGGCTCGAACCCCAGCCCTGTGCGAACTCTTCGACGCGACCTTTCAGTTTTTCGTTCTGATAAGTGAAGGCAAGCTCAGCGCCCTCGCGATGCATGGCGGCAGCGATGCCGGATGCGATGGACAGCTTGCTGGCGACACCGACGATCAGTACGCGCTTACCGGCGAGAAAACCCATGTGTTGCTCCTCTTTCAGGTTATTGCGCAGTGGCTGGTGCCAGGAAAGCGGCCTCCAGCAACTGCTGTGTATACGGATGTTGGGGGGCGGCAAAGATACTTTGCGCGTCTCCCTGTTCGACCACTTGGCCATGCTTGACCACCATCAGCTGGTGGCTCAGCGCTTTGACGACAGCCAGGTCATGGCTGATGAACAAATACGTCAGGTTGTACTTGGCTTGCAGTGAACGCAACAGCTCCACCACTTGCCGCTGCACCGTCCGGTCGAGGGCCGAAGTCGGCTCGTCCAGCAGGATCAGCGCCGGTTTGAGCACCAAAGCCCGGGCTATGGCAATTCGCTGCCGTTGCCCACCGGAAAATTCGTGGGGGTAGCGGTGCCGGGTTTCCGGATCCAGACCTACCTCCTTCAATGCCGCAATAATCGCCGCTTCCTGCTCGGCGGCGGTGCCCATCTTGTGGATCCGCAAACCCTCGCCAACGATGTCGCTCACGCACATCCGCGGGCTCAGGCTGCCAAACGGGTCCTGAAACACCACCTGCATCTCCCGCCGCAGCGGCCGGACTTCGCTTTGCGTCAGGCAGTCTAGCTGCTTGCCCTCAAAACGGATCGCACCTTGGCTACCGATCAACCGCAGGATCGCCAGACCGAGGGTGGATTTACCGGAACCGCTTTCCCCCACAATCCCCAGGGTCTGACCCTGAGGCAGGCTGAAATTGATGCCGTCCACTGCCTTGACGTGATCCACCGTGCGCTTGAGCAGGCCTTTCTTGATCGGGAACCAGACTTTCAAGTCCTCGACCTCAAGCAGCGGCGCCCCGATTTTATTGCTCGCAGGGCCTCCGCTGGGCTCCGCGCCAAGCAGTTCCCGAGTGTACGGATGCCGCGGCGAACGGAACAGCTCTTCGCACGATGCCTGTTCGACGATGCAACCGCGCTGCATGACACATACACGATGCGCAATTCTTCGCACGAGGTTCAAATCGTGACTGATCAGTAACAGCGCCATGCCCAATCGAGCCTGCAATTCCTTGAGCAGGTCGAGGATTTTCAGCTGAACGGTCACGTCCAGGGCGGTGGTCGGTTCGTCGGCGATCAGCAGTTCCGGCTCGTTGGCCAAAGCCATGGCGATCATCACCCGCTGGCGCTGGCCGCCGGACAATTCGTGGGGCAGGGCCTTGAGACGCTTGTGCGGCTCGGGGATGCCGACCATCTCCAGCAACTCCAGCGTACGCTTGGTCGCGACCTTGCCGGTCAGGCCCTTATGGATCCCCAGCACCTCGTTGATCTGCTTCTCGATCGAGTGCAGCGGGTTGAGCGAGGTCATCGGCTCCTGAAAGATCATGGCGATCCGGTTGCCGCGAATGTGACGGATGGTCTTTTCGCTCAGCTCCAACAGGTTTTGCCCGGAATAGTTGATGCGGCCGGCCGGATGTCGCGCCAGCGGGTAGGGCAACAGGCGCAGGATCGAATGCGCCGTCATCGACTTGCCCGAGCCGGACTCGCCAACCAATGCCAGGGTTTCGCCACGCTTGATGTCGAAACTCACGCCCTCGACCACCCGTTGCACGCGATCGCCGATGCCGAACTCGACGGCGAGGTCGCGGATTTCGATCAGATTGTCCTGATTCATGTCACTTCCTCGGGTCGAAGGCATCGCGAGCGGACTCGCCGATGAACACCAGCAAACTCAACATCAGCGCCAGCACCGCAAACGCGCTCATGCCCAGCCACGGCGCCTGCAGGTTGGATTTGCCCTGGGCTACCAGTTCACCCAGCGACGGACTGCCGGCCGGCAAGCCGAAACCGAGGAAGTCCAGCGCGGTGAGGGTGCCGATGGCGCCGGTGAGGATGAACGGCATGAAGGTCATGGTCGAGACCATCGCGTTGGGCAGAATGTGGCGGAACATGATCGCGCCGTTCTGCATGCCCAGCGCCCTGGCGGCGCGCACATATTCGAGGTTGCGTCCGCGCAGGAACTCGGCGCGCACCACGTCCACCAGGCTCATCCACGAGAACAACAGCATGATCCCCAGCAGCCACCAGAAGTTCGGCTGGACGAAACTGGCGAGAATGATCAGCAGGTACAGCACCGGCAAACCCGACCAGATCTCCAGAAAACGCTGGCCGGCCAGATCGACCCAGCCGCCATAGAAGCCCTGCAAGGCGCCGGCGATCACGCCGATGATCGAACTGAGCACGGTCAGGGTCAGGGCGAACAGCACCGACACCCGGAAGCCGTAGATGACCCGCGCCAGCACATCGCGGCCCTGATCGTCGGTGCCCAGCAGGTTGTCCGCCGATGGCGGGGCGGGAGCCGGGACTTTCAAGTCGTAGTTGATGCTCTGGTAGCTGAACGGAATCGGCGCCCACAGCACCCACGCGTCCTTGGCCTTGAGCAGTTCGCGGATGTACGGGCTCTTGTAGTTGGCTTCCAATGGGAATTCGCCGCCGAAGGTGGTTTCCGGGTAGCGCTTGATCGCCGGGAAGTACCAGTTGTTGTCGTAGTGCACCACCAGCGGCTTGTCGTTGGCGATCAGTTCGGCGCCGAGGCTCAGGCCGAACAGGATCAGAAACAGCCACAGCGACCACCAGCCACGCTTGTTGGCCTTGAACAGTTCGAAGCGCCGGCGGTTGAGAGGGGAGAGGTTCATCTCAATGCTCCCGGCTGGCAAAGTCGATACGCGGATCGACCAGGGTGTAGGTGAGGTCGCCGATCAGTTTCACCACCAGCCCCAGCAGGGTGAAGATGAACAGGGTGCCGAACACCACCGGGTAATCGCGGTTGATCGCCGCTTCGAAGCTCATCAGGCCGAGGCCGTCGAGGGAGAAAATCACTTCCACCAGCAAGGAGCCGGTGAAGAAGATGCCGATGAACGCCGACGGGAACCCGGCGATCACCAGCAGCATTGCGTTGCGGAACACGTGGCCGTAGAGCACGCGATTGCGGGTCAGGCCCTTGGCCTTGGCGGTGACCACGTACTGCTTGTTGATTTCGTCGAGGAAGCTGTTCTTGGTCAGCAGAGTCATGGTCGCGAAGTTGCCGATCACCAGCGCCGTCACCGGCAGCGCCAGGTGCCAGAAGTAATCGAGGACCTTGCCGCCCAGGCTCAGTTCATCGAAGTTGTTCGAGGTCAGGCCGCGTAAAGGAAACCAGTCCAGATAGCTGCCGCCGGCAAACACCACGATCAGCAGAATCGCAAACAGGAACGCCGGGATCGCATAGCCGACGATGATCGCCGAACTGGTCCAGACGTCGAAATGACTGCCGTGCCGTGTGGCCTTGGCGATCCCCAGCGGGATCGACACGAGGTACATGATCAGCGTGCTCCACAGCCCCAGCGAGATCGACACCGGCATCTTTTCCTTGATCAGGTCGATGACCTTGGCGTCGCGGAAAAAGCTGTCGCCGAAGTCCAGCCGGGCGTAGTTCTTGACCATGATCCACAGACGTTCCGGGGCCGACTTGTCGAACCCGTACATCTTTTCGATTTCCTTGATCAGCGCCGGGTCCAGACCCTGAGCACCACGATAGGAGGAACCGGCCACCGACACCTCGGCACCTCCGCCGGCGATGCGGCTGGTGGCGCCTTCGAAGCCTTCGAGCTTGGCGATCATCTGCTCCACCGGCCCGCCGGGCGCGGCCTGGATGATCACGAAGTTGATCAGCAGAATGCCGAACAGGGTCGGGATGATCAGCAGCAGTCGCCGAAAAATGTACGCCAGCATCTGATTACTCCGTGCCCGCAGGGTCGGCTTGCAGTTGGGTTTCGACTTCTACCGCAGGTGGAGTATCGGGTTTGACCCACCAGGTGTTAATGCCGATGTCGTATTTGGGGGAGACTTTCGGGTGGCCGATGTGGTTCCAGTACGCCACGCGCCAGGTCTTGATGTGCCAGTTCGGAATCACGTAGTAACCCCATTGCAGCACACGGTCCAGCGCCCGGGCGTGGGCCACCAGGCTTTTGCGCGAATCGGCGTTGATCAGGTTCTCGACCAAGTGATCGACCACCGGATCCTTGAGGCCCATCGAGTTGCGGCTGCTGGCCTTGTCGGCGGCGGCGCTCATCCAGAATTCACGCTGTTCGTTACCCGGCGAGTTGGACTGCGGGAAGCTGCCGACCATCATGTCGAAGTCCCGCGAACGCACCCGATTGATGTATTGCGAGACGTCGACGCGGCGAATCACCAGATCGATGCCGAGGTCGCTGAGGTTGCGCTTGAACGGCAACAGCACGCGTTCGAATTCGGTCTGCGCCAGGAGGAATTCTATGACCACCGGTTTGCCGGTGGCGTCGACCATTTTGTCGTCGACGATTTTCCAGCCGGCCTCTTGCAGCAACTGATACGCCTCGCGCTGTTGCGCGCGGATCATGCCGCTGGCGTCGGTTTTCGGATTCTCGAAGGCTTCGCTGAACACCTGCGCCGGTAGCTTGCTGCGGAACGGATCGAGGATCGCCACCTGCTCTGCATCAGGCAGGCCGGTAGCGGCCATTTCCGAGTTTTCGAAGTAACTGCGGGTGCGCGCATAAGCACCGTTGAACAGTTGTTTGTTGGTCCATTCGAAGTCGAACAACAAGCCGAGAGCCTGTCGTACCCGCACGTCCTGAAACACCGGGCGGCGCAGATTGAAGACGAAGCCCTGCATCCCGGTCGGGTTGCTGTTGGCAATCTGTTCCTTGATCAGCCGGCCTTCGTTCACTGCCGGCACGTTGTAGGCGTTGGCCCAGTTTTTTGCGGCCATTTCCAGCCAATAATCAAACTGCCCGGCCTTCAACGCCTCCAGCGCGACGGTGTTGTCGCGGTAATAGTCGGTGGTCATCACATCGAAGTTGTAGAAACCGCGATTGGCAGGCAGGTCCTTGCCCCAGTAATCCTTGACCCGCTCATAACGTACCGAACGCCCGGCCTTCACTTCGGTGACCTTGTACGGGCCGCTGCCCAGCGGAATTTCCAGGTTGCCCTTGTTGAAATCACGATCGGCCCACCAATGTTTCGGCAGCACCGGCAGCTGACCGAGGATCAGCGGCAATTCGCGATTGTTGGTGTGCTTGAACTTGAACAGCACCTTGAGCGGATCTTCAGCGATCACTTCCTCAACGTCGGCGTAGTAGCCGCGATACATCGGCGCGCCTTCCTTGGTCAGCGTCTGGAAGCTGAACACCACGTCGTCGGCACGTACCGGGTGGCCGTCGTGAAACTTCGCTTCGGGACGCAGGTAGAAGCGCACCCAGCTGTTGTCCGGGGCCTTTTCGATCTTGCCGGCGATCAGGCCGTATTCGGTGAACGGCTCGTCCAGACCCTGTTTGGCCAGGGTGTCGTAGATCAGGCCGATATCGTCCGCCGGCACGCCTTTGCTGATGAACGGGTTGAGGCTGTCGAAACCGCCGAAGCCGGCCTGGCGGAAGATCCCGCCCTTGGGCGCGTCGGGGTTAACGTAATCGAAGTGCTTGAAGTCGGCGGGGTATTTCGGCGTCTCGTTGTACAGGGTCACGGCGTGTTGCGGGGCGGCCAAGGCCAGCCCGGCGAACAGCAGACCGCTGGCCTGCACGAGCAGGGCGCGGATAGGCTTCATCGATCTTTCTCCGAAGATTTCAGCCACCACGCGCTCAGGCCCAGGGTGTAGGGCGGCGTGGTGACAAAGGCGAACCGGTTGCGGTACGCCAGACGGTGATAATTGAGGTACCAGTTGGGAATGCTGTAGTGCTGCCAGAGCAGCACGCGGTCCAGTGCCTTGCCGGCGGCGACCTGTTCATCGCGGGTGCGGGCGGCGAGCAGTTGCTCGAGCAGGTGGTCGACCACCGGGTTGGCGATGCCCGCGTAATTCTTGCTGCCCTTGACCCCGACCTGGCTGGAGTGGAAGTACTGCCACTGTTCCAGCCCCGGGCTGAGAGTCTGGTTGAGGGTCATCAGGATCATGTCGAAATCGAACTGATCCAGACGTTGTTTGTACTGGGCGCGGTCCACCGTGCGCAGGCGCGCGTCGATGCCGATGCTGTTGAGGTTTTCAATGTACGGCTGGAGGATCCGCTCCAGATTCGGATTGACCAGCAGCAGCTCGAAACCCAACGGCTGGCCGGCGGCGTTCTGCAGGCGCTGACCGTTGAGCTTCCAGCCAGCCTCGGCCAGCAGTGCCAGGGCCTTGCGCATGGTTTCCCGCGGGATGCCGCGCCCGTCGGTCTGCGGCAGCGTGAACGGCTCGGTAAACAGCCGCGCCGGCAGTTGATCCTTGTACGGCTTGAGCATCAGCCATTCGTGGCCGACCGGCAGGCCTTCGGCGCTGAATTCGCTGTTGGGGTAGTAGCTGGTGGTGCGTTTGTAGGCGTCGCTGAACAGCGCGCGATTGGTCCATTCGAAGTCGAACATCAGGCCCAGGGCTTCGCGCACCTTGATATCGGCAAAGGCCGGGCGCCGGGTGTTCATGAACAGACCCTGGCTCTGGGTCGGGATCTGGTGCGGGATCTGCGCCTTGATCACGTCGCCACGACGGATAGCCGGGAAGTTGTAACCGTTGGCCCAGTTCTTGGCCTGATGCTCGATATAGATGTCGAACTCGCCGGCCTTGAACGCTTCGAAGGCCACGTCGCTGTCGCGGTAGAACTCGACTTCCATGCGGTCAACGTTGTACTTGCCGCGATTGACCGGCAGGTCCTTGCCCCAGTAGTCCTTGACCCGCTCGAAAATCAACTGCCGCCCCGGCGTGACCGACGTGATGCGATACGGCCCGCTGCCCAGCGGCGGCTCGAAGGTGGTGGCCTTGAAGTCGCGGCCTTTCCAGTAGTGCTGGGGCAGCACCGGCAACTCGCCCAGACGCAGGATCAGCAACGGATTGCCGCTGCGCTTGAGCACAAAACGAATGCGTTGCGGGTTGAGGATATCGACGCGGAGCACCTCCTGAAGGGCGGTGCGGTACAGCGGATGACCTTCCTTGAGCAGCAGGCGATAGGAAAACGCCACGTCGTACGCGGTGATCGGCGTGCCATCGTGGAAGCGCGCTTGCGGGCGCAGATTGAAAACCACCCAGCTGCGATCCTCGCTGTACTCCACCGATTGGGCGATCAGGCCATAACTGGAGGCAGGTTCGTCCCCGGACGGCGCGTATTGCCCGGTGCCGACCATCAGCGGCTCGTTCAGCTCGTTGATGCCGTACTGCAGGAAATTGGGGGTGGTAACCGGACTGGTGCCCTTGAAGGTGTAGGGGTTGAGCGTATCGAAGGTGCCAAACGCCATCACCCGCAAGGTGCCGCCCTTGGGCGCTTGCGGGTTGACCCAGTCGAAGTGGGTAAATCTGGCCGGGTACTTGAGCGTGCCGAACTGCGCATAACCGTGGCTTTCGGTGATCGTCGCGCTGACGGGGGAGCTCAAGGCCAGGCTGATCAGGAGCAGGAGGAGGGGACGCTTCAAGTCAGATCCGATCCAGGCGGCTTGGGCTTTGTGGGCCGTACAGTAACAGCTTGTATGGACAGGAAAAAGACAGGGGCTTAATGCGCGGTTAATTGTGGGAGTCGACTGCGCCGAAGGTGAAAAATGACAGGCAAAAAAAAGCCCCTGAAATTCAGGGGCTCCTTGTCAGTGCGGCTGGTAGACCGTGAGCATCTGCCCAGGCTTGAGCGCCTTGCCAGCGCCCGGATTCCAGCGCTTGAGGTGCTGCATCTCGACGTTGAAGCGCTTGGCGACCACGTACAGCGTGTCGCCGCGCTTGACCTTGTACTGGGTCTGCTTGCCGTCGTCCTTGTCTTTGGTCTTGCTGGTGGTCTTGCTGTTGGCCGCGATGACCGTATTGATGCGCCCGCCACTCTTGCGTACCGGCGTGCGTTTTGTGGTGTCCTGCATGACCAGGGTCTGGCCGACCTTGAGGTTCTTGCCGGTCAGCTTGTTCCAGCGTTGCAGGTCCTTGACCTCGACCTTGTTGGCCTTGGCGATGGAACCGAGGTTATCGCCGCGCTTGACCCGATAGGCGCGCTTGGCCTGGGCGATCTCGCTCGGATCGGCGCCTTCGAACACCGGTTTCAGCGAACGCGGGCTGATCAGCTCTTCAGGACGCATGGTCTGCAGGCTGGCGGTCAGCAGTTGCGCCTTCGAGGTCGGCACCAGCAGGTGCTGCGGGCCGTCGATGGTGGTGCGCTGCTTGAAGGCCGGGTTGAGCTGGAACAGCTCGTCTTCGTCGATGTTGGCCACCGCCGCGACCTTGGACAGGTCCATGCGCTGGTTGATTTCGACGACCTGGAAGTAAGGTTCGTTGGCGATCGGGTTGAGGTTTACGCCATAGGCTTCAGGCGTCAGAACCACTTGCGAGAGCGCCAGCAGTTTCGGCACGTAAGCCTGGGTTTCCGCCGGCAGCGGCAGGTTCCAGTAATCGGTCGGCAGGCCGAGCTTTTCGTTGCGCTCGATGGCGCGGCTGACCGTGCCTTCGCCGGCGTTGTACGCGGCCAGGGCCAGCAGCCAGTCACCGTTGAACATGTCGTGCAGGCGGGTCAGGTAGTCCATCGCTGCGGTGGTCGAAGCAGTGATGTCGCGACGGCCATCGTAGAAACGGGTCTGACGCAGGTTGAAGTAGCGCCCGGTGGAAGGGATGAACTGCCAGAGGCCCACTGCGTCGGCCCGGGAATAGGCCATCGGGTTGTAGGCGCTTTCGATGACCGGCAGCAGTGCCAGTTCCAGCGGCATGTTGCGTTCTTCGAGGCGCTCGACGATGTAATGAATGTAGAGGCTGCCGCGTTCGCCGGCGTTCTCAAGGAAGGAAGGGTTGCTGGCGAACCACAGGCGCTGTTGCTCGATGCGCGGGTTCACGCCCAGGCCTTCCTGCAGCTGGAAACCGCTGCGCATGCGCTCCCAGATGTCCTGAGGCACCTGCGGGCTGGGCTTTTCCGACAACCAGATAGGCTTCTGCTTGGCTCGCGCAGCAATGTTCGGCGTATGCGTCGCTTCAGTCTGCGGAGCATGGCTGGAACAGCCCGCCAGTGTGGCGGACACAGCCACCGCGATGGCTTGCGCCAGGCGGGTCAATGCATCTGAATTGACGGACTTACGTATGGATGACGACATTGGCTGGAAGTAAGTTCCGGGCAAAAATGTCGGGCGATTCTAGAAAGCGCACCCCCTGCGGTCAACCATTCAGAATTTTTGTACCAAGCGGTGCGCTGCTTAGAACGTATCTTTCCATGCCCGCAGAGCCGCAAAAACCTCACTCGGCGCCCGGTTTTGAGGGCCGTTCCGTTCGTCCACTTTTTGTGTAACTAATATTTCACTGGTACGCAAAAAGGGGTTTGTGAGCTTTTCCAGCGCAAGGGTCGAGGGCAGTGTCATGACGCCGTTCGCACGTTGCTGGGTGACTTTTTCCAGACGGGCGGCGATGTCCAGGTTGCCTGGCTCCACGGCAGCGGCAAATTTCAGGTTGCTCAGGGTGTATTCGTGGGTGCAGTAGACCAGCGTGTCTTCCGGCAACGCTGCCAGACGGCTCAGTGACTGATGCATCTGTTGCGGCGTGCCTTCGAACAGACGGCCGCAACCGGCAGCGAACAGGGTGTCGCCACAGAACAGCAGGCCGTGATGGTAGTAGGCGATGTGCCCCAGGGTGTGGCCGGGCACGGCATAGACGTCGAAGTCCCAGCCGAGCACGCGCACCGTGTCGTTGTCCTTGAGGGCCACGTCCCGCCCCGGAATGCTTTCGCTGGCCGGTCCGTAGACCGTGGCTCCGGTGGCCTTTTTCAGCGTTTCGACGCCGCCGACATGGTCGTGGTGATGGTGAGTGATGAGGATGTCGCCGAGCACCCAGCCCGGATGCGCGTCGAGCCACGCCTGCACGGGGGCGGCATCCCCCGGATCGACCACTGCGCAACGCTGGGTGGCATGATCCTGTAACAACCAGATGTAGTTGTCGGTGAAGGCGGGCAGGGCACTGATCTGTATCATCGTCGAATTCGCCAAGCGGGTAACATTGGCGCATCTTAGAGGTTCCTGGCGTGTTGGAGAATGCAATGATCGATAAAGCGTTCGCTCAGGCCGATCCTGACTGGCTCGCGCTGATCGGTGCAGCCCGTGAATGGCTGTCCGGCCCACTCGGGCAATTTCTGCTGGACGAAGAACGGCGCATGCTCGAAGACGAGCTGGGCCGGTTCTTCGGCGGCTATCTGGTGCACTACGGCCCGTCCGCCGAAACGCCGCCGTCGGCGCCGCAAGTGCAGCGTAATGTGCGGCTTGGCGCGCCGTTGCCGGGCGTGGAGATTGTCTGCGAAGAACAGGCCTGGCCATTGAGCGAGCACGCCGCCGACGTGGTGGTGTTGCAGCATGGCCTGGATTTCTGCCTGTCGCCCCACGGGCTTTTGCGCGAAGCGGCCAGCAGCGTGCGCCCCGGCGGGCATCTGCTGATCGTCGGCATCAACCCCTGGAGCACTTGGGGACTGCGCCATGTGTTCGCCCATGATGCCTTGCGCAAGGCACGCTGCATCTCGCCGTCACGTGTGGCCGACTGGCTCAATCTGCTGGGCTTCGCGCTGGAGAAACGCCGCTTCGGGTGCTATCGTCCGCCGCTCGCGTCACCCAAGTGGCAGGCCCGTCTGGCCGGCTGGGAACGCAAGGCCGGTGACTGGCAATTGTCGGGTGGCGGCTTCTATCTGCTGGTCGCGCGCAAGATCGTGGTCGGCCTGCGTCCGGTGCGGCAGGAGCGCCGCGAGCCGATGGGCAAGCTGATTCCGCTGCCGATGGCCAAGGTCAACCGCCGGCGCATCGAACCGTAAACCTTCTTTATATTAATGGCCGGGTCAAACCCGGCCTCGGCCATTGTCGATCCGTGATCGGCAAGGCCACGCATTTTTCTGGATAGACTGGCATGAGCGAAAGCGTCGATAGCGTAGAACTGTTCACTGACGGCGCCTGCAAGGGCAACCCCGGCCCGGGCGGCTGGGGCGCCTTGCTGGTGTGCAAGGGCGTCGAAAAGGAACTGTGGGGCGGCGAAGCCAACACCACCAACAACCGCATGGAGCTGCTCGGCGCGATTCGCGGCCTGGAAGCCCTCAAGCGTCCGTGCGAAGTGCTGCTGGTGACCGACTCGCAATACGTGATGAAAGGCATCAACGAGTGGATGGCCAACTGGAAGAAGCGCGGCTGGAAAACCGCCGCCAAGGAACCGGTAAAAAACGCCGACCTGTGGAAGGAACTCGACGAGCAGGTCAATCGCCACAAGGTCACCTGGAAATGGGTGCGCGGCCACATCGGCCACCACGGCAACGAACGGGCCGACCAGTTGGCCAACCGGGGAGTGGATGAGGTTCGCGGTTACAAGCAGAGCTGAGCCCTTACCACTGAAACCCTTCCGGCGAGCGTGTTAACATCGCCGCTTTTGCACGATTGACCCCGTTGAGAGCTGAACACTGATGGCCACCAGATCCGTTGTACTCGATACCGAAACCACCGGCATGCCGGTGACCGACGGCCACCGGATTATCGAAATCGGTTGTGTCGAGCTGATCGGTCGACGCCTGACGGGTCGGCACTTTCACGTTTACCTGCAACCGGATCGCGAAAGTGACGAGGGCGCGATCGGCGTCCACGGCATCACCAACGAATTCCTCGTCGGCAAGCCGCGTTTCGCCGAAGTGGCCGACGAGTTCTTCGAGTTCATCAATGGCGCGCAGCTGATCATCCATAACGCGGCGTTCGACGTTGGCTTCATCAACAACGAATTCGCCCTGATGGGCCAGCAGGATCGCGCAGACATCACGCAGCACTGCACGATCCTCGACACCCTGATGATGGCCCGGGAACGTCACCCGGGTCAGCGCAACAGCCTCGATGCCTTGTGCAAACGCTACGGCGTCGACAACTCCGGCCGTGAGCTGCACGGCGCATTGCTCGACTCGGAGATTCTCGCCGACGTCTACCTGACCATGACCGGCGGCCAGACCAGCCTGTCGCTGGCCGGCAACGCCTCCGACGGTAATGGCACGGGCGAGGGCGCGGACAACTCCGCCACCGAAATCCGTCGTCTGCCGGCAGATCGTCAGCCGGGGCGAATCATTCGCGCCACCGAAGCCGAACTGGCCGAACACCAGGTGCGCCTGGAAATCATCGCCAAGTCGGCCGGCGCCCCGGCGCTTTGGACTCAACTGCTGGAAGCCGAAGCTCAGGCGTAAGGCAAAAAGGATCGTCCGAACACATCAGTCGTGTTCGGACGATCCTTTGTTTTTGGCAGTACTGACAACTGGCCACCCTCGCCACATCCGCTCCGACCCTCTACCCTGAGGACATTGGCAGATCACTCTCCGCCGCCTCAGGACACTGAGCCCCATGTACAAAGATCTGAAGTTCCCGGTATTGATCGTCCATCGCGACATCAAGGCCGACACGGTTGCTGGCGAACGCATTCGCGGCATCGCCCATGAATTGGAGCAGGAAGGTTTCAGTATCGTTTCGGCCACGGACTACACCGAAGGCCGGCTGGTGGCGTCGACCCATCATGGTCTGGCATGCATGCTGATCGCCGCCGAAGACGCCAGCACCAACTCCCATCTGTTACAGAACATGGCCGAACTGATCGGTCTGGCCCGGGTGCGGGCGCCGGATCTGCCGATCTTTGCCCTTGGCGAGCAAGTCACCCTGGAAAACGCCCCGGCCGATGCCATGGCCGAGCTCAACCAGTTGCGCGGCATTCTCTACCTGTTCGAAGACACCGTACCGTTCCTGGCCCGACAGGTTGCGCGGGCGGCGCGCAAATATCTGGACGGCCTGTTGCCGCCATTCTTCAAAGCGTTGGTGCAGCACACCGCCGATTCCAACTACTCCTGGCACACCCCCGGTCATGGCGGCGGAGTGGCCTATCACAAGAGTCCGGTGGGGCAGGCGTTTCACCAGTTCTTCGGTGAAAACACCCTGCGCTCGGACTTGTCGGTGTCGGTGCCGGAGCTGGGTTCCTTGCTCGATCACACCGGGCCGCTGGCCGAGGCGGAAGCGCGAGCTGCGCGCAATTTCGGCGCCGATCACACCTTTTTCGTGATCAACGGCACCTCGACCGCCAACAAGATCGTCTGGCATTCCATGGTCGGGCGCGATGACCTGGTGCTGGTGGATCGCAACTGCCACAAGTCGGTGTTGCACGCGATCATCATGACCGGCGCGATCCCGCTGTATCTGTGCCCGGAGCGCAATGAGCTGGGGATCATCGGCCCGATTCCTTTGAGCGAATTCAGTCGCGAATCGATCCAGGCCAAGATCGATGCCAGCCCGCTGACCAAGGGCCGCGAGCCGAAAGTCAAACTGGCGGTGATCACCAACTCGACCTACGACGGCCTCTGCTACAACGCAGAATTGATCAAGCAGAGTCTGGGCAACAGCGTGGAAGTCCTGCATTTCGACGAAGCCTGGTACGCCTACGCGGCGTTTCACGAATTCTTTGCCGGCCGTTACGGCATGGCCACCTCGCGCAGCGAGGACAGTCCGCTGGTGTTCACCACCCATTCCACCCACAAACTGCTGGCGGCGTTCAGCCAGGCTTCGATGATTCATGTGCAGGACGGTGGGGCGCGGCAGCTGGATCGCGACCGGTTCAACGAAGCGTTCATGATGCACATCTCGACGTCGCCGCAGTACAGCATCATCGCCTCGCTGGACGTGGCCTCGGCGATGATGGAAGGGCCGGCCGGGCGATCGCTGTTGCAGGAAACCTTCGATGAAGCACTGAGCTTTCGCCGGGCACTGGCCAATCTGCGGCAACACATCGACGCCAATGACTGGTGGTTTTCGATCTGGCAGCCGCCGGGTGTCGAGGGCATTGACCGGGTGCAGACCGAAGACTGGCTGTTGCAACCCGATGTGGACTGGCACGGTTTCGGTGAGGTCAGCGACGATTATGTTTTGCTCGACCCGATCAAGGTCACTCTGGTCATGCCGGGCCTGACCGCTGGCGGAGCGCTGAGCGACAAGGGGATTCCGGCAGCGGTGGTCAGTCGTTTCCTCTGGGAGCGCGGGCTGGTGGTGGAGAAAACCGGCCTGTATTCATTTCTGGTGCTGTTCTCCATGGGCATCACCAAGGGCAAGTGGAGCACGCTGCTGACCGAACTGCTGGAGTTCAAGCGCAGCTACGACGCCAACGTCAGCCTCGACACCTGCCTCAAGTGTGTCGCCCAGGAAGATCCTGTGCGCTATCGCGGTATGGGCCTGCGCGATCTGTGCGATCAGCTCCACGCCTGCTATCGCAGCAACGCCACCGCCAAACACCTCAAACGCATGTACACCGTGCTGCCGGAAATCGCCATGAAACCGGCCCACGCCTACGATCAGCTGGTGCGCGGCGAAGTCGAGGCGGTGCCGATCGATGAGCTGGAAGGCCGGGTGGCGGCGGTGATGCTGGTGCCGTACCCGCCGGGCATTCCGCTGATCATGCCCGGCGAACGCTTTACCGAATCTACGCGTTCGATCATCGAATACCTCAGGTTTGCCCGTACGTTCGACGCAATGTTTCCAGGGTTCGTGGTCGATGTGCACGGTCTGCAACACGAAAATGAGGGCAATGGGCGGCACTACACCGTCGATTGCGTCAAGGAATGAGGGCTTTTCCGAGTATGCAACCGGTCATGAATCCGAAATACCCAGGGCTGTCGGTACGGGTCGCCGACGAGGGTTTTGCCGAATATATCTGGGGCAGCGATTTCAGTTTCGAGGTGGCCGCCTACGGCGCTGCCGAAATCGGCAAACCTGTGGCGCATTGGGCCGTGACGCCCATCGTGCCGTATCGCAAGTGCTACGGCATCGATCCGGAGGAGTTCAGCAGTTTTCGCGATGCCGCCGACAGCGCGATTTTCATGGCGTATCTGGAGGACGAGCCGGTCGGTCATCTGGTGATCAGTACCAACTGGAACGGTTTCGCCCATATCGATGAGCTGGCAGTGCACGCCCCGGCGCGGCGCCATGGTGTGGCCAAGGCCTTGCTCGATGTGGCGCAGTTCTGGAGCCGCAAAAAAAAGCTGCCGGGGATCATGCTGGAAACCCAGAACAACAACCTCGGCGCCTGTCGCCTGTATGAGCGTTGCGGGTATGTGATCGGCGGCATCGACCACCTGCGTTATCGCGGCATCGATCCGAATACCGCCGAAGTGGCGCTGTTCTGGTATCGATTGTTCGATAACCCGTTGGAGCATCCGATCAGTTCGCCAGCATCGCCTCGGCTTGTTCCGTGACGATCCCGAGCAGCGTCTGAATCGCCGCTGACGGCGTGGCGTGTTTGAAGGTCAGGGCATAGAGACTGATCGGCACCGCCGGCGACAACGGGCAGACGTCGAGACCGCCTGCACGCGCACCGAGGGCGGTGAACGGGTCGACGATCGCCAGGCCTTCGCCGGCCTCGACCATGCTGCGCATCATCTGGTGGGTCTGCACCCGGGTCTGGATGGTCGGCGCCGGGCGCAGGGCCTGAAGCTTGTTTTCCAGGGCCGGGCTCAGCGGGTCCTGGCCTTCGAGGCCGACCATCGCCTGACCGGCCAGATCCTGCAGGGAAATGTATTTCTGCTTCGGTTGCAGCCAGCCGTGGGGCGCGAGCAATTGCAGCTTGCCCTGGGCCAGCGGCTGGCAGTGAATGTCGGGGTGTTGTGGATCGTGCAGGCTCAGGCCCAGGTCGCTGTCGCGCAGCAGCAAGTGGCGGACGATGTCGCGGGTTGGTTCGCTGAGCAGGGTGCAGGGCACGTCGGGCAGACGCCGGCGCAGGGCGGCGAGACTTTGCGGCAGCAGTTGCTGGGCCAGCGGCGGGGTGCCGATGATCCGCAGGGGCGGGGCGAGGTATTGCTTGAGACTGCTGGCCAGCCGTTGCACCGGTTCCAGCGCCTCATAGATGTGGCCGATCTCGACTTGCAGCGCCCGGGCCTCCGGGGTCGGCTGAAGTCGTCCGCGTACGCTGGCGAACAGCATGAAACCGAGCTGACTCTCGGCTTCGCGCAAACGCTCCTCGACCTCGGGCGCCGGTAGTTGCAACCATTCGGCGGCGGTGCCCACGTGACCGGTCTGCAAAAGCGCCTGAATCACTTCGATATGACGTAAACGCATGCGTGAAGTCCATGTCCGGCCGTTGGGGTCAGTGGCTGAATCCTACCCCAACTCGGCGCGGATGACTTCTGCTCATAACGATCGGTTATGAAGCGACCGATGGCTCGGGTTCGCGGATCAGGGTGATGCCCGACTGAACCAGCAAAAACTCGTTGTCGTCGATCTTGTTGACGCGGTCGCCAATCGCCAGCTTGTAGGTGGTAACGGGCTCCGTGCCGGTGAAACCGTCTGCCGACGGATTGGATTCCTGGAACTCATGCACGGAATAAACGCGGCCTTCCGCATCTCTTGCATGGAACTGACCGACGAGTACTGCTGCCATCTGCTTAGAACCTCTGGAGATAAAACGCTTGATTTGCGGCTTGGTAGACCTTCATCGAGCTTGGTAAGTTTTCCTGCAGGAAAAAAATATTCCAGACGCGGGAAATAACCTTCGGCGTCTGGTGGAATCGTCGTCGGATCATCTATAACTAGTGGCTCCTCCCACGAACAGTCGAGAGTCTTCCAATGAGCAATGTCTATAACGTCGCAGTAGTGGTCGGCAGCCTGCGCAAAGCGTCCATCAACCGCAAGGTCGCCCTGGCGCTGGCGGAACTGGCACCGGCCAATCTCAAGCTGAGCATTGTCGAAATTGGCGATCTGCCACTCTACAACGAAGACATCGACGGCGATTCACCGCCGGCAGCCTACAGCACTTTCCGGCAAAAAGTGGGTTCATCCGACGCTCTGCTGTTTGTTACCCCGGAGTACAACCGCTCGGTGCCGGCGCCTTTGAAGAACGCGATCGACGTCGGTTCGCGGCCTTACGGCAAGAGTGTCTGGAGCGGCAAGCCGGGGGCTGTGATCAGCGTTTCGCCAGGTGCCATCGGCGGTTTTGGCGCGAACCAGCATCTGCGTCAGTCCTTTGTTTTCCTAAACGTGCCGTGCATGCAGCAGCCGGAAGCCTACCTGGGCGGTGCGGGCACGGCGTTCGACGAGGCGGGGAAACTGAACGAGTCGGTGAAGCCGTTCCTGCAAAGTTTCATCAATGCTTTTGGTGAGTGGGTGGCGCAGCACAAGAAGTGATCTGGCAATATTTCTGACACGATAACGAACCTGTGGGAGCTGGCTTCCACAGGTTTTTTTGTGTGGTCTGATTCTTTCCCTTTTTATTTAAGGCTGTCGCGAATGCTCGCTGCGTCACTGATTTTCCTGCTGACCATTACCCTGGTGATCTGGCAACCCAAAGGCCTCGGGGTCGGCTGGAGTGCAACGTTCGGCGCCATCATTGCGCTGATTTTTGGTGTGGTGCATCTGAGCGACATCCCGTTGGTGTGGCAAATCATCTGGAACGCCACCGGCACGTTCGTGGCGTTGATCATCATCAGTCTGCTGCTCGATGAAGCCGGTTTTTTCGCCTGGGCGGCACTGCACGTGGCGCGGTGGGGGCGGGGCAGCGGGCGCAAGTTGTTCGCCTTCATGGTGCTGCTCGGTGCGCTGGTGTCGGCGTTGTTCGCCAACGACGGCGCGGCGCTGATCCTCACGCCGATCGTGATTTCCATGCTGCTGGCCCTGCGCTTTTCCCCGGCGGCGACCCTGGCGTTCGTCATGGGTGCGGGGTTCATTGCCGACACCGCGAGCCTGCCGCTGGTGGTGTCGAACCTGGTGAACATCGTCTCGGCCGACTTCTTCCATATCGGATTCAACCGCTATGCGGCGGTGATGGTGCCGGTCAACTTCGTCAGCGTCGCGGCCACGCTGGGCATGTTGCTGTGGTTCTTCCGCCGTGACATTCCCAAAAGTTACGACCCGGAACAGCTTGAGCACCCGGAAACCGCCATTCACGACAAGGCGACGTTCTACGCCGGTTGGGCGGTGTTGCTGATTCTGTTGATCGGCTGTTTCGCGCTGGAACCACTGGGGATTCCGATCAGCGCGATCTCGGCGGTGTGTGCGGCGCTGTTGCTGGCGATTGCCGCGGGCGGGCACAAGATTTCCACGCGCAAGGTGATGAAAGAGGCGCCGTGGCAGATCGTGATTTTCTCGCTGGGTATGTACCTGGTGGTCTACGGACTGCGCAATGCCGGGCTCACCGATTATCTGGCCGGGTGGCTCGATGTGTTCGCCGGTTACGGCGTGTGGGGCGCGGCGATGGGCACCGGGGTGCTGACGGCGTTGTTGTCGTCGATCATGAACAATTTGCCGACGGTGCTGGTCGGGTTGCTGTCGATCGATGCCAGCCAGGCCACGGGTGTGGTGAAGGAAGCGATGATCTACGCCAACGTGATCGGCAGCGACCTGGGGCCGAAGATCACCCCGATCGGCAGTCTCGCGACCCTGCTCTGGCTGCATGTGCTGGAGCGCAAGAACATCAAGATTGGCTGGGGTTATTACTTCAAGGTCGGGATCGTGCTGACGGTGCCGGTGTTGCTGGCGACGCTGGCCGCACTGGCGGTGCGGTTGTCGGTTTAATTCTGCCCCGGCACGTTCGGCCACAGATCCGACACCAGAAACAGCCGCTCGGCTTCTTCCCACTCGCCCCGGGCATTCTCGGTCAGGCGCACCATCAGTTGCGCCGGGGCCAGCGGTTCGAGTTCATCGAGCCAGGCCTGCAAGTGGCCGTTGCTCCAGGTCTGGTCCGCCGGATAGTGCGCCGGCGCCAGCCAGGCGTGGCGGGGCAGGGGTTGCCAGCGTCCGTCCGGGCGCTGGGCGACGAAGGCCGGCCAGTCTTTCTGATGCAGCCAGCTGCCACGCAAGTGCTGCGGATGGGCGCCGCTCGGTGGTTCGGACTGTCCGGGCCATGGATACAGCAGATAGCCGCCCAGCCACAATTGCGCACTGAACGACCCGACATCCAGCGCCGCCAGCACTTCGCGGCTTTCCGGGCGCGCGGAAATCGGCAGTTGATGTTCGCTCAAGTGCGCCAGTTTGCGATCCAGTCGATCATGACAGCCCGGCCCCAGCCACGACGCGGGATCATGGCCGTCGCCGTTCTGCGGGCCGAGGTAGAGCTTGATCGCCAGTTCCAGGTGATGCACGCCGTCGCGGTCGCGCAGCAGCATGTCCAGCTCGCCGAGGGTGTGGCCTTCGCGGCGGATCGGCAGGTTGGCGGCGATCAGTTCGATGCCTGGCGCGTGTTCCACCGCAAATTGCCACAACCGCTCGTAATACAGACCCAGGCGCCGGGTGCGAGCCTGGGACAGCCAGTGCAGCAGGCCGTAACTGTCGCGGTCGAGCTGGCGCAGCCAGTGTTCCAGGCGCTCGGGGTCGCTGACCCAGTCGCTGCCCGCCAGCGGATGGCGCTGCGGCCACGGGGTCGCGGCGAGCATCGGCGGGGCGAGGATCACCCACGCCAGATCACGCACCTCGGGGTGGCGTAACTGGTGGGGCAACTGCAGCAAATCGGGAAATAGGATCATCTTGCGAGCATAGCCTCAAACACCGGTGCATCCTCGGGGCTGAAAGGATTTTGTCTATCCGGCGCTTTCGCCCATAATCGTGCTTTTCGCCGTCTCAGTCCCCCGCAGGAGTCCCATGGAGCAATTTCGTAATATCGGCATCATCGGTCGCCTGGGCAGCTCCCAGGTGCTGGATACCGTCCGCCGACTGAAACGCTTCCTGCTCGATCGTCACCTGCATGTGATTCTCGAAGACACCATCGCCGAAGTCCTGCCGGGCCATGGCCTGCAAACCTCGTCACGCAAGATGCTCGGCGAAGTCTGCGACATGGTCATCGTGGTCGGCGGTGACGGCAGCCTGCTCGGCGCCGCGCGGGCACTGGCCAAGCACAACATTCCGGTGCTCGGGATCAACCGTGGCAGCCTCGGCTTTCTCACCGACATCCGCCCCGACGAGCTGGAAATCAAGGTCGCCGAAGTGCTCGACGGCCATTATCTGGTGGAAAACCGCTTCCTGCTGCAGGCCGAAGTCCGTCGCCACGCCGAAGCTATCGGCCAGGGCGATGCGCTGAACGACGTGGTGCTGCACCCGGGCAAATCGACGCGGATGATCGAGTTCGAGCTGTACATCGACGGCCAGTTCGTCTGCAGCCAGAAGGCCGACGGCCTGATCGTGTCGACCCCGACCGGCTCCACCGCGTACGCACTGTCCGCCGGCGGCCCGATCATGCATCCCAAGCTTGACGCTATTGTGATTGTGCCGATGTACCCCCATACCTTGTCGGGCAGACCGATCGTGGTCGATGGCAACAGTGAGCTGAAAATCGTCGTGTCCAAAGATATGCAGATCTACCCGCAGGTCTCCTGCGACGGGCAGAACCACTTCACCTGCGCGCCGGGCGACACCATCACCGTCAGCAAGAAAGCGCAGAAGCTGCGGCTGATCCATCCGCTCGACCACAACTACTACGAAGTCTGCCGCACCAAGCTCGGCTGGGGCAGCAAGTTGGGTGGTGGAGGCGACTGATGCTCGATCCCGCGCGCAGTTATGACCTGATTGGTGACGTGCACGGATGCGCCCTGACCCTGGAACACCTGCTGGACCGTCTCGGTTACCACAAGCAGGGCGGGGTCTGGCGGCATCCATCGCGCATGGCCGTGTTTGTCGGCGACATCATCGACCGTGGCCCGCGGATTCGCGAGGCGCTGCATATCGTCCACGACATGGTCGAGGCCGGTCAGGCGTTGTGCATCATGGGCAACCACGAATTCAACGCGCTCGGCTGGAGTACTCCGGCGCCTCCTGGCAGCGGCAAGCAGTTCGTCCGTGAACACACGCCGCGCCATGCCCGTCTGCTGCATGAAACCCTGACCCAGTTCGAAGACCATCCGGGCGACTGGCACGACTTCCAGCGCTGGTTCTATGAGCTGCCGTTGTTCGTCGACGCCGGACGCTTCCGGGTCGTGCATGCCTGCTGGGATGCCGGCCTGATCGAGCCACTGCGCGCGCTGTTTCCCGATGGCTGCATCGATGAGCACTTCCTTCAGGCGTCGGCCGTGCCGGGCAGTTTCGCCTGCACGGTGTTCGATCGCCTGCTGCGCGGCACCGACATGCGCCTGCCGGATGGTCTGACCATGACCAGCGGCGACGGTCTGGTGCGTTCGTTCTTCCGCACCAAATTCTGGGAAGACGATCCGCAGACTTACGGCGACATCGTGTTCCAGCCCGACGCACTGCCGGAGCCGGTGGCGCAGAAGCCGCTGACCTCCAGCGAAAAGAATTCCCTGCTGCGCTACGGCGTCGATGAGCCGTTGCTGTTCGTCGGCCACTACTGGCGCAGCGGCAAACCGGCGCCGATCCGCCCGAACCTTGCGTGCCTGGATTACAGCGCGGTGCTGTACGGCAAGCTGGTGGCCTATCGTCTGGATCAGGAAACCCGCCTCGATCCGCATAAATTTGTCTGGGTCGACGTCGAGCGGCCGGAGGTGCTGCGATGAGTGCGGTAGCGGTATTGCGTCTGCCACTGGCGGCGGACCTGAGCGGTTTCGTCAAACTGCTGCAACGCATGCAAGTGCCTCACCGCGTCAGCGAAGAGTCGGGCGAGCAAGTGTTGTGGGTACCCTCGGAAATCAGCGAAGACGTGCGCTCGCTGTACGAGCGTTTCCCGGCGGGCGACCCGGATCAGCAACTGGAAATTCCGGCGGCGCCGACGTTCAAGCGCCCGAGCTTCGCCGAGCAACTGAAACATGCCAAGGCAACCGGCTTCATCCTGTTGCTGAGCCTGCTGGTGGGCGGCCTGACGTATCTGGGCGATAACCTCGACACGATGCGCTGGCTGACCTTCCTCGATTTCCGCGTAGTCGGCGACTACATCCACTTCACTCCGCTGGCCGACAGCCTGGCGGCGGGGCAGTGGTGGCGCCTGTTCACGCCGATGCTGATTCACTTCGGCATCCTGCACCTAGCCATGAACGGCATGTGGTACTGGGAACTGGGGCGGCGCATCGAGTCGCGCCAGGGCAGCGTCAACCTGATCGGCCTGACGCTGCTGTTCAGCCTCGTTTCCAACTATGCGCAGTTTGCCTGGAGCGGCCCGAGCCTGTTTGGCGGTCTGTCCGGCGTACTTTACGGGTTGCTCGGTCACTGCTGGATCTTCCAGCTGCTGGCGCCGAACCCGGCCTATCGCCTGCCGCGCGGCGTGCTGGTGATGATGCTGGTGTGGTTGCTGGTGTGCATGTCGGGGCTGATCTCGATGATCGGTTTCGGCGAAATCGCCAACGCCGCCCACGTCGGCGGGTTACTCATCGGATGCTTCACCGGTTTGTTGGGCGGTTTGTACAACCGCCGTAAACTGGCCGCCTGAATTTTTGAATAAAGAGCACGGAGACCCTGATGTCCTCTTTTAACGATTTGATCAAGAACATCACCCCCGACATTTACCAGAGCCTGAAGCTGGCCGTGGAGATCGGCAAATGGTCGGACGGTGGCAAACTCACCGCTGAACAGCGCGAGTTGTCGTTGCAGGCGATGATCGCCTGGGAAATGCAGAACCTGCCCGAGGAAGAGCGCACCGGTTACATGGGCCCGCAGGAATGTGCGTCGAAGTCGATCGAAGTGCCGAACATCCTGTTCAAGTCGGACGCCATCCATTGATCGAGATCGGCCGCGGTGCAATCAGCAAAATGTCGGCGCGCCTGAACGGGCCGAACGTGCAGTACGCGTTTCGTCTGGATGACGTCGAGGTGCCGGTCAACCCGTTGATCGGCACGACGGTGCGTCTGGAATACCTGGGGGCGATTCACTGCACCCATTGCGGGCGCAAGACCAAGACCAGTTTCAGTCAGGGTTACTGCTACCCGTGCATGACCAAACTGGCTCAGTGCGACATCTGCATCATGAGCCCGGAGCGCTGCCACTTCGAAGCCGGCACCTGCCGTGAGCCTGAGTGGGGCGAGAAGTTCTGCATGACCGACCACGTCGTCTACCTGGCCAATTCGTCGGGGATCAAGGTCGGCATCACCCGCGCCACCCAGTTGCCGACCCGCTGGCTCGATCAGGGCGCCAGTCAGGCGTTGCCGATCATGCGTGTGTCCACGCGGCAGCAGTCGGGGTTCGTCGAAGACCTTTTCCGCAGCCAGGTGGCGGACAAGACCAACTGGCGCGCCTTGCTCAAGGGCGATGCGGCGTCGGTGGATCTGGCGCAGGTGCGTGATCAGTTGTTCGACAGCTGCGCGGAAGGCCTGCAAGGCTTGCAGGAACGTTTCGGTCTGCAGGCGATTCAGCCGGTCACCGACGTCGAGCCGCTGGAAATCCGTTACCCGGTCGAGCAGTACCCGGCCAAGATCGTCAGCTTCAACCTGGACAAGAACCCGATTGCCGAAGGCACGCTGCTGGGGATCAAGGGCCAGTACCTGATCTTCGACACCGGCGTGATCAACATTCGCAAGTACACGGCCTATCAGCTCGCCGTGCATCAATAAGGACTTCAGCATGCGCACCGAACAACCGAAGATGATTTACCTGAAGGACTATCAGGCGCCCGAGTACCTGATCGATGAAACACACCTGACCTTCGAGTTGTTCGAGGACCACAGTCTGGTCCACGCGCAACTGGTGATGCGCCGCAACCCGGCCCGTGGCCCGGGCCTGCCGCCGCTGGTGCTCGATGGCCAGCAGCTGGAACTGCTCTCGGTGACCCTGGCAGACCAGGAACTGAGCTCCGGCGATTACCAACTGACCGAGAATCACCTGACTCTGCAACCGGCCAGCGAAACCTTCACGGTCGACACCAGCGTCAAGATCCATCCGGAATCCAACACCGCACTGGAAGGCCTTTACAAGTCCGGCACGATGTTCTGCACCCAGTGCGAGGCCGAAGGTTTCCGCAAAATCACCTATTACCTCGACCGCCCGGACGTGATGAGCAAATTCACCACCACCGTGGTGGCCGAGCAGCACAGCTATCCGGTGCTTTTGTCCAACGGCAACCCGATCGCCAGCGGCCCCGGCGAAGACGGCCGGCACTGGGCGACCTGGGAAGACCCGTTCATGAAACCGGCGTACCTTTTTGCGCTGGTGGCCGGTGACCTGTGGTGCGTTGAAGACAGCTTCACCACCATGACCAGCCGCAACGTGGCGCTGCGCATTTACGTCGAACCGGAAAACATCGACAAGTGCCAGCACGCCATGAACAGCCTGAAGAAGTCGATGCGCTGGGACGAAGAGGTCTACGGTCGAGAGTACGATCTGGACATCTTCATGATCGTCGCCGTGAACGACTTCAACATGGGCGCGATGGAGAACAAGGGCCTCAACATCTTCAACTCCAGCGCCGTACTGGCCCGCGCCGAAACCGCCACCGACGCCGCGCACCAGCGTGTCGAGGCGATCGTCGCCCACGAATACTTCCACAACTGGTCGGGCAACCGCGTGACCTGCCGCGACTGGTTCCAGCTGTCGCTGAAGGAAGGCTTCACCGTCTTCCGCGATTCCGGCTTCTCCGCCGACATGAACTCGGCCACGGTCAAGCGCATTCAGGACGTGGCGTACCTGCGTACCCACCAGTTCGCCGAAGATGCCGGCCCGATGGCCCACGCCGTGCGCCCGGACAGCTTCATCGAGATTTCCAACTTCTACACCCTGACCGTGTACGAAAAGGGCTCGGAAGTGGTCGGCATGATCCACACCCTGCTGGGCGCCGAAGGCTTCCGCAAGGGCAGCGACCTGTACTTTGAAC
This sequence comes from Pseudomonas fluorescens, assembly GCF_030344995.1. Lineage (GTDB taxonomy): Bacteria > Pseudomonadota > Gammaproteobacteria > Pseudomonadales > Pseudomonadaceae > Aquipseudomonas > Aquipseudomonas fluorescens_BF. Next base: position 2,806,864 of record NZ_CP128260.1, read on the forward strand.
GCCATGACGGCCAGGCCGTGACCTGCGATGACTTCATCAAGGCCATGGAAGATGCCAACGGCGTCGATCTGACTCAGTTCAAACGTTGGTACAGCCAGGCCGGTACACCGCGTCTGGCGGTGAGCGAGTCTTACGACGCCGCCGCGAAAACCTACAGCCTGACCTTCCGCCAGAGCTGCCCGGAAACCCCGGACAAGGTTGAAAAACTGCCGTTCGTGATCCCGGTGGAACTGGGCCTGCTCGACAGCAAGGGTAACGAGATTGCCCTGCGTCTGACCGGTGAAGCTTCGGCCCAGGGCACCACTCGAGTGATCTCGGTGACCGAAGCCGAGCAGACCTTCACCTTCGTCGACATCGCCGAACAACCGCTGCCGTCCTTGCTGCGTGGCTTCTCGGCGCCGGTGAAACTGAGCTTCCCGTACAACCGCGATCAGTTGATGTTCCTGATGCAGCACGACACTGACGGTTTCAACCGCTGGGATGCCGGCCAGCAACTCTCGGTGCAGGTGTTGCAAGAGTTGATCGGCCAGCAGCAGAAGGGCGAAAGCCTGGTGCTCGACCCACGTCTGGTTTCCGCTTTGCGCACCGTGTTGTCGGACGAGTCGCTGGATCAGGCGATGGTCGCGGAAATGCTCTCGCTGCCAAGCGAAGCGTACCTGACCGAAATCAGCGAAATCGCCGACGTCGATGCCATCCATACCGCCCGCGAATTTGCCCGTCAGCAACTGGCGGACAACCTGTTCGAGGAGCTGTGGCTGCGTTATCAGGCCAACCGTGACCTGTCGAAGCAAACCCCGTATGTGGCCGAGGCCGAGCACTTCGCCCGTCGCGCATTGCAGAACATCGCGCTGTCGTACCTGATGCTCAGCGGCAAGCCGGAAGTACTGGCGGCAACGCTGGAACAGTTCGATAGCTGCGACAACATGACCGAGCGTCTGACCGCGCTGGCAGTGCTGGTCAATTCGCCGTTCGACGAGCAGAAAGCCAAGGCCCTGGCCAGTTTCGCCGAGCACTTCAAGGACAATCCGCTGGTCATGGATCAGTGGTTCAGCGTGCAGGCCGGCAGCACGTTGCCGGGCGGTCTGGAGCGCGTGAAAGCATTGATGCAGCACCCGGCGTTCAATATCAAGAACCCGAACAAGGTGCGCGCGCTGGTCGGTGCTTTTGCCGGGCAGAACCTGATCAACTTCCATGCGGCGGATGGTTCGGGTTATCGCTTCCTTGCGGATCTGGTGATCGAGCTGAACGGCTTCAACCCGCAGATTGCTTCGCGTCAACTGGCGCCGCTGACTCGCTGGCGCAAGTATGACGGCGCTCGTCAGGGGCTGATGAAGGCGGAGCTGGAGCGGATTCTGGCTTCGGGGCAGCTGTCCAGTGATGTGTATGAGGTTGTGAGTAAGAGCTTGGCTTGAGGCTGATTGTTTGGGGGTGGTCTTGAGTTTGTGTTTCAACTTTAGATCGAGCCCTCACCCTAACCCTCCCGAAACGTCGGACCGCCCGGAGGGAGAGGGGACTGACCGAGGTGCTGATTCGAGTTACACCGACCTGAGATATCGAGTCGAAGGTGAGTTTGAAAAGCATGAAGATCTGCTCCCTTTCCCCCTCGCCCCCTTGGGGGCGGTCCGACGTTTCGGGAGGGCTGGGGTGAGGGGGTGAGATTTCAGCCGCACCGCATTACTCACGCCGAACAGAAAAACAAAACGCCGCTCAATGAGCGGCGTTTTTGTGGGTGAAAGAAAAAGGTTTATTGCCGCAAATCAAACCGATCCAGGTCCATCACCTTCGCCCAGGCCGCAACGAAGTCCGTGACGAACTGCTCCTTCGCATCGGAGCTGGCGTACACCTCGGCCAGCGCCCGCAGGATCGCGTTGGAACCGAACACCAGATCGACCCGGGTCGCCGTCCATTTCACGTTGCCGGTCTTGCGGTCGCGGCCTTCAAACTCGGTTTTCGACGTCGGTTTCCATTCCACACCCATGTCCAGCAGGTTGCGGAAGAAATCGTTGGTCAGTGAACCGGGTTTGTCGGTGAACACACCGTGTTTCGTCTTGCCGACGTTGGTGTCCAGCACCCGCAGGCCGCCAATCAGCACGGTCAATTCCGGTGCAGAAAGGGTCAGCAGTTGCGCCTTGTCGATCAGCAATGCTTCGGCCGGCACGCGATAGGTGTTGGCCGCGTAGTTACGGAAGCCATCGGTGTGCGGTTCGAGGAAACCGAACGACTCGACATCGGTTTGCTCCTGAGTCGCATCAGTGCGCCCCGGATTGAACGGCACGGTCACCGTGTGCCCGGCATTTTTCGCCGCTTGCTCGACACCGGCATTCCCGGCCAGCACGATCAGGTCCGCCAGCGAGATTTGCTTGCCTGCCGCCCCGGCGTTGAACTCGTTCTGAATGCCTTCGAGGACTTTCAGCACTTTGTCCAGTTGCTCCGGCTGGTTGGCCTGCCAGAACTTTTGCGGTGCCAGACGCAGACGTCCGCCATTGGCGCCGCCGCGTTTGTCCGAGCCCCGGAAAGTCGACGCGGCCGCCCACGCGGTGGAGACCAGTTCCGAAACGGACAGCCCCGACGCCAGTACCTTGCCTTTGAGCGCCCTGATATCGCTGTCGTCCACCAGTGGATGGTTGGCCTCGGGAATCGGGTCTTGCCACAGCAGTTCTTCCTGGGGCAATTCCGGGCCGAGGTAGCGCGAGAGCGGGCCCATGTCGCGGTGGATCAGCTTGTACCAGGCGCGGGCGAAGGCGTCGGCCAGTTGATCGGGATTGGCCAGGAAGCGCCGCGAAATCTTCTCGTAGGCCGGGTCGAAACGCAGGGCCAGGTCTGAGGTGAGCATGGTTGGGTCGATGCGTTTGTTCGGGTCGTGGGCGTGGGGAATGGTGCCGGCCCCGGCGCCGTTTTTCGGTTTCCACTGATGGGCGCCGGCCGGGCTCTTGGTCAGTTCCCACTCGAAGCCGAACAGGTTTTCCAGGTAGTTGTTGCTCCACTTCGTCGGGGTGGTGGTCCAGGTCACTTCCAGGCCGCTGGTGATGGTGTCGGCCCCTTTGCCGGTGCCGAACGTGCTTTTCCAGCCCAGGCCTTGTTCTTCGAGGCCGGCGGCTTCCGGCTCCGGGCCGACGTTATCGGCGGGGCCCGCGCCGTGGGTCTTGCCGAAGGCGTGGCCGCCGGCGATCAGGGCGACGGTTTCCTCGTCGTTCATGGCCATGCGACCGAAGGTTTCGCGGATGTCCTTGGCCGAAGCTACCGGGTCGGGATTGCCTTCCGGGCCTTCCGGGTTCACGTAGATCAAGCCCATCTGCACGGCGGCCAGCGGGTTCTCTAGGTTGCGTTCGCCCTGATTGGTGCGGCTTTCCTCATTGCCGTGTTCGGCGGGCTCGGCCACCAGTGTGCCTTCGCCCGGCGGCTGCATGGATTCCGGGTCCTTGCCGTAGCGGTTGTCGCCGCCCAGCCATTTGTTTTCCGAGCCCCAGTACACGTCTTCATCCGGTTCCCAGACGTCGGGCCTGCCGCCGGAGAAACCGAAGGTCTTGAAGCCCATGGATTCCAGCGCGACGTTGCCGGTGAGAACGATCAGGTCGGCCCAGGAAATGTTGCGGCCGTATTTCTGCTTGATCGGCCACAGCAGGCGGCGGGCCTTGTCGAGGCTGACGTTGTCCGGCCAGCTGTTGAGCGGGGCGAAGCGTTGCTGGCCGGAGCCGGCGCCACCACGGCCGTCAGCGGTGCGATAGGTGCCGGCGCTGTGCCAGGCCATGCGGATAAAGAGCGGGCCGTAGTGGCCGAAGTCCGCTGGCCACCACTCCTGGGAGTCGGTCATCAGCGCCGTCAGATCGCGTTTGAGGGCCTGGAAATCCAGGCTTTTGAAAGCCTTGGCGTAGTCGAAGTCCTTGCCCAGCGGATCGGATGCGGGCGAGTGCTGACTCAGGATTTTCAGGTTCAGTTGATTCGGCCACCAATCGCGGTTCGTCGTGCCACCGCCGGCGGCGTGATTGAACGGGCATTTCGATTCATTTGCCATGTTCGGGTCCTTATCAGGTCTTCTGCGGCCGGCTCGTGCCGACTTCGGAGTAGTAAGGCTAGACCCGACTCGGCGAGTCAGCTAATAGGCCGACTATTGGTGCCTGATAGGCGCAGTCTCTTACGCGAAGTGTCGGGCACCGGCGCCGGGCAGGGCGCTGAAATGCCCGTGCTTGAGCGATGGTTTGCAAATTTGTGGAAGAAACGTGATGGTCATTGGAAATGTTATTGTATAACATAAAAATGATTTCATCTGATCGATGCCAGTAATACACGCTCTGTAACGCAGGCCTCGATCCTCACTTTTTGCCTGACGGATTCCTGAAATGCCTTCCCGTTTCCACACCTTCCAACCCCGCCTGACGCTCATGGCCTCGGCGCTGCTGATCGCTTCCCCCGCATTCGCCGCCGACCCGCTGGAGCTGCAACCGCAAGTCATCACCGGCAATCCGCTGGGCAGTCAGACGCTGGCCTCGCCCTCGACCGTATTGAGCGGCGACAGCCTGACGCTGCAGCAAAAAGGCAGCCTCGGCGAAACCCTGAACAGGCAGCCGGGCGTGTCGTCGTCCTATTTCGGTCCGGGTGCGAGTCGCCCGATCATTCGCGGGCAGGACGGCGATCGCATTCGCATCCTGCGCAACGGTGTCGGTGCGCTGGACGCCTCGTCGCTGTCCTACGATCACGCGGTGCCGCTGGATCCGGTCAACGTCGAACGCGTTGAAATCGTCCGTGGCCCGGCGGCCTTGTTGTACGGCGGCAGCGCCATCGGCGGGGTGGTCAACACCTTCGACAACCGCATCCCGACCGAAGCCATCGAAGGCATTCACGGGGCCGGCGAGTTGCGCTACGGCGGCGCCGACACCACCCGCAGCAGCGCCGGCAAACTCGAAGCCGGTAACGGCCAGTTCGCCTTGCACCTGGACGCCAGCGCCCGCGAATTCAATGACCTGAAAATCCCCGGCTACGCCAAAACCGGCCGTGAACGGGCGAACGACGATGGCGATTCGAAGAAACATCGGCTGGCCAACAGCGACGGTCGTCAGGACGGCGGTGCGGTGGGCGGGTCGTACACTTGGGATGACGGTTACGCGGGGCTGTCGTACAGCAATTACGACTCCAACTACGGCTCGCCGGCCGAAGACGATGTGCGCATCCGCATGGAGCAGGAGCACTACGCATTCGCCTCGGAAATCCGCAACCTCGACGGCCCGTTCAGCTCGGTCAAATTCGACGCCGGCTACACCGATTACCAGCACCGCGAAATCGAGGGCGGCGAGGTCGGCACCACGTTCAAGAACAAGGGTTACGAGGCGCGGGTCGAGGCCCGGCATCAGCCGCTGGGGCCGTTCAACGGGGTGATTGGCGCACAAGTCAGCCGCAACGAATTCTCGGCGCTGGGCGAAGAAGCGTTCGTGCCGCACACCGATACCGACGCCGGTGCACTGTTCATTTTCGAAGAGCTGCAAGCCATGGATCGCCTGCTGTTTACCCTCGGCGGGCGCCTCGAACACACCACGGTCGACCCCGACGCCAAAGGCAACGAGCGTTTCGCCAATGCCGATCGCTCCAGCAGTTTCACCGCCGGCAGCCTGTCATCCGGTGCGGTGTACACGCTGACGCCGATCTGGTCGGTCGCCGCCACGCTGGGCTATACCGAACGCGCGCCGACGTTCTATGAGCTTTACGCCAACGGCGCCCACGTCGCCACCGGCACCTATGAAGTCGGGGATGCGGGGCTTTCGAAAGAGAAAGCGGTCTCCAGCGACCTGGCTCTGCGTTTCGACAACGGCACGCACAAGGGCAGCGTCGGCGTGTTCTACAGCCACTTCTCTAATTACATCGGCTTGCTCAGTACTGGACGCACGCTGAATGACGAAGGGGAGGAGGACGCCGACGGCATTCCTGAATACACCTACTCTGGCGTTCGGGCGCGCTTCAGCGGTATCGAAGCGCAGGATCGCTGGACGCTCGGCGAAAACGCCTACGGCAAGTTTGCGCTGGAACTGTCGGGCGACTACACCCGCGCCAAGAACCTCGACAACGGCCAGGACCTGCCGCGCATCGCGCCGCTGCGATTGAACACCGGCTTGTTGTGGGAGTTGGATCGCTGGCAGGCGCGGATCGATGTGGAACACGCCAGTTCCCAGCACCGGGTGCCGGAAAACGAAAGCAGCACCGACGGCTACACCACGCTGGGGGCGAATGTGGGTTATCACTTTGATGTTGGTCAGAGCAAATGGCTGGCCTTCGTCAATGCCGAGAACCTGACCAACCAGACCGTGCGTTATGCCAGCTCGATCCTGCGGGATATTGCGCCGGCAGAAGGACGCAGCATTCAGGTCGGTCTGCGCACCACGTTCTGATCGTTCATACCGTATAGGCGCCAGCGTCGTTGCGACGCTGGCGTCGAGTTCAGCTCGATTGAGCGGTGTCTTCTTCCGGGATCTCGTCCAGCAGATCCTGTTGCCCCGGCAGTTCGGTGATCACGCTGAAATCACTGACTTCCACCGCGCCCAGGCCATACCCCAACAAGTGGAAAGAGAATGCCTTGCGCGGTTGCGGGTTGTCGAAGCTGAAATCCATCTCCAGCGGCTGATCCGCCGTGGCAACCATCTCGGTCGGCAGGCCCAGTTGCACGTCCTGTTCGAACTCCTTGGCCTTGAGCTGAATGTACGCCGCCTGCTGCGGATCGACCGAACGCACGGTCAGGCGCACGCGGGTGTGGGAGCCTTTGGGCATCTCCAGGTACTGCGCGCCGATCAGGTTGTCGGCCCAGTCATCCTTGATCTGCGCTTGCAGCGGGATGACGTTGGCGCTGCCGAACTGATAGCGCTGGTTGAGCGGGGTGCGCAGTAGCGACAGGTCCAGAGCCGAGGCGCGGGCGGCGATGTCCCGGGCGTTCTGGCCGCTGGCATTGCCCTTGAACGTGGCGCTTTCGGCGATGAACCCTTCGCTGGCGTAATTGCGGCAACGGCGCGGCATGTCGCATTCGGTCAGCAGGCCGCGACCGTCGTGATAGCGCAGCTTGCCGTTGGTGAACGACATGATTTCGCGGCCCGAATCGTAATCGCGAAACAGCGAGCGACCGCTGAGGGCGGAAGGCACCGGAAAGTCGAAGTAATCCAGAATCGACGCGCTCAGATCGACGTGACCGTAGACCCCGGCGTTCAGGCGCGGCAGTTGCGCCTGCTCCGGCGCGAGGGTCAGGTTGAAGCCCCAGGACGACGCGAGGCGCACACCGTCGATACCGTGGGATTCGTCCGAGGTGATCACCACCAGCGTGTCTTTCAGCACGCCCTGGCGTTCGAGGCCGCTGAGAAACTGCTCCAGCGCATCGTCCAGATAACCGACGGCGGCCTGCTTGGGCGTGTCGTAGCGTTGCAGGTATTCCTCCGGCGCGGAGTAGGGCTGGTGAGTGCCGACGGTCAGCAGGGTGAGCATCCACGGCTGTTTCTGTTTTTTCAGGTCGCCGACGTATTTCAGCGCGCCTTCGAAGAACGCCTTGTCATCCTTGCCCCACGGGAACTCCAGGTAGTTGGCGTTGGTGAACCACTCCAGGCCATGGGTCGCGTCGAAACCGATGTGCGGCATGATCTTGTCTTTGGCCATGAACCGCAGCCCTGCGCCTTGCAGGTAATGCGTGGCGAAACCGTGCTGACGCAACTGGGCCGGCAGACAGGCCTGATTGCGTTCGTGCTGGGTCAGCATTTCCACGCCTTTGGGCGTGCCGTTGTCGAGCTTGTCGTAATCGCCGCAGAGCATGGCGTACAGACCGCGAATGGTCTGGTGGGTGTGCAACACGTAATCCGGGGTGTTCATGCCGCGCTCGGCCCAGCGGCTGAGGTTGGGCATCAAGTCTTCCTGATAATGGCTGCCGATGGCCCGGCGATTGGCGCCGATGTAGGCGCCGGGAATGCCTTCGAGGGCGACGATCAGCACGTTGCGCGCCTGGCCCTTGGCGGTCAGCAACGGGTGACCGTTGAGATCGACATCGGTAAGACCGGCCATCGGTGGGGGAGCGACTTGGGTATCGCCGTCCAGCCATTCTTCGGCCTGCATCTGCACGTCGGCGACCTGCGCGGCCAGCAACTGGTGGGGCAGGTTGTACAGGCGCCACGGGTCGGCATCGCTTGGGTTCAAGTGCTGCGCGCCCCAGTACGCGGAGAACAGCAGCACCGGCGTCGCCCAAGTTGCGCGGGGCAGAGCGGGAGCTGTTGTTGCGCGTCGAGCCCAATGATTCAGCAACCAAAAGGCCAGAGCCACCAGCAGCGCAACCGCCACGCCGGGGTGGGCGAAACCGCCGCCGGTGGAGTTTTCCACGAACTGCGGGTCGACCAGGTAATGCAGGTCCGCCACGGTCGGCAGACGGCCGACCGCGCTGACCAGTTCAGCGGTCGCCACCGCCAGCAGTCCCCAGAACAGCAGCACCGGCAGCGCCAGCCACCAAGGGCGGCGATGCAACAGCACCACCAGCAGACTGCCGATGGCCAGATCCGACAGGTAACCGAACAGGCTCGACCAGCCGAGTGCCGCCCGCAGGCACACCGGCACGATCAGTACCAGGAAAACCAGAGAAAGAAGACGGGCATCCAGGCGCCGCAACCGTTGAAAAAGAGCGCTCACAAAAAAGACCTTCCAGCCATCAAATCGTCATAAAAGTGTGGGCGATGATACCAAGGGTGGGCTGTCTGATCGCCTTTTTAAACGGCTGGGTGATCCGGTCCCGGAAGGCCCTGTTAGCCACCCAGATGAGCCTGGGCCTTGATCGGCGACCGTCCTGGCGGTTTTCCAGCCTGAGCGAGGCGGCGGTTTTATTGTTTCAGGCTGTTTAACCGGCCTTTGATCCGTTGGTGCTGCATTTGCGAACCAGTCCGATTTACAATGCGCGACCCCTGATGGAGTCGGTCGTCGTGGATTTATTCACGCAACTTCATGCGCAGCTCAGCCGCTGGGTGATCGATCCGGTCACCGAGCAATTCCTTGGCCTGTTCGATTTGAACGGTCGTCTGGGCGTGGTGTTTCTGCTCACGTCCTACGGCGTGGCGTACGGCCTTTATCGCCACCGAAAATCCCGGCACCTGACGCAGGCCCGATCCTTCTGGCAATTTGTCGGCGGCGGTCGTGTCCACGGCCATCGTTCGGCCTGGCTGGATTACCGTTATTACTTCATCAAGGCGATTCTGCGAGTGACGCTGGTGTTGCCGATTGTCGGCCTCGTCGATCCGCACATTCTGCGTTCGGGCGATTACGCGCAGTTTTTCACTCAGCTGTGGGGCGCGCGCGAACAGGTGCCGGCTCATCCGTTGATCGCGCTGTTCTACGGACTGGGCGTGTTCCTGTTCAGGGATTTTCTGCATTACTGGATTCACCGCGCCTTCCATTCCCGCTATCTGTGGGAATTTCACAAGGTTCACCATTCGGCGCCGGTGCTGGTGCCGGCCACGGCCAGCCGGATTCACATTGTCGAATCGATCGTTGAACGAATCGTCATCACCGCCGGGCTCGGCGCGTTTGCCGGGGTGGTCTGGTACGCCTGCGGCGGCGAGGTCAGCCGCTATACGTTGTTCGGCGTGACCTGGCTGGTGCTGATCATCAACAGCCTGGGCTCCAATCTGCGGCACAGCCATGTCTGGCTGTCGTTCGGGCCGGCGGTCGAGCATGTGCTCAACAGCCCGGCCCAGCACCAGATTCACCACAGCGACGCCCCACGACATTTCAACAAGAACTTCGCGATCAATCTGTCACTGTGGGACTGGCTGTTCGGCACGTTGTACGTCACCACTTCAAAGCCCGAAGTCCTGCGCTTCGGCACGGGCGAGCAGGACCGCACGCGTTATCTGACGCTGTACAGCCTGATCGTCACGCCGTTTGTGGACACCGCCAAGCGCTTGTCGTCGAACGCCGACGGACTCAGAACCCGGTTCAACCAACGTACGCCATGAGGGCTTCACCGAAGGCCTGCGGGGTCGGGCTCTGCGGCCAGCTCGGCAACCCCTCCGGCAGCGTCAGCCAAGACTGTTTGTGACTGACCCAGATGTGCGCCATCGGTTGCAGTGAGCGGCTTTCATCGAGCGTGCCGGCGCGCAGCACTTTCATCCCCGGCGCGGCCGTGGTGGTGTTGCAAAGACGCGTGTGGCAGACGCTGCACACCTGATGTTCGGCGTGCTGGCCATTGAGTTCGTAGGCGTAAGTGGTCAGTGGCCCGGTCAACGTCAGGGCGTCGTCGGGCAGCAGGGCGTGCAGGGCAAAGGCGCTGCCGCTCCAGGTCTGGCAATCGGTGCAATGGCAGGCGTAGATCGCCGGCGGCACGTCGGTGTTGGTTCGAGTACTGCCCGAGTTCGTGGATTTCACGGTGGACGTGTGGATCGCCATGCATCAGGACATGCGTCGAGTGCAGCGGGTTTCAGCAGTGTTCGATGGCTTGGGCGCGGACTTGCAGGTGTTTCTGGAAGGCTGACGTTCAGGTGATATCAATATGCGATAACGGTATTTAAATTTCGTTTTTTATAGCGATAGAGTCCGGCCTCACAGATTTCCCGGTAAATCACTGCGAGGTTGTCATGGCCCTACCGTTCAAACGTTCTGCACTGACGCTGCTGGCGGCCTCGCTGGCTGGCGCACTGCTCGGCAACACCGCTCAAGCCGAAGGCAAGATCAGCATCGCCCAGCAATTCGGCATCGGTTATCTGATTCTGGATGTGGTGCGCGATCAGCACTTGATCGAGAAGCACGGCAAGGCCCAGGGTCTGGACATCAAGGTCGACTGGAACAGCATTTCCGGCGCCACCGCCATGAACGAAGCATTGCTGACCGGAGCGCTGGACGTGGTTTCAGCCGGCGTGCCGCCGATGCTTACCGTGTGGGATCGCACCAAGGGCAAACAGAACGTCAAGGCCATCGCTTCGTTGGGTTCGATGCCCAACTACCTGTTGACCAATAACCCGAACGTGAAAACCCTCAAGGACTTCAGCGACAAGGATCGCATCGCCGTTCCGGCGGCGGGTGTGGGCTTCCAGTCACGCACGCTGCAGATTGAAACGGCCAAGGAATTCGGCAATGACCAATACAAGAAATTCGACGATATTTCCGTCAGCCTGCCGCACCCGGATGCCACGGCCGCATTGATCGCCGGCGGCTCGGAAATCAACGCGCATTTCTCCAGCCCGCCGTTCCAGTATCAGGCGCTGCAAAATCCCAACGTGCATAAAGTGCTGAGTTCCTACGATGTGCTCGGCGGCCAGGCCACGTTCAACGTGCTCTACACCACGGAAAAATTCCACGACGAAAACCCGAAAACCTACAAGGCGTTCTACGACGCACTGACCGAGGCCGAGCAGATCATCAAGGCCGACAAGCCTGCGGCGGCCCAAGCCTACATTCGGGTTGAACAGTCGAAGTTGCCGCTGGCGCTGGTGGAGAAAATCGTCACCGACCCGGAAATCGATTTCACCGTGTTGCCGCAACGCACCTTTATATACGCAGAGAAATTGCAGGAGCTGGGCGTGCTGAAAAACAAGGCGGACAGCTGGAAGGATTATTTCTTTGAAGAGGCGCATGGCGGGGCGGGGAGTTGAACACTCGTCTTTTCTGAACAGTCCGCACGTCCGTTGGCCGGGTGAGCGACAAACCCGCGTCTATAGTGAGAGGGCTGTGTGAAACGGGTGGCGCACCTCAAGGCTGAGACGGGAGGCGCCGAGTGAACAATCTGCTGTTTTTCATTCAGGAGATCGCCATGAGTCAGATCGAAAAAGTCCTCTACACCGCGAAAACCCACACCACTGGCGGACGTGACGGCGCATCGCGCAGTTCCGACGGGATTCTCGATGTAAAACTGTCGTCGCCCGGTTCCAGTGGCGGTGGGACCAATCCGGAACAATTGTTCGCCGCAGGCTGGTCGGCGTGTTTCATCGGCGCGATGAAAGCGGTGGCGGGGCAGCAGAAAATCAGCCTGCCGGCAGACCTGGCAGTGGATGCCGAAGTGGATCTGGGCACTAATTCGGGAGGGTATCTGTTGCAGGCGCGACTGAATGTAAGCCTGCCGGGCATGGAGCGCGGCGCGGCGCAGCAGCTGGTGGATGCGGCGCATCAGGTGTGCCCGTACTCCAAGGCCACGCGCAACAATATCGAGGTCGAATTGAAACTGGTCTGACATCCAGATGCAAAAGGGGCGGCATGATCAACGATCATGCCGCCTCTGTTGTTTTTTGAAACCGTAGATCTGTCAGCCAGCGATCAATGCATCTTGCTGTGATCGTGGCCTTCCATGGTCAGCGCCTTGACCGGTGCTTTCACTTCAACGGTTTCCTTTTCGCCCCTGGCGTTTTCCACGGTCAGGGTCAGCGGCACGCTGTCGCCTTCCTTCAGTTGAGCGGTCAGGCCCATCAGCATCACGTGGTAGCCATTCGGGTCGAAGTTGACGGCTTTGCCCGCCGGCAGGTCGACCGATTTCACCGGGCCCATGCTCATCACGTCGTTCTTCATGGTCATCTCATGAATCTGCACGTCCTTGGCCGCTGGCGAGGCAACGCTGAGCAGCTTGCTGTCGCTGTCGGCGGTTACGGTCATGAACGCGCCGCTGGCCGACTGGTTCGGCACGGTCGCGCGCACCCAGGCGTCGTCGACTTTGGTCTGCGCCGATACCTGGAAAGCCAGGCCCAGCAGGGACAGACCCAGTGCGGCACGTTTGATGTTGTTCAGAAAAGGGTTCATCAGCAGACCTCCATGACGGTAAGCAAATCTTCCGTGCACTCTTGTGCAGAAAGCGATTGAGACAGGCCCACACGCAAGTTGCCCCGGGTGTCGTAGACATAGCTGGTGGCGGTGTGGGAGAGGGTATAGGTGTCGCCGGCGGGGACTTTTTCGTAGAACACGTCGAATTCCTTGGCGGTGGCCTTGGTTTCTTCGAGGGTGCCGTACAGCGCGACGAAGCTTGGATCGAAGGTCTTGACGTAAGCGTCTAGGATTTCCGGTGTGTCGCGTTCCGGATCGAGGGTGATGAACACCACTTGCAGGATGTCGCCGTCCTTGCCCATCAGCTTCTTGATTTTCGCGGCGCGGGCCAACGTCGTCGGGCAGATCGCCGGGCACTGGGTGAAGCCGAAGAAGATCATCGGCATCAAGCCGCGAAAGCTCGACAGCGACACGGTGTTGCCTTCGGTGTCCTTGAGCTTGAAGGTGCGTCCGAGGATCTTGTCGCTCAGATCCTTGCCGTACTTGTACGACAGTTCGCCGCGGGTGTCGCAGCCGGCGAGCAGGCCGAGACCGAGTACGCCCATTCCCGCAAGCACCTTGCGGCGAGTCAACAAAGCCGTCATTTCATACCGCCCTTTGGAGCCCGCCAGTCGGCAGGACAGGCGGGCGGGTTAACCGTAAAAGCGGCGCATGATACCAAAATGATCCGCTGCGCCGGTTTTCGATCGCCGGGCAATGTGGGATCTGGCGACAAAAGGTGTAAGAAAAAATGACTCAAGGTGCTGGCGGAAGTGGCTCGACCGGGCTCCAGCCACCGCCCAGCGCGGTGTACAGATTCACTTGCGCCACCAGTTGCGCCAACCGGTCGGTAATCAGTCCTTGCTGGGAACTGAACAGCGAACGCTGGGCATCGAGGAACGTCAGGCTGCTGTCGACGCCGCTTCGATAGCGGTGCTGCGCCATGTCGTAATAATCCTGGGTCGCCTGCACCAGATCGCGTTGGGCCTGGAGTTGCTGTTCGTAGGTCTGGCGCGCCGCGAGGCCGTCGGACACTTCCTGGAATGCTGTCTGAATGGTCTTTTCGTACTCGGCGACGGTGATGTCTTTTTGCAGCTTCGCGTAATCCAGGCTGGCGCGCAGACTGCCGGCATTGAAGATCGGCAGGTTGATTTGCGGCTGGAACGTCCAGGCCCCGGAACCGCCGTTGAACAGCCCGGACAGATCGCGGCTGGACGTCCCGGCATTGGCCGTCAGGCTGACACTCGGAAAGAACGCCGCCCGCGCCGCGCCGATGTTGGCATTGGCGGCGCGCAGCTTGTATTCGGCCTGGAGAATGTCCGGCCGGCGTTGCAGCAGATCCGACGGCAACCCGGCCGGCACGGTGGCCACCAGATCACTGTCCAGCGGACGCGCCGGCAGGTTTTCCGACACCGGCGCACCCACCAGCAATGTCAGGCTGTTCAAGTCCTGGGCGACCTGACGCTGATAACGGGACAGGCTCGCGCGGGTGCTGTCGACGCTGGTATGCGCCTGAATCTGATCCAGCGCCGAAGACTTGCCGGCCTCGCGGTTGCGGGTGGTCAGATGCAGGCTGCGCTCGTCGGCGGCCAGCGTTTCCCGGGCCAGCGCCAGTAATTCCTGATCGGCGCGCCAGGTCAGGTAGGCGTTGGCGACGTTAGCTACCAGGCTCAATTGCGCACTGCGCCGGGCCTCTTCGGTGGACAGCCAGGTCAGCAGCGCCTGCTCGCTGAGGCTGCGCACCCGGCCGAAGAAGTCCAGTTCATAGGCGCTGATGCCCAGGTTCACCGAATAGGTCGAGGTGATCGCCGCCTGGGTGCGGGTCACGCTGGACGGCACCCGCTGACGCAGTTCGTTGGCGTTGGCCGACACCGCCGGCAGCAGATCGGCGCGCTGGATGCGGTACTGCGCCTGAAACGCCTCGACGTTCAGCGCAGCCACCCGCAGATCACGATTGTTGACCAGCGCGCTTTCGATCAATTGCTGCAACGCCGGGTCATTGAACAGCGCGCGCCAGTCCTCGACGCGGGGTGTGACCGCGGATTGCACGGCATACGCCGGACCTTGCGGATACTGCGCAGCGCTCGGCGAGGCCGGTCGCTGGTAATCGGGAATCAACGAACAACCGCCCAGCAGCAGCGCGGCGGACAGCAGGGAAATCGGCAACCTGGACATCAAACAGCCTCGTTCACAAAAGAGAGCGGACGCCGCGCGCCCGTGATGAGAAAAACGCCGGATCAGGCCCCGGCCATCCATTTCGCCAGCCCGTGACGGCCGCTGACCCCAAGCTTGGCGGCCGCGCGCTTGAGGTAGGTCTCGATCGAGCTGTTCTTGACCCGCAGTTTTTCTGCCATCTGCGGCACGGTGCCGCCGGTCAGCAGGCCCAGGCAGACCTCTTTTTCACGCACCGACAAGGTGATGTCGCCCAACGCCAGGCGTTCGTCGAACACCTGTTGCAACGGCGTCTGTGGTTGATCGGCTTGCGGCGCGCGGGGCTGGCGGGCGGTGGCTTGGCGACTGATGTGCGCGTGGCGCTCGATCAAGGGCAACAGGGTGTCGGACAGGCGCTTGAGGAACGACAGCTCCGGCAGGGAAAACACCCGATGCGTGTGGGGGCGGTAGAACGAGATGACGCAACGGCGATTGGACGTGCGGGACACCAGATTGCATTGGTGGACGTTGTGGTGCGGGTGTCGATGCTGGAGCGAGGCTTTCAGTTGAATCAGTAGCGAATCGTTCATCTCGATCATCTGTTGCAGCAGCGGATGGTCGTCCGGGTGCAGCAACGGATCCGGGGGCGGGAAGGTGTCCGGCAAACCGGCACTGCCCAACGCCTTGATCTCGACCACGCTGGACTCCCGTTCATCCAGGGTCCACTCACTGAGATGGACGCGATTGACGGGTACGAGGTTGTCGACCAGCTGGAACATGTTCGTGGCAAAACGCTCGTTGCCGGTACTGGCGATCAGTTCACCCAATTGCCAGTAGAAGTGCGGATTTTCCATGTTGCGAAGACTGCCGGTCAGATTCATATCCTTGTCATCCTTGATTTAGAGCCATTGCCGAATCGTCTGCCGTGCATGCACCCGTGAAACGCCCACCCAGTCTTTTCTCCTTGAAATCGATCTGGAGCGGGATTTAAGCCCATGCATTTGTCCTACGTCTGTAGGGGAAAACAGGGACACAAAATGCCACCATTTCCGAAAAAATGGCGTCACGTTTCTGTCAGATCAATGTGTAAGGCCGGGTAGTCCGTGACTGTACGGTCTAGTGCGAACCCCGAAATCCGGGGCTTGGGCCGACGCATCCCACAATTGCGGGGCGCTAGTCGGTAGCAGCGCGTGGCGATTGTCCTACAGGATTTTCAGCCATTTCTTTCCGAACTTTTAGGGGGATCGCTGACCTGTCCGACCCTGTTGGTTCGCAGGACGGTGCGAAGTGGGCAGGGTTGTCCGGGTTTCACGTGTCACGCGGGTTTCGGGGCCGGTGCTTGAATACGCGCCAAATCACGTGAGATGGATCTTATGAACCAATTTGCTGCCGATGCGGCGGACGGTCTGTCCGCGATTTCCAAGGCCTTCCCGCTGACCGCTGCCCAGCGCGACATCTGGCTTGATCAACTGCGTCAGGGGAATTCGCCGATGTACAACATCGGTGGTTATGTCGAAATGACCGGTGCCCTTGACCCTGGGTTGATGCACGCGTCCCTGGAAGGCCTCGTGGCCCGGCATGACGCCCTGCGCACCAGCCTGCTGCTGGGTGCCGGTGAGCACGGTCTGCCGTTGCAGCGTTTTGCGTCTTCGATGCCGGTGCCGATGCCGTTCCATGACTTCAGCGCCCATCCCGAGCCGGAGGTTGCGGCGCGTCGATTGACTCAGGAGCGCATCGAACAGCCGTTCACGCTGGACGGTGGGCCGTTGTTCCGTTTCTGCCTGATCCGTCTCGATGATCGCTGCCATTGGTTTTCGCTCCAGGCCCACCACCTGATTGTCGATGGCTGGGGCTTTGGCGAAATGCTCAAGTCCCTCGACGAGATCTACAACGCCTTGGCGCTCGGGCAACAGCCGCCGGATTCGGCGCCGTCCTATGTAGACTTCATCCATGACGACGCACGGTATTACGAGTCCGCCCGCTATGCGCGTGACCGTGCGTACTGGCTGGAAAAATACCGGCATCTTCCCGAGCCGCTGTTGTTGCCGCGCTATCAGGAACGCTTTGCCGGCGCTGCGGCACCGACCCGGATTTTCTCGCAGGTGTTTCCGGCACGCCTGCACGAACGCATGAAGCAGGTGGCCGGGGAGTACGGCGCATCGGCGTTTCATGTGCTGCTGGCAGCGATCCATGTGTACTTCAGCCGCAGCGCCCAGCGTGACGAATGGGTGGTGGGCGTGCCGCTGCTCAACCGTTCCGGCGCCCGGTTCAAATCGACCCTGGGGCTGTTCACCCAGGTCAGCGCGGTGCGCATGGGGTTCGGTCGCGAGTTGTCGTTCAAGGCGCTTATCAAGGCGATTGGCGATGAGTTGAAACAGGATTTCCGCCATCAGCGTTTCCCCCTCAGCGAGATGAACCGCGCACTCGGTCTGCTGCGCGAGGATCGCTCGCAGCTGTTCGAAGTGACCGTGTCCTACGAGCGTGACGCACATGAGTACCGCTATGGCGATGCGCAGGGGCGGGTGGTCAAAGTATCGAACCACGAAGAGGGCACGCCATTGTCCGTGCACCTGCTGAGCAGCCGGGGCGACGACGAGGACAGTTTGTACATGGTGTACAACGAGGCCTACTTTGACGCCGATGAAATCGCGGCGCTGAGCGGGCGCTTGCTGTGGGTGCTGGAGCGGGGGCTTGAAGAACCGGCGCTGGCGGTGGGCGATTTCAGCCTGAGCCTGCCGGCCGAAACGGCGCTGTTGCAGCAATGGAATGACACACGCGCGGAATACCCTCAAGACCTGACCATCCACCAGCGCATCGAAGCGCAAGCGGCGACGCGACCGGATGCGGTAGCGGCAGAGTTCCAGGGCTTGCGGCTGACCTATGCCGAGCTGAACCGACAGGCCAACGCCCTGGCTCATCATTTGATCGGGCTCGGTGTACGACCCGATGATCGCGTGGCGCTGGTCGCCCGCCGAGGGCTGGACACGCTGGTCGCGCTGTTGGCAATCCTCAAGTCCGGCGCCGGTTATGTACCGGTCGATCCGGCTCATCCCGCAGAGCGGCTGAGCTATTTATTGAGCGACAGCGCTCCGGTGGTGGTCCTGACCCAGCGCGATTTGCGCGAACGCTTGCCGGTGCTGGACGTGCCAGTGATCGAAATCGATCCGCGCGGCTGGCCGATCAACGATCTCAATCCCGACGTCCCGGGGCTGACCACCGCACACCTGGCCTACGTGATCTACACCTCCGGCTCCACTGGCCAGCCCAAAGGCGTGATGGTCGAACATCACACGCTATCGAATCTGGTCGACTGGCACTGCTCGGCCTTCGATCTGTGCGCTGGTCGCCACACTTCAAGCCTCGCCGGCTTCGGTTTCGACGCCATGGCCTGGGAAGTCTGGCCCGCGTTGTGCGCCGGCGCGACCCTGCACCTGGCGCCATCCCGTGACGGCGGCGAAGACATCGACGCGCTGCTCGACTGGTGGCGTGCGCAACCGCTGGACGTGAGTTTCCTGCCGACCCCGATTGCCGAGTACGCCTTCAGCCGCCACCTCGAACACCCGAGCCTGCGCACACTGCTGATCGGCGGCGATCGCCTGCGCCAGTTCAATCGCGAGCAGACGTTCGCGGTGATCAATAACTACGGCCCGACCGAAGCCACAGTCGTCGCCACCTCGGGCCGAATCGAGCCGGGCCGGACACTGCACATCGGCAAACCCGTGAGCAATGCGACGGCCTATCTGCTGGATGACCGACAGCGTCCGGTGCCGATTGGCGTGGCCGGCGAGCTGTACGTCGGTGGCGCCGGCGTAGCGCGGGGTTACTTCAATCGCCCTGAGCTGACCGCCGAACGTTTCCTCGACGATCCATTCAGCCGCCAGCCCAACGCGCGGATGTACCGCACCGGCGACCTCGCACGCTGGCGCCCGGACGGCACCCTCGAGTACCTGGGGCGCAACGACGATCAGGTGAAAATCCGTGGCGTGCGCATCGAGCCCGGTGAAATCGAAGCCGCGTTGAGCAGCCACGAATTCGTGCGCGATGCGGTGGTGCAGGTGCGCGACGGGCAGTTGCTGGCCTGGTTCACCGAACGCCAGCCGCTGGATATCACGCAGTTGCATGCTCACCTCAAGACCCGTCTGCCCAGCGCCATGCTGCCATCGGCTTACGTGCGTTTGACGGCGCTGCCCCTGACTGCCAACGGCAAGCTGGATCGCCAGGCGTTGCCGGCACCGGGGCCGGAGGCTTTGATCCGCCGCGACTATGAAGCCCCGCAAGGCGACGTCGAAATCCTTCTGGCACAGATCTGGGCCGAGGTGCTGCAAGTCGAAAAGGTCGGGCGTCACGATCACTTCTTCGAACTCGGCGGGCACTCGTTGCTGGCGGTCAACCTGATCGAGCGCATGCGCCAGCTCGGCATGAGCAGCGATGTGCGCGTGCTGTTCGGCCAGCCGACATTGGCGGCACTGGCCGCGTCGGTGGGCAGTGGTCGCGAAGTTGAAGTGCCGGCCAATCGCATTCCGCCGGGTTGCACGCAGATCACCCCGGACCTGTTGCCGTTGGTAGAACTGGATCAGGCCACCCTCGACCGGACCATCGCCACGGTGCCGGGCGGGGCGGCCAACGTGCAGGATATTTATCCGCTGGCGCCGTTGCAGGAAGGCATCCTTTATCACCACATCACCGCCGCGCAGGGTGATCCGTACCTGCTGCAATCGCAGCTGGCGTTCGACAGCGTCGAGCGGGTCGAGGCCTATGCGGCCGCGCTGCGTCAGGTCATGACGCGCCACGACATCCTGCGCACTGCCGTGGTCTGGGAAGGTTTGACCACCCCGGTGCAGGTGGTCTGGCGCGAAGCCGAACTGCCGGTGCAGGAAATCACCCTCGATCCGGCCGAGGGCGATGTTCTCGCGCAACTGCATGCGCGCTTCGATGCCCGACGTTATCGCATCGATGTCAGTCAGGCGCCGCTGATCCGGCTGATGTATGCGCGCGACCCGGCTCACGGGCGAATCGTGGCCATTCTGTTGTTCCATCACCTGGCACTGGATCACATCGCCCTGGAAGTCCTGCGTCATGAAATGCGCGCCAACCTGTTGGGGCTCAACGAACCGCTGCCGCCAGCGGTGCCGTATCGCAATTACGTGGCCCAGATCCGACTCGGTGTCAGCGAGCAGGAACACGAAGCGTTCTTCCGCGAAATGCTCGCCGACATCGACGAGCCGACCTTGCCGTTCGGTTTGCAGGACGTACAGGGCGACGGTCGCGGTATCGATGAAGCCGTACGCACGCTTGCGCCAGAACTGGATCGGCGTTTGCGCCTTCAGGCGCGGCAGGCGGGCGTCAGCGTGGCCAGCCTGATTCACCTGGCCTGGGCGCAGGTGCTGGCGGCGACTTCGGGGCAGGAACGTGTGGTGTTCGGCAGCGTTTTTATGGGCCGGATGCAAGGCGGCGAGGGCGCTGATCGGGCGCTGGGGGTGTTCATCAATACCTTGCCATTGCGAGTGGACATGGACCGGGGCGCGCGCGATGCCGTGCTGCTCACCCACGCCCGACTGACCGATCTGCTCGGGCACGAACATGCGTCACTGGCGCTGGCCCAGCGTTGCAGCGGCGTTGCGTCGCCGGCGCCGCTGTTCAGTGCGTTGCTCAACTATCGACACACCGACATTGAGGTACAGGAGTCGGCGTCGGACCCAGCCTGGCAAGGCATCCAGACCCTGGATAACGAAGAACGTACCAACTACCCGATGACCTTGAGCGTCGATGATCTGGGCAGTGCTTTGCAGATCACCACGCGCACCCTGATCAGCATCGGTGCGCAGCGCATCGGCGACTACGTGCAAACCGCGTTGCAGGCACTGGTCGATGCCCTTGAGCAGACACCGCAACAGCCGCTGAATCGCTTGCCGATCCTGCCGGCGACGGAGCTTGAGCAACTGCTGGTCGAGTTCAATGCCAGCGAAGTCGATTGCCCGCTCGATCAGCCGCTTCAGGTGCTGTTCGAGCAACAAGTGCAACGCAGACCCGACGCCATCGCCTTGCAGGCCGGGGATCAACAGCTGACCTATTGCCAGCTGAACGAACAGGCCAACCGCTTGGCGCATCATCTACGCGAGCACGGCGTGCAGCCCGATTCGCGGGTGGCGATCTGCGTCGAGCGAAGTCTGGACCTGGTGGTCGGTCTGCTCGGCATTCTCAAGGCCGGCGGTGCTTACGTGCCGCTGGATCCGGACTATCCGCTGGATCGCTTGCATTACATGTTGCAGGACAGCGCGCCGGTTGCGGTGCTGGTCCATGACGCCACCCGCAATTTCTTGGGCGATCCGGGTGTGCCGGTCATCGATTTCGACCGTTGCACCTGGCAGCACGCGTCCGCCGACAATCTGCAAATACCGGGTCTGAACGCTTCAAACCTGGCCTATATGATCTACACCTCAGGCTCCACCGGCACGCCGAAAGGCGTGATGATCGAGCACCGAAGCGCTTGCAACATGGTGCACTGGGGTTCGCAGATCAGTCTGCCGACCGGGCACGGCGCGCTGTTGCAGAAGGCGCCGTTCAGTTTCGACAGTTCGGTGTGGGAGATTTTCTGGCCGCTGTGTTCCGGACTGCGGCTGGTGCTGGCGCGTCCCGACGGCAATCGCGATTCGGCCTATGTGACCCAGGTGATTCGCGAACGGCAGATCACCGTGGTCAAGTTCGTGCCGGCGCTGCTGCAACAGTTCATCGAACAGGACGATGTCGGCCAGTGCACCAGCCTGACCGATGTGCTCAACGGTGGTGGTGAACTGACTGCCGCGCTGGCCCGGCGCGTGCGCGAGCGCCTGCCGTGGGTGCGTCTGCACAACGTCTACGGCCCGACCGAAACCACGGTCGACAGCACCGGCTGGACGCTGGAACCGGATCAATCGGTGCCGGAAGCCGTGGTGCCGATCGGCAAGGCGTTGAGCAACACTCGGCTCTATGTGCTGGACGCCCACGATCAACCGGTGCCATTCGGTGTCAGCGGTCATCTGCACATCGGCGGGGTCGGGGTTGCGCGGGGGTATCTGGGCTTGCCGGACATGCAGGCCGAGCGCTTCATCGACAGCCCGTTCGTGGCCGGTGATCGCCTGTACCGCACTGGCGATCTAGTGCGTTACCGGGCGGACGGCAACCTCGAATTCCTCGGGCGCAATGACTTCCAGATCAAGCTGCGCGGCCTGCGTCTGGAACCGGGGGAAATCGAAGCGCGGCTGATCGAACATCCGGCGGTGCGTGAAGCGGTGGTGCTGGTGCGGGACGAGCGACTGGTGGCGTATTTCACCGTACGCGAAGGCTTCGACGCGCCTCCCATCGAAACCTTGCGTGCCCATGTGCTCGAGCGTTTGCCGGAGTACATGGCGCCGGGTGCCTACGTAAAGCTCGACGCGCTGCCACTGACCCCCAACGACAAGGTCGACCGCAAGGCCTTGCCGGCACCGGGGGCGGAGGCGGTGCTCAGTCGTCGCTACGAGGCGCCCGAGGGCGAAGTCGAAATCCGGCTGGCGCAGATCTGGGCCGAGGTGCTGCAACTGGAGCAGGTCGGGCGTAACGACCACTTCTTCGAACTCGGCGGGCATTCGTTGCTGGCTGTCAGTCTGGTGGCGCGCATGCGTCAGGCCGGGCTGCACGTCGATGCGCGGACGCTGTTCAGCCAACCGACCCTGGCCGCGCTGGCGGCTCAGACTTCGGCGCAGGCCAGACAGGTGGAAGTCCCGCAAACCACCATACCGACGCTCAACCGCAAACGCCGGCTCTGAGCCGACATCGGCGTCGATTCGCGGTTCCCGCGGATCGACGCCATGACTGTCCGGTCACGGGGCTTGTCCCCGCTTCCCATGTCAGACACCCAAGCCCCGATGTTTTAGCTTTTCCAGGCTGCGCGCGGCCGCACGGACTCGCCGCTGCGCGCTCCTTTTTCCCGAATTTACAGCAGGTTACCCCCATGCAATTTCGCGAGCTGATGGCTGTTATTTCCACCCATGCGATCCGCCTTCAACAGGACGATGAAGACCTGGTCATTCTGGGCAACGACGACGCGCTGGACGAGGCGTTGTGGGACAGCCTCGCCAAGCACAAGGCGCAGTTGCTGGAGCTGGTGGCGAGCCACGGCGGCGACTGGTCGAGCCCGGCGCTGCGCATCACCCCGGACATGCTGCCGCTGGTGCAACTGGATCAGCCGGCCATCGACCGCATCGTCGCCACCGTGCCGGGCGGGGTGGCGAATGTGCAGGATATCTATCCGCTGGCGCCGTTGCAGGAGGGGCTGCTTTATCACCACCTCTCTGCGCCCGAGGGGGATCCCTATGTGTCACAGGCGCGGTTCACGTTCGACAGTCGCGCACGGCTGGACACATTCACCGACGCGCTGCGCCGGGTGATCGGGCGCCACGACATTTTGCGCACCGCCATCCTCTGGGAGCATCTGGACGAACCTGTGCAGGTGGTCTGGCGTGAAGCCCCGCTGGTCTGTGAGGAAGTCGGTCTGAATGACCGCGAGGACGTACTCGCGCAATTGCTGGCACGCCACGACCCGCAGTACTTTCGCCTCGACCTGCAACAGGCCCCGTTGTTGCGGCTGGTGTTTGCCGAGGATCCGGCCAACGACCGGGTGGTCGCATTGTTGCTGTTCCATCACATGATCATGGATCACGTCGCGCTCGATGTGGTACGCCGGGAAATTCAGGCTTACCTGTCCGGCCGCGATGCCGAGGTCGCGAGGGCGGTGCCGTTTCGCGACCATCTGGCGAGGGCACGTCTTGGGTCTGATGAGCAAGCGCACCAGGCATTTTTCCGCGAGATGCTCGGCGACATCGACGAGCCGACGCTGCCCGCAGGCTTGCACGATGTACAAGGTGACGGTCAGGGCATCGACGAAGTCTCGTGCATGCTCGACAGCGACCTGAGCCAGCGCCTGCGTACCCAGGCGCGACAGTCAGGTGTGAGCGTGGCAAGCCTGATGCACCTGGCCATGGCACGCGTGCTGGGGCAGTTGTGCGGGCGCTCGGCGGTGGTGTTCGGCACCGTTCTGCTGGGACGGATGAACGCGGCTGACGGTGTCGAACAGGCATTGGGGATGTTCATCAATACCCTGCCTTTGCGGGTGGACGTCGGCGAGTCGAGCGTTCATGACGGCGTGCTGGCGACGCACCGGCGTCTGACCGCGCTGCTCGCCCATGAGCAGGCGTCCCTGGCACTGGCCCAGCGTTGCAGCGCCGTGGCGGTGCCGACGCCGCTGTTCAGCGCCATGCTCAACTACCGCCACAGCAGCGTGGAGGAAGTCGCCGAGGTGATCGAGCTGTCGCCGGGGGTGCACGTGTTGGGCGCCCGCGAGCGCACCAATTACCCGCTGACGGTCAACATCGATGACCTGGGTCAGGACCTGCGCATCACGGTGCTGGCCGACGCGACGCTTGGCGCTTCCCGAATCGCCGGATACCTGCGCACGGCACTGGACAGTCTCGTCGATGCGCTGCAGAACAACCCGCAAGCCGCATTGCACAGCCTGAACATACTGCCGCCCGCCGAGCGTGAGCACTGGCTGTATGGCGTCAACACACCGAAAGTGAAGTTGCCCGACACGCCGTTGATCCATCAGCAATTCGAAGCGCATGCGCACACCCGGCCCGAGGCGGTGGCGTTGCTGTTCGAGGGCAGGACTTACAGTTATGAAGCGCTCAACCGACAGGCCAACCAGGTGGCCCATTGTTTGCTCGCCCTCGGCATTCGTCCGGATGACCGGGTAGCGATCTGTGTCGAGCGCGGCCCGCAAATGATCGTCGGCCTGCTCGGCGTGCTCAAGGCGGGCGCCGGTTATGTGCCGATCGATCCGGCTTATCCGCGGGAGCGGATCACCTTCACCCTGCAAGACAGTGCGCCGGTGGCGGTGCTGATGCAGGCAGCGACTCTGGATCGGATGGCCGGGCTCTCCGTGCCGCAGATCGATCTCGACGACCACGCTTTGCAAACCGAACCTGAATTCAACCCGCAGATCCCGGACTTGAATCCGGCGCATCTGGCCTACGTGATCTACACATCCGGCTCCACCGGGCTGCCCAAGGGCGTGATGGTCGAGCACCGCAACGTGACCCGTTTGTTCGGCGCCACCCACGATTGGTTCCGGTTCAATGCGCAAGACGTCTGGGCATTGTTCCACTCGTTTGCCTTTGATTTCTCGGTCTGGGAAATCTGGGGTGCGCTGGCTTACGGCGGTCAGTTGCTGGTGGTGCCGCAACACACCAGCCGCTCGCCGGACGAGTGTTACGCGTTGCTTTGCCGCACAGGTGTCACCGTACTCAACCAGACGCCGAGCGCTTTCCGCCAGTTGATCGCCGCCCAGGGCCGCAGCGCTTTGCAGCATTCGCTGCGCGAGGTGATTTTTGGCGGAGAGGCGCTGGAGCCAGGATCGCTCAAACCCTGGTATGCGCGGGTCGGCAACGCCGGAACCCGGCTGGTGAATATGTACGGCATCACCGAAACCACGGTGCATGTGACCTATCGACCGCTGGTGGCGGCAGACGCGCAATTGACCGCGAGCAGCCCGATCGGCGTGCGCATTCCCGACCTGCAGCTGTACGTCCTCGATGCCCGGCGGGAGCCAGTGCCAGCCGGGGTGGCCGGTGAGTTGTACGTTGGCGGCGCCGGGGTTGCCCGTGGTTATCTGAATCGTGAGGCGTTGACCGCCGAGCGCTTTATCGCCGATCCGTTCAGCGGGCATGCCGAAGCGCGTTTGTACAAGACCGGCGATCTGGCACGTTGGACGCTGGACGGCGAACTCGAATACCTGGGACGCAACGACGATCAGGTGAAGATCCGTGGTTTCCGTATAGAGCTTGGCGAGATCCAGGCACGTCTTGCAGCCTGCGACGGCGTGCGCGACGCGCTGGTGATCGCCCGCGAGGACAGCCCCGGCGACACGCGTCTGGTGGCCTACTGGCTGGCCGCCGAAGGTGTCGAACCGAGCGTCGCGCAATTGCGCGATCACCTGCTGGCATCGCTGGCCGAGCATATGGTGCCGGGCGCGTTCGTGCGCCTCGATGCCTTCCCGTTGACGGCCAACGGCAAACTCGATCGCCGGGCGTTGCCGCAGCCGGACAACCAAGCCTACGCCCGGCGGGCGTTTGAAGCACCGCTTGGCGAAATTGAAAGCCGCATCGCTGTGATCTGGCAGACCTTGCTCGGCTTGGACCGGGTGGGCAGGCATGACAATTTCTTCGAACTGGGCGGGCATTCGCTGTTGGCGGTGAAACTGATCGAGCGCATGCGTCAGCAAGACATGCAGTGCGACGTCCGTGTGCTGTTCGGCCAGCCGAGCGTGGCGGCACTTGCCGCGACGCTGGGAGGGGACGCCACGGTCAGCGTCCCGGCCAATCGCATCGAACCCGGTTGCACCCGCATCACCCCGGACATGCTGCCGCTGGCCACGCTGGATCAAGCGGCCATCGACCGTATCGTCGAGACCGTCGAGGGCGGTATCGACAACGTGCAGGACATCTATGCCCTGGCACCGTTGCAGGCGGGAATCCTCTATCACCATCTGGCCATCGCCGATGGTGACCCGTACGTGCTGCAAGCGCAGTTCGCCTTCGACGGACTGGCGCAGATCAAGGCGTTCGTTCGCGCATTGAACAGCGTCATCGCCCGGCACGACATCCTGCGTACCAGCGTGGTCAGGGAAAACCTCGAAGAGCCGGTGCAAGTGGTGTGGCGTGCGGCGCCGCTGGCACTGGAACGGGTGGATGCCGATCCGCAGGACGGTGATGTGTTGCAGCAAATGCAGGCGCGCTTCGATCCGCGACACTATCGCCTGGACTTGCAGCGTGCGCCGTTGATGCGTTTCGCCTACACCGAAGACCCGTTGCAAAACCGCTGGGTCGGGATTCTGCTGTTGCACCACATCGTTCTCGATCACACCGCGCTCGAGGTGTTGGTGGCCGAGATGAGCGACGCACTTGACGGGCAAGTCGGCGCGCTGCCGCCTCCCGTGCAATACCGCAACTATGTCGCTCAGGCCCGTCTCGGTTCGAATGCCCAGGCACAAGAAGCGTTCTTTCGCGACATGCTCGGCGACATCGTTGAACCGACCCTGGCGTTCGGCCTGCGAGACGTACTTGGCGATGGCACAAGCATCGTGGACAGCGAACTGGCACTGGATGAGCATCTTGCCGTGCGCCTGCGCAATCAGGCCCGCACGCTGGGCATCAGTGTTGCGAGCCTGGTGCATCAGGCCTGGGGCCAGGTACTTGCACAGGTCTGCGGGCGCGAGGAGGTGGTATTCGGTACGGTGCTGCTGGGGCGCATGCAGGGTGGAGAGGGCGCCGACCGTTCGTTGGGTATGTTCATCAACACACTGCCGCTGCGGGTCCATGTCGGGGCCACGGCGGTGGAGGCGGGTGTCAGGGCGACCCACGAACGTCTGGCGCAACTGCTGGTGCATGAGCAAGCGCCCTTGATGCTGGCTCAACGTTGCAGTGGCGTGACGGGTTCGCAACCGCTGTTCAATACCTTGCTCAACTACCGCCACAGTGCGCAACAGACGGCTACGCCGGGATGGGAAGGCATCCGGATTCTCGATTCTCGCGAGCGCAGCAACTATCCGCTGGTGGTCAGCGTCGACGACCTTGGACAGGGCTTCCGGCTTTCTGTGCAGGCAGTGCCCGAAGTGGATGGCATGCGGGTCTGCGACTACCTGCAAACGGCATTGCACAATGTGTTGAGCGCGCTGGAACAAGACCGCAATGCGCCATTGAATCAGGTGTCGATACTGTCGGCGGCCGAACGCCAGCGCGTGCTGGTCGGTTTCAATGTCACCGGTCGCGACTTTGCCCACGGCCATGTGGTGCACCAATTGTTTGAGGAGCGAGCGGCGAGCCAACCCTACGCTGTGGCAGTGGTGCAGGGCGGGCAGAGTCTGAGCTACGACGGGTTGAACCGCCGCGCCAATCGCCTGGCCCATCACCTGATCGGCCTTGGTGTGCAACCGGACGATCGCGTCGCGCTCTGCGTGCAACGGGGGCCGCAGATGCTGGTCGGGCTGCTGGCAATCCTCAAGGCTGGCGCCGGTTATGTTCCGGTCGATCCGGCACATCCGGCAGAACGGATCACTTATCTGTTGCAGGACAGCGATCCGGTGGCGGTGCTGGCGCAGAATGCCACTCGCGACCTGTTGGGCACCGTGCCGGTAATCAATCTTGACAGCGACGCCTGGCAGCATCTGCCGGACAGCAATCCACAGGTGCCGGAACTGACCCCGGCACATCTGGCCTACGTGATCTACACCTCGGGCTCCACCGGCCAGCCGAAAGGCGTGATGGTCGAACACGCCACCCTGGAAAACCTTGTGCACTGGCATGCCGAAGCCTTTGACCTGCACGCCGGCAGCCACACCGCCAGCGTGGCCGGGTTCGGTTTCGATGCGATGGCCTGGGAAGTCTGGCCGGCGTTGTGCGTCGGCGCGACCCTGCACCTGCCACCGGAATCGGTGAGCAACGAACATCTGGACGAACTGCTCGACTGGTGGCGGGCGCAGCCGTTGCAGGTGAGTTTCCTGCCGACACCAGTGGCCGAGTACGCCTTCAGCCGCGAGCTGCAACATCCGACCTTGCGCACTTTGCTGATCGGTGGTGACAAGCTGCGTCAGTTCGATCGCGAACAGAGTTTCGCGGTGATCAACAACTATGGCCCGACCGAAACCACGGTGGTCGCCACCTCGGGTCCGGTCGAAGTCGGCCAACCGCGGCACATCGGCCGGCCGATTGCCAACGCCAAGGTCTATCTGCTGGATGAGCAGCAACGCCCCGTGCCAGTAGGTGTGACGGGGGAGTTGTACGTCGCCGGCGCCGGTGTCGCACGGGGTTATCTGAACCGTCCCGATCTGACCGCCGAACGCTTCCTGAATGATCCGTTCAACGGAGGGCGCATGTACCGCACCGGCGACCTCGCACGCTGGCTGGCGGACGGCAATATCGAATACCTGGGCCGCAACGACGATCAGGTAAAACTGCGCGGCGTGCGGGTCGAACTGGGGGAAATTGAAGCGGCGCTGGCCAGCCATCCGGCGGTGCAGGACGCAGTAGCGCTGGTGCGCGACGGGCAGTTGCTGGTGTGGTTCACCGAGCGAACTCCGACTGATATCGAGGCGTTGCGCAATCATCTGCAAACCCGATTGCCGCAAGCACTGATCCCGGCGGCTTACGTGCGCCTCGACACCTTGCCGCTGACCGCCAACGGCAAACTCGACCGCAAGGCCTTGCCGGAGCCGGATCAAAGCGCCTGGCTCAGCCGTGAATACGAAGCCCCGCAGGGGCCAGTGGAAACCGCGTTGGCGCAGATCTGGGCCGACGTCCTGAAACTGGAAAAAGTCGGTCGCCACGACAACTTCTTCGAACTGGGTGGCCACTCGCTGCTGGCGGTCAGCCTGATCGAGCGCTTGCGCCAGATCGGCTTGAACACCGACGTGCGCGTGTTGTTCAGCCAGCCAACTCTGGCTGCACTGGCCGATGCGGTAGGCAGCGGTCGGGAAATCGAAGTGCCGGCCAATCGCATTCCTGCCGACTGCACCCACATCACCCCGGAGCTGCTGAGCCTGACCGAACTGGATCAGGCCAGCATCGACCGGATCGTTGCCACAGTGCCCGGCGGCGCCGCCAACGTGCAGGACATTTATCCGCTGGCGCCGTTGCAGGAAGGCATCCTTTACCACCACTTGAGTGCGGAGCAGGGCGATCCATACCTGCTGCAATCATGTCTGGCCTTTGCCAGCGTCGAGCGCCTGCGCGCTTTTGCCAACGCCTTGCAAAAGGTGATTGCGCGCCACGACATTCTGCGCACCAGCCTGGTTTGGGAAGGGTTGCCGAGCCCGCAGCAAGTGGTATGGCGAGAAGCCGCGCTGGCGGTGCAATCGGTCGCTCTGAGTCCGCAGGATGGCGATATCCTCGATCAGTTGCGCGCACGCTTCGATGCCCGGGATTTTCGCCTCGACCTCGGTCAGGCACCGCTGATCCGTCTGGTGTATGCCGAAGATCTGGTGCATGACCGGGTGGCAGGCGTGCTGTTGTTTCATCACGTCGTGCTGGATCACACCGCGCTGGAGGTGGTTCGCCGGGAAATGCAGTTGTATCTGCCGGGACAGGTTGAGTCTCTGCCGCCCGCCGCCCCCTACCGCAACTACGTCCACCAGGCTCGCCAAGGCATCAGCGAGGAAGAACACGAAAACTTCTTTAGCGAAATGCTCGGTGATATTGACGAGCCGACCCTGCCATTCGGCTTGCAGGACGTACAGGGCGACGGCCGCAACATCGAGGAGCACTCGCTGGCGCTGCCGGTGGAATTGAATCGGCACCTGCGCAGCCAGGCGCGGCAATACGGGGTCAGCGTCGCGAGCCTGTTTCATCTCGCCTGGGCGCGGGTGCTGGCGGCCACCTCCGGACACCGGGACGTTGTGTTCGGCACGGTGCTGCTGGGCCGCATGCAAGGCGGCGAGGGCGCGGATCGGGCATTGGGGATGTTTATCAACACCTTGCCGCTGCGCGTGGAGGTTGACGGGCAGAGTGTGCGCGAAGCGATTCGAACGGTTCATGAACGATTGGCGGCTTTACTGGGACATGAGCATGCGTCGCTGGCACTGGCTCAGCGTTGCAGTGCCGTGGCCGCGCCTTTGCCGTTGTTCAGTGCGGTACTCAACTATCGCCATGGCGGCCACGACGCTGAGCGACAGACTGTTGATCCGGTCTGGCAAGGCATCGAATTTCTGGCCCAGGACGGGCGCACGAATTATCCGCTGACCCTGAGCATCAACGACCGGGGCGATGGCTTCAACCTGTCGGTGCTGACCCCGGATCATGTGGGGGCGCAGCGGGTCTGCGAGCTGATGCACACCGCTCTGACGGAGCTGGCGACAGCGTTGGCTGACAACCCCG
This sequence comes from Pseudomonas fluorescens, assembly GCF_030344995.1. Classification (GTDB taxonomy): domain Bacteria; phylum Pseudomonadota; class Gammaproteobacteria; order Pseudomonadales; family Pseudomonadaceae; genus Aquipseudomonas; species Aquipseudomonas fluorescens_BF. The sequence continues at coordinate 2,837,676 of NZ_CP128260.1, forward strand.
GACAAGCCTTTGAACGCCTCAACGTCCTGTCAGCGGCGGCGCGCGAGCAACTGCTTGGCGACTTCAACGCGAGCACCGCCGTTTACCCGTCAGCGCAAGGAGTTCATCGTCTGTTCGAGGCGCAGGTTGCACGCACGCCGGATGCCGTGGCGGTTCAGGCGGGCACGCAGCGCCTGACTTTCAGGCAATTGAACCAGCGCGCCAATCGCCTGGCCCATCATCTGCTGGGGATGGGGGTCACCGGCGATACGCGAGTGGCGATCTGTCTCAAACGCAGCCCGGAAATGCTGGTCGGGTTGCTGGCAATCCTCAAGGCCGGCGCCGCCTATGTGCCGGTCGACCCGGCTTATCCACCCGAGCGCATCGCTTACATGCTGGCCGACAGTGCGCCGAGGGTGATACTGGTTCGCGACGCAGCACTGCCGAATCAGGCTGGCGTACCGGTAATTGATCTCGCTCATGAGACCTGGCAAGGCCTGTCGGATGCTGACCCGCAGGTCGCCGATTTTACGCCGGACAACCTGGCCTACGTGATCTACACCTCCGGCTCCACCGGCCAGCCGAAAGGCGTGATGGTCGAACATGCGACTTTGGAAAATCTCGTGCACTGGCACACCGAAGCCTTTGACCTGCACGCCGGCAGCCACACCGCCAGCGTGGCCGGGTTCGGTTTCGATGCGATGGCCTGGGAAGTCTGGCCAGCGCTGTGTGTCGGTGCGACCCTGCACCTGCCACCGGAATCGGTGAGCAACGAACATCTGGACGAACTGCTCGACTGGTGGCGAGCGCAGCCGTTGCAAGTCAGCTTTTTGCCGACTCCGGTGGCCGAATACGCGTTCAGCCGTGAGTTGCAACACCCGACCCTGCGCACCTTGCTGATCGGCGGCGACAAGCTGCGTCAGTTCAATCGCGAGCAGAGCTTTGCGGTGATCAACAACTACGGCCCGACCGAAGCCACGGTGGTCGCGACGTCCGGCCCGGTGGAGGTTGGTCAGCCGCTGCACATCGGCCGGCCGATAGCCAACGCCCGAATCTATCTGCTCGATGACCAGCAACGTCCCGTTCCAGTAGGTGTGGCGGGTGAGTTGTACGTCGCCGGCGCTGGCGTGGCGCGGGGTTACCTGAATCGTCCCGATCTGACCGCCGAACGCTTCCTGAATGATCCGTTCAACGAAGGGCGCATGTACCGCACCGGCGACCTCGCACGCTGGCTGGCGGACGGCAACATCGAGTACCTGGGCCGCAATGATGATCAGGTGAAACTGCGTGGCGTGCGGGTCGAACTGGGGGAAATCGAAGCGGCGCTGGCCAGCCATCCGGCGGTGCAGGACGCCGTGGCGCTGGTGCGCGACGGGCAGTTGCTGGTGTGGTTCACCGAGCGTGCGCCGACCGATATCGAAACCCTGCGCAATCATCTGCAAACCCGTTTGCCGCAAGCGTTGATCCCGGCGGCTTACGTGCGACTCGGCGCCTTGCCGCTGACCGCCAACGGCAAACTCGACCGCAAGGCCTTGCCGGAGCCGGATCAAAGCGCCTGGCTCAGCCGTGAATACGAAGCCCCGCAGGGCCCGGTGGAAACCGCACTGGCGCAGATCTGGACCGACGTCCTGAAGCTGGAAAAAGTCGGTCGTCACGACAACTTCTTCGAACTGGGCGGCCATTCGCTGCTGGCCGTCAGCCTGATCGAACGTCTGCGCCAGATTGGCCTGAACACCGACGTGCGCGTGCTGTTCAGCCAGCCAACTCTGGCTGCACTGGCCGATGCGGTAGGCAGCGGTCGGGAAATCGAAGTGCCGGACAATCGCATTCCTGCCGACTGCACCCACATCACCCCGGAGCTGCTGAGCCTGACCGAACTGGATCAGGCCAGTATCGACCGGATCGTTGCCACAGTGCCCGGCGGCGCCGCCAACGTGCAGGATATTTATCCGCTGGCGCCGTTGCAGGAAGGCATTCTTTATCACCACTTGAGCGCCGAACAGGGCGACCCGTACCTGCTGCAATCGCGGCTGGCCTTCGACAGCGTCGAGCGTGTGGAAGCCTTCGCGGCAGCGCTGCGACAGGTGATTTCCCGTCACGACATCCTGCGCACGGCGGTGATCTGGCAAAAACTGGCCGAGCCGATGCAAGTGGTGTGGCGTCACGTTGAGCTGCCGGTGCAGGAAATCGTGCTTGATCCGGCAGATGGCGACGTCCTTGAGCAGTTGCATGGGCGTTTCGATGCCCGTCACTACCGCCTCGACATCAGTCAGGCACCGTTGCTGCGTCTGGTGTATGCCCGTGATCCGGCTCACGGGCGGGTGGTTGCGATGTTGCTGTTCCACCATGTGGTGCTCGATCACACCGCGCTGGACGTGGTGCAGCAAGAAATGCTCGCCTGCCTGCAAGGGCATGAAGCTTCGCTGGGCGCGGCCGTGCCTTACCGCAACTACGTGGCGCAGGCGCGGCTGGGTGTCAGTGAGCAGGAGCACGAGGCGTTCTTCCGCGACATGCTCGGCGACATCGACGAGCCGACCCTGCCGTTCGGCATGCAGGATGTGCAAGGCGACGGTCGCGACATCGAGGAAACGCGACAGGCCCTGACCGAAGCGACCGGTCAGCGTCTACGCAGCCTCGCGCGGCAACTGGGCATCAGCGTGGCCAGCTTGTTCCACCTTGCGTGGGCGCAGGTGCTGGCGGCGACGTCCGGGCAGGAGCGCGTGGTGTTCGGCACGGTGCTGATGGGGCGTATGCAGGGCGGCGAAGGGGCCGACCGGGCGTTGGGGATGTTCATCAACACCTTGCCGCTGCGGGTTGATCTGGGGGCAACCCCGGTGCGTGAAGGGGCTCGGGCGACGCATGCGCGGCTCAGTGCGCTGCTCGGTCATGAGCACGCTTCATTGGCGCTGGCCCAGCGTTGCAGTGGTGTGGCTGCGCCGTCGCCGTTGTTCAGTTCGATGCTCAACTACCGGCACAGCGCCGACGAGGCGCAACGGCAAAACGTGCGTCAGGCCTGGCAAGGCATCGAGACCCTGAGCAGCGAAGAACGCACCAACTATCCGCTGAGTCTGGGTGTCGATGATCTGGGCAACGCTTTCGTGCTCACCGCCATGACCCCGGCGAGCATTGGTTCGCAGCGGATCTGCGACTACATGCAGACCGCGCTGGAGAAACTCGCGGACGCCCTGGAACAGGCACCGGATCAGCCGCTGAACCGCTTGCCGATCCTTGACGGCGCAGAGCGTCAGCAGGTGCTGTACGACCTCAACGCCACCGGCACTACCGATAATCTGGAGCAAACCGTTCACGGTCTGTTCGAGGCGCAAGTCCAACGTACGCCGCAAGCCATCGCGTTGCAGACCGGTGAACAGCGGCTGACCTACGCCGAACTCAACGCACAGGCCAACCGTCTGGCCCATCACCTGCGCGAACTGGGCGTGGGGCCGGATTCGCGAGTGGCGATCTGTGTCGAGCGCGGGCCGGAGTTGATGGTCGGTCTGCTCGGCATCCTCAAGGCTGGCGGCGCCTATGTGCCGCTGGATCCGGCGTATCCGGCGGAGCGTCTGGATTACATGCTCAAGGACAGCGCCCCGGTGGCGGTGCTGGTTCATGGGGCGACGCGAGAGTTGCCGGGCGAAAGCACTGCACTGGTGATCGATCTGGACCAGGATCACTGGACATTCAATCCGGACAACAACCCGCAAGTGCCGGGCCTGAGCGCTTCGAACCTGGCCTACGTGATCTACACCTCCGGTTCGACCGGTGCGCCGAAAGGCGTGATGGTCGAGCATCGCGGCGTCGGCAATTTGCTGCACTGGAGTTCGCAGCTGTGTCCCGCCGTGACGGACGGCGCGCTGTTGCAGAAAACCCCGTTCAGTTTCGATGCCTCGGTCTGGGAGCTGTTCTGGCCGTTGAGCGCCGGTCTGCGTCTGGTGCTGGCGCGTCCTGACGGACACCGCGAGCCGGCGTATCTGGCGCAGGTGATTCGCGAGCAGCGGATCAGCGTTATCCAGTTTGTGCCGGTGCTGTTGCAGCAGTTCCTTGAGCAGGACGGTGTCAGTCAGTGCAACAGTCTCACCGACGTGTTCTGTGGCGGCGGCGACCTGACCCCGGCGCTGGCTCGCCTGGTGCGCGAGCGTTTGCCGCAGGTGCGTTTGCACAACGTCTACGGCCCGACCGAAGCCACGGTCGACAGCACGGTGTGGACGCTGGAACCGTCGATGCCGGTTCCGGACAGCGCGTTGCCGATCGGACGGCCGATCAACAACACCCGACTGTACGTACTCGATGCCGCCGAACAGCCGGTACCGATGGGCGTCATCGGTCAGTTGTTCATCGGTGGTGCCGGGGTTGCGCGGGGCTATCTGGGCTTGCCGCAATTGATGGCCGAACGGTTCATTCCGAGTCCGTTCTTGGAGGGTGACCGTTTGTACGCCACGGGCGACCTGGTGCGCTACCGCGCCGATGGCCAGCTCGAATTCATCGGGCGCAACGACTTCCAGGTCAAGCTGCGTGGCCTGCGTCTGGAACCGGGTGAAATCGAAGCGCAACTGCTCAGCCATCCAGCCCTGCGCGAAGCCGTGGTGCTGGTGCGTGAGGAGCGTCTGGTGGCGTACTTCACCTGGTACGCCGAAGCCGGGCAGCCGGGGATCGAGGCGTTGCGCGAACACTTGCTCGCACGCTTGCCCGATTACATGGTGCCGTCGGCATTCGTTGCGCTCGACAGCCTGCCGCTCAGTCCCAACGGCAAGGTGGATCGCAAGGCGCTGCCCGCACCGGATTTGGCTGCGGTCAATCACCGCGAATACGAAGCGCCGGTCGGCGAGATAGAAATCCTCCTCGCGCGACTGTGGTGCGAATTGCTCAAAGTCGAGCGCGTCGGACGGCAAGACCATTTCTTTGAGCTGGGTGGGCATTCGTTGCTGGCGGTCAGCCTGATCGGGCGTCTGCAACAGGAAGGTATCGAAGCCGATGTCCGGACGTTGTTCGAGCAACCGACCCTGGCTGGTTACGCAGCCATCACGGAAAGAATGGAGATCGTCCTGTGAACCTGAATGAACTGTTGGCGACACTGAAGACAAAAGACATCCAGTTGGCAATCACGGACGGGCAATTACGGGTCAATGGAAACAAGCAGGCCTTGAGTGAACCGGCCTTGCTGGCCGCATTGCGCGAGCATAAACCGGCATTGATCGGGCTGATCGAGGCGGGCGGTTACTCGCCCGCACGGGAGGGGCAGGTTGAAGTGCCGGTCAATGCAATTTCACCGAGCACCACACGGATCACACCGGCGATGCTGACACTGGTTGACCTGAGCCAGGACACCCTCGATCAGATTGTCGCGCAGATCCCCGGCGGCGGCGCCAATGTCCAGGACATCTATCCGCTGACGCCGTTGCAGGAGGGCATTCTTTACCACCACGCGAGCGCTGCACAGGGTGATCCGTATGTGATGCAGGCGAAATTCGCGTTCAGCGGACCTGAGCGGTTCGAGGCATTCGTCCAGGCCTTGCAGACCGTCATCGAGCGCCACGACATTCTGCGCACCGCCATCGTCTGGGAAGGACTGGACACGCCGGTGCAAGTGGTCCTGCGCAGTGTCGGGTTGCCTGTGGAAGAAGTGCAGCTTGACGCGGCTGAAGGCGATGTCCTGGAGCAGTTGCACGCGCGATTCGACGCCCGGCATTTTCGTCTCGACGTGACACGTGCGCCGCTATTGCGCCTGGCCCATGCCCGGGATGCAAAGACCGGGCGTATCGTCGCGATGTTGCTGTTTCATCACATGGCGATGGACCACTCGGCGCTGGCGGTGGTCAGCGAAGAAATGCAGGCTTGCCTCTCGGGGCACGGCGCCAGGCTGGGAGCGCCCGTGCCGTTTCGCAATTATGTCGCCCAGGCGCGGCTGGGCATCAGCGAGTCGGAGCACGAGGCGTTTTTCCGCGAGATGCTCGGTGACATCGACGAGCCGACGTTGCCGTTCGGCCTGCAAGGCGTGCATGGCGACGGCAGCGACATCGAAGAATGCAGTGTGCCAGTTGACCCACTGCTGGGGCAGCGCCTGCGAGCCAGTGCCCGTTCACTCGGCGTGAGTGTCGCGAGTCTGTTCCATCTTGGCTGGGGGCAGGTCCTCAATGCACTCACCGGCAAGTCTCCTGTCGTGTTCGGTACTGTGCTGATGGGGCGGATGCAAGGCGCGGAATCTACCGATCGCGCCCTCGGCATTTTCATCAACACCTTGCCGCTACGGGTCGAGGTGAGCACGCTGGCAGCAAGCGAGTCGGTGAAGGCCACCCAGGCACGTCTGACGAGCCTGATGCGCCATGAGCACGCACCGCTGGCGTTGGCCCAGCGCTGCAGCGGGGTGGTCGGGTCATCGCCGCTGTTCAGTTCGCTGCTCAACTATCGGCACAGCACCTCGAGTGCCAATGCCAGTGCCGAAGCGCTCTCGGCCTGGGAGGGGATCAGCGTCCTGCATGCGGAGGAACGCACCAATTACCCGCTGACCTTGAGCATCGATGACTTTGGCGATCACTTCAGCCTGACGCTGCTGGCCACCCGTGAAGTCGAGGCGCAGCGGATCTGCGGCTACATGGTGTGCGCCATGGAAAACCTGTTGCACACGCTGGAGCAAGCTGCGGATACGCCGTTGAGCCAACTGTCGGTTCTGCCCGCCCCGGAGCGCGAACAGTTGTTGACGGGGTTCAACGCCAGCGATGTCGAATACGTGCGCGGACAGATGATTCATCAACGCTTCGAGGCGCAGGTCGTTGCGCGACCGCAAGCGCTGGCAGCGGTGCATCTGGACAAGCAACTGACGTTTCTCGAACTGAACCGCCAGGCCAACCGTCTGGCGCATCGCTTGATCGATCTGGGTGTGCAACCGGATGACCGGGTCGCAGTCGTCGCCCGTCGAGGCCTGGATACCCTGGCCGGATTGCTCGCAGTCCTCAAAGCGGGCGCAGGCTATGTGCCGATCGACCCCGCGCATCCGGCCGAACGCCTGAATTATCTGCTGGGTGATTGCGCACCGGTGGCGATCCTGACCTCACGTGATTTGCTCGCACGGCTGCCGGCGCAGGAGCTGCCGGTAATCGATCTCGACCCGTGCTCCTGGCGCTCAGGCAATGACGCCAACCCCGTGGTTCCGGGTCTGTCCGATGCGAACCTGGCTTACGTGATCTACACCTCGGGCTCCACCGGTTTGCCCAAGGGCGTGATGGTCGAACACCAGACACTGGCCAATCTGGTCGACTGGCACAGCAACGCGTTTGACCTGTGTGCCGGCCGCCATACGTCTAGTCTGGCCGGGTTCGGCTTCGACGCGATGGCATGGGAAGTCTGGCCATCGCTGTCCGTCGGCGCGACCCTGCACCTGGCGCCTGCGCAGGACGGCGGCGAAGACGTCGACGGGCTGCTGGGCTGGTGGTGCGCGCAACCGCTGGACGTGAGTTTCCTGCCGACGCCCGTCGCCGAATATGCCTTCAGCCGGCATCTCGAGCATCCGACATTGCGTACCCTGCTGATCGGCGGCGACCGCTTGCGTCAGTTTTCGCGCAATCAGCATTTCGATGTGATCAACAACTACGGCCCTACCGAAGCCACCGTAGTCGCCACGTCCGGACGGATCGAGGCGGGGGAGGCGCTGCACATCGGCAAACCGGTGAGCAATACCTCGGTGTACCTGCTCGACGACCAACAACGTCCGGTGCCGATCGGCGTATCCGGCGAGCTGTATATCGGCGGCAGAGGCGTGGCGCGCGGTTACTTGAACCGTGCGCAACTGACCGCTGAACGTTTTCTGCCGGATCCGTTCAGTGAACGACCGAACGCGCGTATGTATCGCACTGGCGACCTTGCGCGCTGGCGCCCGGACGGGACGATCGATTATCTGGGACGCAACGATGATCAAGTGAAAATCCGCGGCATGCGCATCGAACTGGGGGAAATCGAAAGCCGTCTGCATCAGCTTCCCGGCATTCAGGAAGTGGTTGTCCTGGCCCGTGAGGACGAGCCGGGACAACCACGGCTGGTGGCCTATTTCACCGAGCAGGCCCAGGTGCAGCCACTGGCGGTAGCGCAACTGCGCGAGCATTTGCTCGGCCAGTTGCCCGAGTACATGGTGCCGGTCGCGTTCGTCAGGCTCGACAGCCTGCCGTTGACCGCCAATGGCAAGCTGGATCGCAAGGCCTTGCCGTTGCCGGAGCGTACGGCCCTGCTCACACGCGAATACGAGGCGCCACAAGGCGAACTGGAATGCACGCTGGCGCAGATCTGGGCCGAGGTGCTGCAGGTCGAACGGATAGGGCGTCAGGATCATTTCTTTGAGTTGGGCGGCCATTCGTTGCTGGCCATGCGCATGGTCGCGCAGGTGCGTCAGCGACTGGGCGTGGAGCTTGCGCTCGGCGAGTTGTTCGCCAACGCCGAACTGGCGTCGGTGGCGCAGTCGCTGACCCGGGCCGGTCGCTCTACGCAGCCGCCGATCCTGCCGGTGCCACGGGAAGGCGCATTGCCCCTGTCGTTTTCCCAGCAGCGCTTCTGGTTTCTGGCACAGATGGAAGGTGCCAACACGGCTTACAACATTCCGATCGGCCTGCGCTTGCGCGGTGTGCTCGACGCCGATGCGCTCCAGCGGGCGCTGGCCCGAATTGTCGCCCGGCACGAAAGCCTGCGCAGCCGCTTCGCTCCCTGCAATGGCGAAGCCCAGGTGCTGATTACCCCGCCCGACAGCGGCGTGCTGCTGCGTGTCGAGGACTTGCGCCAGCACCCGCTGGCCGACGAAGCCTTGCAGGCACTGATTCAGGGAGAGGCCTCAGGCCCGTTCGACCTGCAGGACGATCCGTTGATTCGCGGGCGGCTGGTCCGTTTGGCCGACGATCACCATGTGCTGCTGATCACCTTGCATCACATCATCTCCGACGGTTGGTCGATGGAGGTGCTGACCCGCGAGCTGATGGCTTTGTATCAGGCTTTCAGTCAGGGGCTGGAGGACCCTTTGCCGCCGCTGGCATTGCAATACACCGACTATGCCGTCTGGCAGCGGCGCTGGCTGAGCGGGGAGGTATTGCAGCGTCAGAGCGAATACTGGCAACGCACGCTGGCCGATGCGCCTGCGTTGCTGACGTTGCCTGCCGACCGACCGCGGCCGGCGCAACAGGATTACGCCGGCAGCAGCGTCGAAGTCTGTCTGGACGAGCGTTTGAGCGCCGGACTCAAAGCCTTGAGCCAGCGCCATGGCGTGACGCTGTACATGACGATGCTGAGCGCGTGGGCGATGCTGCTCGGTCGCTTGGCCGGGCAATCGGACGTCGTGGTCGGCTCGCCGGTGGCCAACCGTCAGCGGGTCGAAATCGAGGGACTGATCGGGTTGTTCGTCAATACCCTGGCATTACGCATTGATACCTCCGGTGAGCTGAGCGTCGAAGCGTTGCTGGCGCGGGTCAAGGCGCTGACCTTGCAGGCCCAGGACCATCAGGACCTGCCATTCGAGCAAGTGGTCGAAATTGCCCGACCGGCCCGCAGTCTGGCCCACAGCCCGCTGTTCCAGACCATGTTCAACTGGCGCAACAGCGACGGGCCGGTATTGGCGCTGGGGGATCTGACTCTGGAAGCGGTGGCCGAGCCGAGTCACTTCGCCAAGTTCGATTTGACTCTGACCCTGGGTGAATCACCCAATGGGATAAGTGGCTGGATGGAGTACGCCACAGCGCTCTTCGATGAGGCGACGGCACGGCGTTATGTCGGTTACTTCCAGCGTTTGTTGCAGGCCATGGTCAACAACGACCAGGCCGTGTTGGAACACGTGCAGATGATCGAGGATCAGGAACGCAGGCAATTGCTCGGCGAATTCAACGCCAGTGCAGCGGACTGTCCGCAAGTGCTTACCGTGCACCGTGTATTCGAAATGCGCACCGCAGAGCAACCGCAAGCCGTCGCTGCGGTGCACGGGATGCAGACGTTGAGTTACGCAGAGTTGAACCGCCGCGCCAACGGCCTGGCTCATCATCTCATTGCCCAAGGTGTGCGGCCTGGCGATCATGTGGCGATCCTGTTGCCACGCTCGCTGGAGCTGTTGGTCGCGCAGTTGGCAGTCGCCAAGTGTGCGGCGGCCTATGTGCCGCTGGACATCAACGCACCCGCCGAGCGACAGGCGTTCATGGTGCAGGATTGTCAGGCGGTCGCGCTGTTGACCGGCAGCGATCAGGCCATCGATTACCCGGTACGGCGAATGGATCTGGATACCCTGGCGCTTGCCGGGAGTCCTTCGCACAACCCGGATCTGCCTCAATCCCCGGAGGCGCTGGCGTACATCATGTACACCTCGGGCTCCACGGGCACTCCGAAGGGTGTCATGGTGCCGCATCGCGGCATTACCCGCCTTGTGATCGATTGCGGCTACGCCGATTTCAACCCGGATGACCGGGTGGCGTTCGCTTCGAACCCGGCGTTCGATGCGAGCACCATGGATATCTGGGGCGCGTTGCTCAACGGCGGCCAGGTGGTCGTGATCGATCATGCGACCTTGCTCGACCCTCAGGCATTCGGTCGGGAGCTTGACCGGTGCGGGGCGACGATCCTCTTTGTCACCACAGCGTTGTTCAATCAGTACGTGCAATTGATTCCCGAGGCGCTCAAAGGGCTGCGCATCCTGCTGTGCGGTGGGGAGCGTGGCGATCCGGCGGCGTTTCGAAAGCTGCTCGCCGAAGCACCGGACCTGCGCCTGGTGCATTGTTATGGCCCGACCGAAACCACGACGTACGCCACCACCTTCGAAGTGCGTAAGGTGGCGCCGGATGCGGACAGCGTTTCGATTGGCGGCCCCATCGGCAATACCCGCGTGTATGTGCTTGATAGCCGGCAGCAACCGGTGCCGTTCGGCGTCACCGGCGAGTTGTACATCGGTGGTCAGGGTGTTGCGCTGGGTTATCTGAACCGGCCTCAACTGAGTGCCGAGAAATTCCTCCGGGATCCGTTCAGCGACAATCCGCAAGCCTTGATGTATCGCACGGGCGACCTGGTGCGCTGGCAGGCGCCGGGGCGGCTGGAATGTATCGGCCGCAACGATGACCAGGTGAAGATTCGCGGCTTCCGGATCGAGCTCGGAGAAATCGAAAGCCGCCTGTTGAGTTGTCCGGGAGTCAAGGAAGCGGTGGTCCTGGCCCGACGCGACGAACAGGAGCCAACGCGGCTGGTGGCCTATTACACGGCGCACGATTCGGAATTGCAGAGCGCCACTCTGCGTGCGCTGCTGAAAGCAAAGTTACCGGAGTACATGGTGCCGACCGCCTGGGTGGCGATGGCAAGCCTGCCGCTGAACAACAACGGCAAGGTCGATCGCAAAGCGTTGCCGGCGCCGACACATCAAGCGCTGGTCATTCGTGACTATGAAGCGCCGGCCAATCCTCTGGAGGCGTCTCTGGCCGGGCTTTGGGCTGAAGTGTTGCAAGTCGGGCGGGTAGGGCGTCATGACAACTTCTTCGAGCTGGGCGGGCATTCGCTGCTGGCGGTGCGGCTCGTCGATCTGATGCAAAAGGCCGACATGCCGGTTTCGTTGGCCGAGCTGTTCCAGCATCCCACTGTCGAAGGTACTGCCACGCTGTTGTGCCAGCGCAATGACGCTGTACAGCGCCACGACGGCGTGATCGTGGTGCGTGCAAGCGACCGGGGCACGCCGTTGTTCCTGGTGCATGAGTTCAGTGGTCAGGACCTGTATTTCCCGGCACTGGGCATGCACATCGGCGGCGAGTTCCCGATTTACGGCTTGCCGGGTATCGATTCCGGTATGGCGCAATTGCGCACCATGGAGTGCCTGGCGACCCGGTTGGTCGAGGTTATCCGCGCCAGACAACCCCATGGCCCCTATCGGCTTGCCGGCTGGTCGTTCGGTGGCGTGCTGGCTTATGAAATCGCGTCGCAACTGCTCGGGATGGACGAGTCAGTGGCGTTTGTCGGGTTGATCGACTCCTACGTGCCACGCCTGGCCGATCCGAACAAGGTGCAGTGGAGCGATGCAGATGTGCACAAGCGTCAATTGCTTTTGCATTGCACGGCACACTGGGCCGGGCGCGAGACTCAGGGACAGAAAGCATTGGCGCGTCTGGCCGTGTTGCAGACAGAACTTGAGCAGTGGGCGTTCGCTGATTTGTTCAAACATTGCCACGAACAGCAGTTGCTCAGACCCGAACTCGCGGCTGTCTCGTCGGCGGATGCCTGGCATTACCTAGACCGGGAAGTGGCCCACGGGCATGCGTTGGCTCATTACCGGATCAGCCCGGTCGGTCTGCCGTTGCATCTGCTGCGTGCCAGCGAGCGTTCGGCGCCAATGTCGCGACTCAGCCCCACGCGCGGTTGGGCTGAGGAATTGCCGGGTGCGGAGTTGAACTGCATCGACGTACCGGGCGACCACCAGAGCATGATGAAAGCACCCCACGTACAGGCTCTGGGGCAGGCCCTGACTCAGGCGCTGGAAACGGCAATTGTGCCAGTGCCACCGGCTTATCAGCCGATCCTGACGATTCAGACCGGTCACTCCGGGCATGCGCCGATTTTCTGTGTGCCGGGGGCCGGCGACAGTGTCACCGGCTTCATCCATCTGACCGAGGCGCTAGGGCCGGAGTGGCCGATTTACGGCTTGCAACCCCGAGGCCTCGACGGCGCGAGCGTGCCACACAGCCGGGTTGAAAGCGCCGCCACGTTCTACCTGCGGGCACTTGAGCAGTTGTACCCGCAAGGACCGGTGCATCTGATCGGGCATTCGTTTGGTGGTTGGGTGGCTTACGCCATGGCCGCTCAATTGCAGGCGGCGGGGCGCGAGGTGGCGTCCCTGACCCTGATCGACAGCGAATCACCTGGCGGCAACAGCGTCGTGGGCAAGCCTTACACCACGACGGCGGCGTTGTTACGGCTGATCGAGTCGCTGCAGCTGTCCAGCGGCAAGTCTCTGGGCATCGATGCGCTGACCTTCGCCGAAGCCGACGACACTACGCAAATGCGTCTGCTGCATGACGGGATGGTGCACGCGGGTGTGCTGTCCGAACGCGCGTCATTCGACGCGATGCAGGGCCCGGTGCGCACTTTCGCCACCGCGCTGCGCACGGTCTATCGGCCGGCTCTGGCGTATACCGGGCCGGTGCGTCTGGCGCTGGTGGACGACCCGACGCTGGACGCATCAGGCAACCAGCGCGAACAGGCGGCGATGCTCGAAGGCTGGCAGCGCGAGGCCCGGGATCTCTCGGTATGGTACGGCCCCGGCAACCACTTCACGATCCTCAAGGCGCCCAACGTCTTCAGTCTTGCGGCGTGGTGGCATGACGGGCTGACAGTGGCGGCGGGTCAAGTGTTGTCCTGATTGAAGTTTCTATCCTGGAGCCCGGCCGCTGGCCGGGCTCAACCCTGAACGGAATTGTGGTCATTTATGGAACAGTCGAAGTTGCGCAAAGTCGGTCTGGGTATCGCGTTGACGCTGGTGGCCGGGTTGCTGTTTTACACGGTGCAGGCGCCGGCCGAAGCACCGCAATACCTGACTGCCACGGTCGAACGCGGTGACATTGAAAACGCAGTGCTGGCCACCGGATTGCTGGAAGGCATCAAGCAGGTGGACGTCGGCGCCCAGGTCTCGGGGCAGTTGAAGTCGTTGAAGGTCAAGGTCGGCGACAAGGTCAAGAAGGGTCAATGGCTGGCGGAAATCGATCCGCTGGTGTTGCAGAACACCTTGCGTCAGGCGCAGGTCGACGAGGAAAACCTGCAAGCACAGCGCCGGGCGACTCAGGCTCAGCTGCGACAGACCAAAGCGATCTACGAGCGCTATCAGAATCTGCAAGAAGACGCCTCGATCTCGCGGCAGGATTTCGAAACTGCTCAATCCAACTACGAGGTGCAGCAGGCCAATCTGTTGTCGCTGGATGCGCAGATCAAGAGCGCGCATATCCAGATCGACACGGCCAAGGTCAACCTGGCCTACACGCGGATCGTCGCGCCCATCGACGGCGACGTGGTGGGCATCGTGACTCAGGAAGGGCAGACCGTGATCGCCAACCAACTGGCGCCGATCCTGCTCAAACTCGCGGATCTGGACACCATGACCGTCAAGGCTCAGGTGTCGGAGGCTGACGTCATTCACATCGCGCCGGGACAGGAGGTGTACTTCACCATTCTCGGCGAGGACAAACGTTATTACGGCAAGCTGCGCGGTACCGAGCCTGCGCCGCAGAACTTCCTGGAAACCCCGCCCGCCGGCACGCCGAAGCAGAACACGGCGGTGTTCTACAACGCGCTGTTCGAGGTTCCGAACCCCGATCATCGCCTGCGTATTTCCATGACGGCTCAGGTGCGGGTGGTGCTCGATACCGCCAAATCGGTGCTGATGATTCCGGTGGCGGCACTGGGGCCGCGCAACCACGACGGCAGTTTCCCGGTGCGGGTGCTGGACGCCAAGGGCCAGGCGCAATCGCGCAATGTGCAGACCGGAATCAACAACAACGTCAAGGTGCAGGTCAACGACGGCCTGGCCGAAGGCGACCGGGTGGTGATCGGTGATCCGGTGGCGAAAGTGGCAGGGGCATGAGCATGACCGAACCTCTGCTGCAACTGACCGGTATCAGCCGCAGTTTCACCGCGGGCGACCGTGAATTTTTGGCGCTGAAGAACATCGACCTGACGATCCATGCCGGGGAAATGGTGGCGATCATCGGCGCCTCGGGCTCCGGCAAATCGACCTTGATGAACATCCTCGGCTGCCTCGATTACGCCACGGCCGGCAGCTACAAGATCAATGGCCGGGAAACCCGGGATCTGGACAATCAGGCGCTGGCCGAACTGCGTCGTGACTATTTCGGCTTCATCTTCCAGCGCTATCACTTGCTGCCGCATCTGAGCGCGATGCACAACGTCGAGATGCCGGCGATCTACGCCGGCACGCCGGAGCCACAACGGCATGCCCGGGCCCGTGAGTTGTTGGCGCGCCTTGGGCTGGAAGGGCACCTGACGCATCGTCCGAGCCAGCTATCGGGCGGTCAGCAGCAGCGGGTGAGTATCGCCCGGGCCTTGATGAACGGCGGCGAAGTAATTCTCGCGGATGAGCCGACCGGCGCCCTCGACACCACCAGCGGCAAGGAGGTGATGCGCATCCTGCTGGAGCTGCACGCGGCCGGGCATACGGTGATTCTGGTGACTCACGACCCCAAGGTCGCGGCCAATGCCGAGCGCATCATCGAGGTCAGCGACGGCGAAATCCTCAGCGATCGCCACAACGAGCGCGATACCACGGCACTGACCAATGAGGACGCGGTCCCCAAGTCCACGGCAGCGCGGCGTCTGGTGGCCAGCCTCGGGTTGTTCAAGGAGGCCTTCAACATGGCCTGGGTCGCGCTGATCTCTCATCGGATGCGTACCTTGCTGACCATGCTCGGGATCGTCATCGGCATCACCTCGGTGGTGTCGATCTCGGCCATCGGCGAAGGGGCCAAACGCTATGTGCTGAAGGACATTCAGGCCATCGGCAGCAACACCATCGATATCTATTCCGGCACCAGTTTCGGCGACAGTCGTTCGGCGGCCATCGAAACCCTGGTACCGGCGGATGTGACGGCGCTCAATCAGCTGTATTACGTCGACAGCGCCACGCCGGTGGTCGGGCGCAATCTATTGCTGCGTTATCGCAACATCGACCTCGATGCCCAGGTCAACGGCGTCAGCGATCTGTACTTTCAGGTGCGCGGGATCAAGATGGAGTCGGGCATCCCGTTCAGCGAAAGCGATGCCCGGCGCCAGGCGCAGGTGGTGGTGATCGATCACAACACCCACCAACGGTTGTTCGGTGAGGGAGTCGATCCGCTGGGGCAGGTGATCCTGATCGGCAATTTGCCGTGCACCGTGATTGGCGTGGCGGCGGAGAACAAGAACATCTTCTCGTCGAGCAAGTCGCTCAACGTCTGGGTGCCTTATGAAACCGCAGCCGGGCGGCTGTTGGGCCAGCGTTATCTGGACAGCATCAGCGTGCGGATCAAGGACGGCCAGCCGAGCAAGGTGGTGGAGGACAACGTCAACAAATTGATGCTGCAGCGTCACGGCACCAAGGATTTCTTCACCAACAACCTCGACAGCGTGATGCAGACCGTGCAGAAAACCAGCCGCTCGCTGGCACTGTTGCTGTCGCTGATTGCGGTGATTTCGCTGGTGGTGGGCGGCATCGGGGTGATGAACATCATGCTGGTGTCGGTCACCGAGCGTACCCGCGAAATCGGCATTCGCATGGCAGTGGGGGCGCGGCAGTCGGACATTCGTCAGCAGTTTCTGGTGGAGGCGGTGATGGTCTGTTTGCTGGGTGGCGCTATCGGTATCTCTCTTAGTTACGCGATCGGTCACCTGTTTTCGCTGTTCATCAAAGAGTGGGAAATGGTGTTCTCGCTGACTTCTGTGCTGACAGCGGTGATCTGCTCGACGCTGATCGGCATCGTGTTCGGCTTTGTGCCGGCGCGCAATGCGTCGCGGCTCGACCCGATCGAGGCCTTGGCGCGGGACTGAGCGGCGGGCATGAAAAAACCGCCGTCCTTGGCAAGGGCGGCGGTTTATTTACAGGCGCGTGAACGATCAGGCCGCGTTGGAAGGATCGCAGGCGGCCGGGCAGTCTTCAGGTGAATACATCCAGCGCATCAGCGAATGGCGGCCGCTGATCCCCAGTTTGATGGCAGCGCGCTTGAGGTAGCTCTCGACGGTGTTGACCTTCAGTTGCAACTGCTCGGCCAGTTCAGGCGCGGTGCGGCCGGCGAGGAGGCCGACGCACACTTCCATTTCACGGTTGGACAGGCTCAAGCCAAGTTGCTGCACGCGCTCGCAGAAGCGCAATCGCAGGGTTTCCAGGCCTTGCAGCGAGGCTTCGGTCGCTGCGGCTTGCGCCTCGGGATCCGCATTCGCCGGCTGCAGCGCGTGGATGTGCTTTTCCACCATCGGCAGCAACACCGGGGAGATATCCTGCAACAGGCTGCGCTCCCGGGCGGAAAAGCGCTTCGACGGCCCGCAGCGGTACACGGAAATCACATAACGGTAACCGTCCTTGCGTCGGGTCAAGTGCAACTGCGAAGCATCGGTGACCGTGGAGGGTTCTGGCGTGGGCAGGTCACTGTTGCCGGGATCGGTACTCAGTTCGGAGTACACCGTCTCGGCCGTCAGTGCCGCCTCTTTGGGGCATTCAGGCTCCGTGCGCGGTTGCGCACGTCCGACCGGCTCTACGCGCATCTGCCGGATATGTGTGGCATCCACGGCCAGCTGGGTGAGGATCAGGTCATGCAGCATTCGCGGAAAATGCCGGCTGCCGGTGCTGGCGATGACTTTGCCGATGTGAGGGAACAGATGTGAGTTCATGTGTTTCATCCATGAGTAGCAATGGGGGAATTGCGCTTTCCCGACTCTCCGGCTGATGTCCTGGGCCGGCGACCACAAATCGGGAAATTGGATCCTATCCTAGTACAACGTTTGAGCGACGGTTTAATGAAGGGGCTATTAGCTCATAACCGGGGTGAGTGGTGTGGCGCGAAGGGTGCTGCCCGTGTCGCGGTAATAAGTTCGTAGGTCTTCGAAGTGATTAATGAAATGTCCTACAGAGACTTTCAGGGAAGTCCTACTTATGACAGCTATTAACGCGCATAAAAAAGCCCGTTTCAGCTGAAACTGAAGCGGGCTTCTTCCCGCATCAACGACCGGTTATTTCAGGTCGTTGAAATGGTCTCGCAGGAATTCGTAAAAGCGGAACGCTTGAAACGATCTCCATACGAGGCTCAGCGTACGCAGCAACAGCTTCATACGTTTTGGCCTCCAGGTCGGGGGCCAAACCTCCAGCGCACTTACCGGATCATGTGTGCCTTCGGACAGACAGGTCAGTGCTGTCCGTGAGGCGGCCGGTTGTGATCCCTCCGAGCCATCATTCCGGCACGGGTGCAAAACCGTGTCGAAGGGCATGAAACCATTATGGTTCCAGCCAAACCTCACGTATGCACTGTCGAGTGAGCGTCCGCATACTAACCTGTCTTATGACGGGATTTTGAGGATCTTGGATAAAGACCTGACAAGTTTTGTAATTCGTTATTTCTGTCAGCATGATCAGGCCTTCTGAGTGCCCGTCAAGACCGCCCTTGGCTTCACATAACGACATTCAATACACATGCAAAATAACGTTGCAACGAAAGCCAAAGATAAATAGTATTCCGCTACGTCAGTGCTGTCCGTGAGATGCATCAAGCCCAGCCGCAAACTGAGGCTTACCGAAAAACCGCCCCCCAAAGGCGGTTTTTTTTCGCCCCTTTTTTGGCAGCCGCCGGCGATCCTACGTCTCGGTAACCGAAGGCAGCGCGGCATCCACCAGCTCGATCCAGTGCCTGACCGTCGTGCGCCCCGCACCGTCGAGGTGGGCCTGGCAGCCAATATTGGCGGTGGCGATTACATCCGGATGACCGCTTTCCAGGGCGTTGAGCTTTTGGTCGCGCAGTTGCCGGGCCAGTGTTGGCTGGGTCAGCGAGTAGGTGCCCGCCGAGCCACAGCACAGATGTGCGTCCGGTACAGCCGTGAGGTTGAAGCCCAGTCGAGACAGCACCGACTCCACCGCACCGCCAAGTTTCTGCGCGTGCTGCAAAGTACAGGGGCAGTGAAAGGCCAGGCGCTGATCAGCGTGGATGCCGAGGGATTCGAGCGGTTCGTCGCTCAGCACTTCCACCAGATCCCGGGCCAGCGTGCTGACACGTCTTGCCTTCTCGGCGTAGACCGGATCGGCGCCGAGCATATGCCCGTATTCCTTGATGAACGCACCGCAACCGCTGGCGGTCTGCACGATCGCCTCGGCACCCTGTTCGATGGCCGGCCACCACGCATCAATGTTGTGGCGGGCGCGGTCAAGGCCAGTGGCCTGGGCGTCGAGGTGATAATCCACCGCGCCGCAACAACCAGCCTCGCGGGACGGAATCACGCTGATGCCCAGACGATCCAGCACCCGCGCCGCTGCGGCATTTGTGTTGGGTGACAAGCCCGGCTGCACGCATCCCTCCAGCATCAACACTTGCCGTGCATGGCGGATGACGGGACGTGATGCAGGCATCACCGCGTTGCGTGGCAGTTTGTCTTGCAAGGCATCGGGCAGCAGCGCCCGGAACATCTGACCGCCATTGACCAACCCTTTGAACAACCGCGGATTGGGCAGGATGCTTCGCAAACCTTCACGCAACAGGCGCTGCCCTAGCGGGCGTGGGACGGCAGCGTCGACAACCGCGCGGCCAATGTCGAGCAGGTTGTGATAATCCACGCCGGAAGGGCAGGTGGTTTCACAGTTGCGGCACGACAGGCAACGGTCCAGGTGTTGCTGGGTTTTTGCCGTGACTTCGTTGCCTTCGAGCACCTGCTTGATCAAGTAGATGCGCCCGCGTGGGCCGTCCAGTTCATCGCCGAGCAATTGATAAGTCGGGCAGGTCGCGTTGCAGAATCCGCAATGAACGCACGTGCGCAGAATGCTTTCGGCCTCTTCGGCGCGGGGCAGTTGCCGGGCTTGCGGGCTGAGGGTGGTCTGCATGGCTCAAAGCTCCGCGTACAGACGCCCGGGGTTGAAAATGCCCCGGGGGTCGAGTTGTCGTTTGAGTTGGCGGTGATAGTGCAGCAGGGCGGGCGTCAGTGGATGGAACGGTTCGTCGATCAGCCCGTGGCTGTAGCAGGTCGCATGCCCGCCGACGTCGCTGACCACTTTGCGAATGACCGACGCTTCGGCCGTCGATTTGAGCCAGCGTTGCGCTCCACCCCAGTCGAGCCACTGCTCGCCGGGCAGGTTCAGCGGCGGTGTGTTGAGCGGTACGGACAGGCGCCAGAGCGGTTGGTCTTCATCGAAGAAGTCCAGGCGTTGTTCGTTGAGGTCGGCCCAGAGCGAATTGTCGATCAGCTCGCCGCCAAGGCGATCATGGGCGGCCGCCACTGAACCTTCGCCACCCTCCAGACGCAAGCGTAATTGCCGGCCATCGTGACATGCAGCGCTGATCGGCAACGGCTGCTGGCCCCATTCGGCCAGGCGCAGCAAAGCTTGTTCGCCGGACATTTGCAGGCTGAGGCTCAGGCACGCACGCGGTTTGGGCAGCACCTTGAGTGAGACTTCCGTGATGACTCCCAGCGAACCGTAACTGCCGGCCATCAGACGTGACAGATCGTAGCCGGCGACGTTCTTCATGACTTCGCCACCGAAGCGCAGATGTTTACCATGTCCCGTGATGATCCGCGTGCCCAGCACGAAATCGCGCACCGATCCCGACCAGGGCCGACGCGGCCCGGACAGCCCGGTGGCGATCATGCCGCCGACCGTTGCGTCGTTGGCGAAGGCGGGTGGTTCACACGCCAGCATCTGTTGCGAGACGTCCAGCACTGCCAGCAGTTCTGCCAGCGGAGTGCCGCAGCGCGCGGTGATCACCAGTTCGGTCGGGTCGTAGCTGACGATGCCGCGATGGGCGCGGGTGTCGAGAATCTCGCCACCGACGATGCGTCCGAGAAACGCCTTGCTGTTGGCCCCCTGGATGCGCAACGGCGTGGCGTTTTCCAGTGCACGGTTGACCTGTTCGAGCAGCGCGGCGCTGTCATCGAAATCCTTGGTTTCACCCATCAGAACCGCTCCAGTTCGGGGAAGGGCAGTTGCCCGTGGTGTACGTGCAAGGCGCCGAATTCGGCACAGCGATGCAGGGTCGGAATATTTTTGCCGGGATTGAGAAGTCCTCCGGGGTCGAAGGCTGCTTTCACGGCATGGAACAGGGTCAGCTCGTCACGATTGAACTGCGCGCACATCTGGTTGATTTTTTCCCGGCCCACACCGTGTTCGCCGGTGATGCTGCCGCCGACCTTCACGCACAGTTCGAGGATCTTGCCACCCAGCGCTTCGGCTCGTTCCAGTTCGCCGGGCTGATTGGCATCGAACAGAATCAGTGGATGCATGTTGCCGTCGCCGGCGTGAAATACATTGGCGACCCGCAAGCCATATTCGGCTGAAAGCTGCGCTATCGCGTGCAGTACGCCGGGCAACTCGCGGCGCGGGATCGTGCCGTCCATGCAGTAATAGTCCGGCGACAACCGGCCCACGGCGGGGAAGGCATTCTTGCGTCCGGCCCAGAACCGCACGCGCTCGGCTTCGTCCCGGGCCTGGCGCAGTTCGGTAGCGCCGGCGTGCTCGAGCACTTGTCGGACCCGCGTGCAATCATCGTGGACATCGGCTTCAACACCATCGAGTTCGCAGAGCAGAATGGCTTCGGCGTCTACCGGATAACCGGCGTGGATGAAGTCTTCGGCGGCGCGGATCGCCAGGTTGTCCATCATCTCCAGGCCGCCGGGAATGATGCCGGCCGCGATGATGTCGGCCACTGCGCGGCCAGCTTTTTCCACGGAGTCGAACGCCGCCAGCAGCACTTTGGCGGTTTGCGGTTTGGGCAAGAGTTTGACCGTGACTTCGGTAATCACCCCGAGCAGTCCTTCGGAGCCGGTGAACAGCGCCAACAGGTCGAAACCGGGTGAATCCAGCGCATCCGACCCGAGCGTCAGGCGTTCGCCATCCACGGTAAGGATCTCGATCTTGAGCAGGTTGTGAACGGTCAGGCCGTACTTGAGGCAATGCACGCCGCCGGCGTTTTCCGCCACATTGCCGCCGATGGAGCAGGCGATTTGCGAGGAAGGATCAGGCGCGTAATAAAGCCCGAACGGCGCAGCGGCCTGAGAAATCGCCAGGTTGCGCACGCCGGGTTGAACCCGCGCGGTGCGTGCTTCGGGGTTGATCTGCAGGATATTGTTGAAGCGCGCCATCACCAGCAGCACGCCTTTTTCCAGCGGCAGGGCACCGCCGGACAAGCCGGTCCCGGCGCCCCGGGCCACCACCGGCACCTGCCGTTCATGGCAGATTCGTAACACGCCCTGAACTTCATCGATGTGCCGTGGCAGTACCACCAGCAACGGCGTGGTGCGATAGGCGGAGAGGCCATCGCATTCATACGGCTTGAGTTCTTCAAGCTGATGCAGGACTTCAAGATCCGGCCACTGGCGATGCAGGGCTTGCAAGAGTGCGGCTTTGTCGACGTCGGGCAAAACGCCGTCGACCTTTTCGTCGTAGAGAATGTTCATGGATTCTAACGATGCGTCGGCAGACGGCCTGAGAAGGGTGTGAAGTACACAACGCCTGAGCTGTGCAGGCGTTGTGTGGTGTCAGCGAACTTTAGTCCAGATCGCTTGCTTCATGCCGCTCCGGAACCTGGCTGGCTTCATCGCCCCATGTCCGGTTGATACGCTGGCCGCGAATTACCGCAGGCCGTTCGGCAATCTCGTGCGCCCAGCGCTGCACGTGGGTGTATTCATGGGCAGAAAGAAACTCGGCGGCGGAGTACACGTTGTTTCGCACCAATTGTCCGTACCACGGCCAGACCGCGATGTCGGCGATGGTGTAGTCGTTGCCGGCGAGGAAAGGGCTTTCGCTCAGGCGGCGGTCGAGAACATCCAGCTGCCGCTTGGTTTCCATGGTGAATCGGTTGATGGGGTATTCGAGCTTTTCTGGCGCGTACGCATAGAAATGCCCGAAACCGCCGCCCAGATACGGCGCCGAGCCCATTTGCCAGAACAGCCAGTTCAGGGTTTCGGTGCGTGCCGCCAGGTCGGTGGGCAGGAAGGCCCCAAATTTTTCTGCCAGATAGAGCAGTATCGAGCCGGATTCGAATACGCGAATGGCCGGTTCTACGCTGCGATCCACTAGTGCCGGAATTTTCGAGTTCGGATTGATCTCTACAAAACCGCTGGAGAATTGGTCGCCCTCGTTGATGCGGATGAGCCAGGCGTCGTATTCGGCGCCGGAATGTCCGAGCGCCAGCAACTCCTCCAGAAGGATGGTCACCTTCACGCCGTTGGGCGTGGCCAGCGAATACAGTTGCAGCGGGTGCTTGCCGAGCGGCAGCGTCTTGTCGTACGTCGGCCCGGCAATCGGGCGATTGATGCTGGCGAACTGGCCGCCGGACGGAGCGATGTGTTTCCAGACTTTGGGTGGAGCGTAGGGCGCCTTGCTCATGAAACGGACCTCATCGGTTGTATGCTGCAATGACGTGAGCCGGACAGGGAGCGTGCCAGACTCTTGTCGAACAGAACACCATAGAAGGGCGTTTGAATGCCACTGGGGGTTCGCTGAAAAGCGTTGATCGGCTACAGACGTATTGCCGGGCTTTTGTCATTCAAGACGTCTCAGGTGGCTGCTTCTTCTTTATAGAAGAACGTTGTTTGCCGGTGGCAGGGTTTTGGCGCGAATCACTGCGCAGTTGCGCCGGACTCACGCCGAGACGCTGCTTGAAGGCTGTGGTCATATGCGCCTGTGAGTTAAAGCCACAGGCGAGGGCGATCTGCGAAAGACTGTCCGTTGTATCGCGCATCGACGCTCGGGCTTTGGCCAGTCGTCTGTCGATCAGGTAACTGTGGGGACTTTTGCCGGTCGCCTGTTTGAAAGCGCGCATGAAATAGCCCTCGGACAACTCCAGCAGTTGCGCCATCGCCGGGACGCCGAGAGGGCTGCCGAGGCCGGCGTCGATGAATTCATCCAGCAGGCGCATGCGGCTGCCGGTGATTGAGCCCAGATGCGTTGCGCTCTCATGGCCCTCAACCCGTTCGGCTAGACCGAGCGCCCAGCTTTCCCAGTCATCCTCCAGAGAGGCGTGCAGCAGTGCACTGCGCATTCGGGCCGCGAGGTAGATGGCCTGCGGGTCGATGCAATTGTTGAACGCCTGGTCGCCGGCCAATGCTGTGCCGTCGGTGCGTATCACCCGCAGATACTCGCCACCCATGGGCGACTCCGAGTACACGTCACACCCAGTTGGAACAAACGCCAGACCGTTGGGCATTGCATCGAAGGGACGTATCCGGTCACTACCGATGGCGTGCACGCCGCGCTGGCTGTCGAAGGCAAAGCCGATCGCTGACTGCGTCGCCACGTACCGCGCCGAGTAGGCTGCGCCCGGTAGCAACTCGATCGCCCACGGGCCGACTTCGACACGACGTATCGGCTCAGCGACGATTAGGGAGGGGCGACGGTTTCGAAGGCTCATGAACGCCATAGTAGTGAAGGGCGCGTATAAAAGTCAGGTCTGTTTTTTGAAAGCCGATGTGATGCGTCCGTGCCTAGACTGGGCCAAAGTCCAAGGAGCCATTTATATGCACGCCCTCACTCGCGACGACATCGAGAACGCTGCCCGCCAGGTTTATCAGGTGATGCCGGCTACCGCCCAATACTGTTGGCCGTTGCTGGCCGAGCGACTGGGCTGCACTATTTGGGTCAAGCATGAAAACCACACGCCGACCGGCGCCTTTAAGGTGCGCGGCGGTATCACCTTCATGCACTGGCTGCGTCGTGAACATCCCGCCGTCAAAGGCATCGTCTCTGCGACGCGTGGCAATCACGGTCAGAGCCTGGCGCTGGCCGCGCGGGCCGTGGGCCTGAAAGCGTTGATCGTGGTGCCGCAGGGCAATTCGCTGGAAAAGAACAATGCCATGCGCGGATTTGGTGGTGAGGTGGTCGAGTACGGGCGCGATTTTGACGAGGCGCGTGAAGAGGCGGCACGCCTGGCACAGGAGCATGACCTTTTTCTGGTGCCGCCTTTTCACGTTGAACTGGTCAAGGGTGTGGCGACGTATGCGCTGGAGCTGTTCGGTGCGGCGCGGGATCTGGATACGGTTTACGTGCCCATCGGTTGCGGATCGGGGATCTGTGGTGTGATCGCTGCCCGCGACGCTCTAGGACTGAATACTGAAGTGGTGGGGGTTGTGTCGACGGAGGCCGCGGCTGCCAAGCTGTCGTTCGACGCGAACATGATCTGCGAAACCGCTTCGGCGAATACGTTCGCGGATGGCCTGGCGGTGCGCAAGCCGATTGCGCAGGCGTTCGACATCTATAAGGAAGGAGCGGCGAGGATCGTTTCGGTCAGCGAAGGCGAGATCTCCGAGGCCATGCGTGTGTATTACACCGACACTCACAACCTTGCAGAGGGCGCGGGTGCCTCTGCGTTGGCTGCGTTGATGCAGGAGCGCGGAAGGATGCAGGGGAAAAAGGTCGGGCTGATTCTGTCCGGGGGGAATATTGACCGTTCGGTGTATGCGAAGGTGATTGGTTGATTGCTGATGTGTTGGCGGGGTCGTCATTCAGTGACAGCGATACGTTCGCGTCTATATAGAGGCGGCGTTTTTCCTTATGTTGATAGAAAACGCAAATTAAGGGTTGACGGCAGATTCTGAGTCTCTATAATTCGCCCCACTTCCGGCGCAGTCGAAACGGAAAACTCCTTGAGATTCAATGAGTTAAGTAGGTTTCGAAGGTTGGTCGCTTCAGTTCATCGAAGCCTGGAAGGAGTTGGGAATGCCGGCTGGTTCTGGCGCTTTCAACGGTTCGATCTTCTCGGTCGAAAGCGGAGAAAAAGAGGTGTTGACAGCAGCGTGTAACGCTGTAGAATTCGCCTCCCGCTAACGAGAGATCGGAAGCGCAAGTGGTTGAAGTTGTTGAAGAAATCTTCGAAAGCTTCTGAAAATAATCACTTGACAGCAAATGAGGCTGCTGTAGAATGCGCGCCTCGGTTGAGACGAAAGATCTTAACCAACCGCTCTTTAACAACTGAATCAAGCAATTCGTGTGGGTGCTTGTGGAGTCAGACTGATAGTCAACAAGATTATCAGCATCACAAGTTACTCCGCGAGAAATCAAAGATGTAACCAACGATTGCTGAGCCAAGTTTAGGGTTTCTTAAAAACCCAAAGATGTTTGAACTGAAGAGTTTGATCATGGCTCAGATTGAACGCTGGCGGCAGGCCTAACACATGCAAGTCGAGCGGATGAAGGGAGCTTGCTCCTGAATTCAGCGGCGGACGGGTGAGTAATGCCTAGGAATCTGCCTGGTAGTGGGGGACAACGTTTCGAAAGGAACGCTAATACCGCATACGTCCTACGGGAGAAAGCAGGGGACCTTCGGGCCTTGCGCTATCAGATGAGCCTAGGTCGGATTAGCTAGTTGGTGAGGTAATGGCTCACCAAGGCGACGATCCGTAACTGGTCTGAGAGGATGATCAGTCACACTGGAACTGAGACACGGTCCAGACTCCTACGGGAGGCAGCAGTGGGGAATATTGGACAATGGGCGAAAGCCTGATCCAGCCATGCCGCGTGTGTGAAGAAGGTCTTCGGATTGTAAAGCACTTTAAGTTGGGAGGAAGGGTTGTAGATTAATACTCTGCAATTTTGACGTTACCGACAGAATAAGCACCGGCTAACTCTGTGCCAGCAGCCGCGGTAATACAGAGGGTGCAAGCGTTAATCGGAATTACTGGGCGTAAAGCGCGCGTAGGTGGTTCGTTAAGTTGGATGTGAAATCCCCGGGCTCAACCTGGGAACTGCATCCAAAACTGGCGAGCTAGAGTATGGTAGAGGGTGGTGGAATTTCCTGTGTAGCGGTGAAATGCGTAGATATAGGAAGGAACACCAGTGGCGAAGGCGACCACCTGGACTGATACTGACACTGAGGTGCGAAAGCGTGGGGAGCAAACAGGATTAGATACCCTGGTAGTCCACGCCGTAAACGATGTCAACTAGCCGTTGGGAGCCTTGAGCTCTTAGTGGCGCAGCTAACGCATTAAGTTGACCGCCTGGGGAGTACGGCCGCAAGGTTAAAACTCAAATGAATTGACGGGGGCCCGCACAAGCGGTGGAGCATGTGGTTTAATTCGAAGCAACGCGAAGAACCTTACCAGGCCTTGACATCCAATGAACTTTCCAGAGATGGATTGGTGCCTTCGGGAACATTGAGACAGGTGCTGCATGGCTGTCGTCAGCTCGTGTCGTGAGATGTTGGGTTAAGTCCCGTAACGAGCGCAACCCTTGTCCTTAGTTACCAGCACGTTATGGTGGGCACTCTAAGGAGACTGCCGGTGACAAACCGGAGGAAGGTGGGGATGACGTCAAGTCATCATGGCCCTTACGGCCTGGGCTACACACGTGCTACAATGGTCGGTACAAAGGGTTGCCAAGCCGCGAGGTGGAGCTAATCCCATAAAACCGATCGTAGTCCGGATCGCAGTCTGCAACTCGACTGCGTGAAGTCGGAATCGCTAGTAATCGCGAATCAGAATGTCGCGGTGAATACGTTCCCGGGCCTTGTACACACCGCCCGTCACACCATGGGAGTGGGTTGCACCAGAAGTAGCTAGTCTAACCTTCGGGAGGACGGTTACCACGGTGTGATTCATGACTGGGGTGAAGTCGTAACAAGGTAGCCGTAGGGGAACCTGCGGCTGGATCACCTCCTTAATCGACGACATCAGCTGCTCCATAAGTTCCCACACGAATTGCTTGATTCATTGAAGAAGACGAAAGAAGCAGCCCGAAATTGGGTCTGTAGCTCAGTTGGTTAGAGCGCACCCCTGATAAGGGTGAGGTCGGCAGTTCGAATCTGCCCAGACCCACCAATTTTGTGTGGGAAACGCCTGTAGAAATACGGGGCCATAGCTCAGCTGGGAGAGCGCCTGCCTTGCACGCAGGAGGTCAGCGGTTCGATCCCGCTTGGCTCCACCACTACTGCTTCTGAAGTAAGAGCTTAGAAATGAGCATTCCATCGAGTTGATGGTGAATGTTGATTTCTAGTCTTTGACTGGTTCGTTCTTTAAAAATTTGGGTATGTGATAGAAAGATAGACTGAAAGCCACTTTCACTGGTGGTGATCAGGCTAAGGTAAAATTTGTGAGTTCTCTTAATTGAGAAATTCGAATTTTCGGCGAATGTCGTCTTCACAGTATAACCAGATTGCTTGGGGTTATATGGTCAAGTGAAGAAGCGCATACGGTGGATGCCTTGGCAGTCAGAGGCGATGAAAGACGTGGTAGCCTGCGAAAAGCTTCGGGGAGTCGGCAAACAGACTTTGATCCGGAGATGTCTGAATGGGGGAACCCAGCCATCATAAGATGGTTATCTTGTACTGAATACATAGGTGCAAGAGGCGAACCAGGGGAACTGAAACATCTAAGTACCCTGAGGAAAAGAAATCAACCGAGATTCCCTTAGTAGTGGCGAGCGAACGGGGACTAGCCCTTAAGTGGCTTTGAGATTAGCGGAACGCTCTGGAAAGTGCGGCCATAGTGGGTGATAGCCCTGTACGCGAAAGTCTCTTAGTCATGAAATCGAGTAGGACGGAGCACGAGAAACTTTGTCTGAATATGGGGGGACCATCCTCCAAGGCTAAATACTACTGACTGACCGATAGTGAACTAGTACCGTGAGGGAAAGGCGAAAAGAACCCCGGAGAGGGGAGTGAAATAGATCCTGAAACCGTATGCGTACAAGCAGTGGGAGCAGACTTTGTTCTGTGACTGCGTACCTTTTGTATAATGGGTCAGCGACTTATTTTCAGTGGCGAGCTTAACCGAATAGGGGAGGCGTAGCGAAAGCGAGTCTTAATAGGGCGTCTAGTCGCTGGGAATAGACCCGAAACCGGGCGATCTATCCATGGGCAGGTTGAAGGTTAGGTAACACTGACTGGAGGACCGAACCGACTACCGTTGAAAAGTTAGCGGATGACCTGTGGATCGGAGTGAAAGGCTAATCAAGCTCGGAGATAGCTGGTTCTCCTCGAAAGCTATTTAGGTAGCGCCTCATGTATCACTGTAGGGGGTAGAGCACTGTTTCGGCTAGGGGGTCATCCCGACTTACCAAACCGATGCAAACTCCGAATACCTACAAGTGCCGAGCATGGGAGACACACGGCGGGTGCTAACGTCCGTCGTGAAAAGGGAAACAACCCAGACCGTCAGCTAAGGTCCCAAAGTTATGGTTAAGTGGGAAACGATGTGGGAAGGCTTAGACAGCTAGGAGGTTGGCTTAGAAGCAGCCACCCTTTAAAGAAAGCGTAATAGCTCACTAGTCGAGTCGGCCTGCGCGGAAGATGTAACGGGGCTCAAACCATACACCGAAGCTACGGGTATCACGTAAGTGATGCGGTAGAGGAGCGTTCTGTAAGCCTGTGAAGGTGAGTTGAGAAGCTTGCTGGAGGTATCAGAAGTGCGAATGCTGACATGAGTAACGACAATGGGTGTGAAAAACACCCACGCCGAAAGACCAAGGTTTCCTGCGCAACGTTAATCGACGCAGGGTTAGTCGGTCCCTAAGGCGAGGCTGAAAAGCGTAGTCGATGGAAAACAGGTTAATATTCCTGTACTTCTGGTTATTGCGATGGAGGGACGGAGAAGGCTAGGCCAGCTTGGCGTTGGTTGTCCAAGTTTAAGGTGGTAGGCTGGAATCTTAGGTAAATCCGGGATTCCAAGGCCGAGAGCTGATGACGAGTTGCCTTTAGGCGACGAAGTGGTTGATGCCATGCTTCCAAGAAAAGCTTCTAAGCTTCAGATAACCAGGAACCGTACCCCAAACCGACACAGGTGGTTGGGTAGAGAATACCAAGGCGCTTGAGAGAACTCGGGTGAAGGAACTAGGCAAAATGGCACCGTAACTTCGGGAGAAGGTGCGCCGGTGAGGGTGAAGCACTTGCTGCGTAAGCCCACGCCGGTCGAAGATACCAGGCCGCTGCGACTGTTTATTAAAAACACAGCACTCTGCAAACACGAAAGTGGACGTATAGGGTGTGACGCCTGCCCGGTGCCGGAAGGTTAATTGATGGGGTTAGCTAACGCGAAGCTCTTGATCGAAGCCCCGGTAAACGGCGGCCGTAACTATAACGGTCCTAAGGTAGCGAAATTCCTTGTCGGGTAAGTTCCGACCTGCACGAATGGCGTAACGATGGCGGCGCTGTCTCCACCCGAGACTCAGTGAAATTGAAATCGCTGTGAAGATGCAGTGTATCCGCGGCTAGACGGAAAGACCCCGTGAACCTTTACTATAGCTTTGCACTGGACTTTGAATTTGCTTGTGTAGGATAGGTGGGAGGCTTTGAAGCGTGGACGCCAGTTCGCGTGGAGCCATCCTTGAAATACCACCCTGGCAACTTTGAGGTTCTAACTCAGGTCCGTTATCCGGATCGAGGACAGTGTATGGTGGGTAGTTTGACTGGGGCGGTCTCCTCCTAAAGAGTAACGGAGGAGTACGAAGGTGCGCTCAGACCGGTCGGAAATCGGTCGTAGAGTATAAAGGCAAAAGCGCGCTTGACTGCGAGACAGACACGTCGAGCAGGTACGAAAGTAGGTCTTAGTGATCCGGTGGTTCTGTATGGAAGGGCCATCGCTCAACGGATAAAAGGTACTCCGGGGATAACAGGCTGATACCGCCCAAGAGTTCATATCGACGGCGGTGTTTGGCACCTCGATGTCGGCTCATCACATCCTGGGGCTGAAGCCGGTCCCAAGGGTATGGCTGTTCGCCATTTAAAGTGGTACGCGAGCTGGGTTTAGAACGTCGTGAGACAGTTCGGTCCCTATCTGCCGTGGACGTTTGAGATTTGAGAGGGGCTGCTCCTAGTACGAGAGGACCGGAGTGGACGAACCTCTGGTGTTCCGGTTGTCACGCCAGTGGCATTGCCGGGTAGCTATGTTCGGGAAAGATAACCGCTGAAAGCATCTAAGCGGGAAACTTGCCTCAAGATGAGATCTCACTGGAACCTTGAGTTCCCTGAAGGGCCGTCGAAGACTACGACGTTGATAGGTTGGGTGTGTAAGCGCTGTGAGGCGTTGAGCTAACCAATACTAATTGCCCGTGAGGCTTGACCATATAACACCCAAGCAATCTGATGCTCCTAGTTGAAAAAACGAAAGAGGCCAGATTGCGGTGTGTGAAGACGCAATGAACCGAAAGTTCGATGCTCACAAAACACCGAAAGCTGTCACATACCCAATTTGCTGAAGCGAGGCCATCCGGCCACGACTCAGTACCCGAATTTCTTGACGACCATAGAGCGTTGGAACCACCTGATCCCATCCCGAACTCAGAAGTGAAACGATGCATCGCCGATGGTAGTGTGGGGTTTCCCCATGTGAGAGTAGGTCATCGTCAAGATTAAATTCCGAAACCCCAATTGCGAAAGCAGTTGGGGTTTTGTTTTGCCCGCAGGAAAGTTTTTGCTCGCGTCAGCGAGCACGTTGATGGTTACCATGAGCGTCCGTTCCGCAGGAGGCAGGCAATGCAACTCAAGTTCAGTCACGTCGATGTACTCGTCAATAATCTCGAAGAAGCCTGTGCGTACTACGCGCGGATATTGAAGGCGAGAATCTCCAGGACACAGGTGTGGGAGCGGGGCGGCTTGCATGTGCGCTATGCGATTGCGTTGATCGGGCAGGAGCGTTTCATGCTGGTCCAGCCGTTGGCCGGGAATCTGCGGGAGCTCCTGGATAGCTCGGGCGAGGGCATGATCTACCGTCACTGCTATTCGACTCCCGACATCGAAAAAGCCTACGACGAACTGGTCGCCGAAGGTGTGCAGCCAGAAGATGAAAACGGTAAACCGCTGGCCCGCGAACACCTGAAATCGCCGGCAGGGGCGCGCATCATCTGGTTGCCCAAACGCTTCGGGCACTTCTCGATCGAAATCCTCGAAGAAAAAACGCTGGAGGCGTTTATCAAGGACGCGTTTGCCTGACGTTTTTCCTCTTGTGATACGCCACGACTACCCCGTATAAGAGCGACTTTCACTTCCGATATAAGAAAAGGGTGCACGCATGAGCAATGCCTGGAACGAAGGATATTTCACGGACGAAGGCTACACCTACGGGTATAGCCGGGAAATCAATCCGGTTTTCCAGCGTTATTGTCTGCTGCTGCGCGGTTTCTCCACGCTGGAGAGTACCGAGGGTTTCCACTGTGAACTGGGCTTCGGTCAGGGCGTTTCGATCAACATCCATGCCGCAGGCAATCCGGGCTCCTATGTCGGCACCGACTTTCACCCGGGGCAGGCGTCCCACGCCATCGCTCTGGCCAGAGACTGGGGCAGCGATGCGCGACTGTTTGACGACAGCTTCGAGCAGTTGCTGGCCCGCCATGACTTGCCTCAGTTCGACAGCATCAGCCTGCATGGCATCTGGACCTGGGTCAGTCGAGACAACCACAAGCTGATCGTGGAATTCGTCCGTCGCCATCTTAAGCCTGGTGGTCTGCTCTACGTCAGCTACAACTGCTTCCCGGGCTGGTCACCTCAGGCACCTTTGCGCCAACTGTTCAGTCTGCACGACCGGTTCGCCAGTCAGGCCTCTGCACGTCCTGATCAACGTATCGACGCTGCGCTGCAGTTTTCCGAAGCGTTGCTGGCTGCTAATCCTAAATATGCCAACTCGGCACCTGGGCTGGATGCCAAGCTTCAGAGCATCAAAGGCCAGGACCGCCAGTACGTCGCCCATGAGTATTTCAATCGCGACTGGAACTGCATGTATTTCACTGACGTAGTTGATGCCTTGGCGCCCGCCAAGCTCGATTACGCCACGACAGCCGTGCCACTGGACTCCGTCGACCCGCTCAACCTGAGCGCCGAAGGCATGGACTTTCTGGAAGGTATCGAGCATCCCGTCATGCGTGAGCAGGCGCGTGACTACTTTGTGAACCAGAGTTTCCGTCGGGACCTTTACGTACGCGGCGCCAACAGACTGTCCGCTTCCGAGCACCGCGAGCGTATGCTCAGCACGCGTTTCGTTCTGTTGCAGGCGGCAGAAAGCGTACCGGCCAACGTCACCGGTCCGGCAGGCGCAGCCACTTTGCAGACAGAAATCTATGGTCCGGTACTTTCAGCACTGGCGGATGACGCTTATGTGCCGAAGACCTTGCGGCATTTGCTGGATCTCGTTCCCTCATTGGCCTATGGCGATGTGGAGCAGGCCCTCAACGTGTTGATCGGCATGGGGGCCGTGGCGCCCTGCCAGAGCGAGGCAGCCGAAAAGCTGGTGCAGGCCCGCTGCAACACCCTCAACCTGCAGCTGTGCAAGCGTTCGTTATATGGCAACAAGATTCAGACCCTGGCGAGTCCGGTGACCGGTGGTGGCGTGACGGTCAGCCGCTTCCAGCAGTTGTTCCTGATATCGATCAAGCAAGGCAAAAAACACCCGGCTGAATGGGCGCAACTGGCATGGGGCATCATCGGTGGCCAGGGCGAAGGTCTTCTCAAGGATGGCAGGGCCCTGACCACCGCCGAAGAAAACCTTGCCGAACTGACCGAGCAGGCCCAAGCGTTTGCCGAGAGCACGCTGGTCAATCTCAAGGCGCTGAAGATCGTTTAGGCACGGGATTTGATGCAGGACAGGCGTCAGGACGGGATTCTGGCGCCTTCGTATCATGGCGTCGCCGGAATGGGCTTCTGTCGGATTTTTGTTGCAGTCAGGCTTGGGTGGATCGAATGGAATTATCAGATCTTCGGCATGAGCAGGGCGCTTCGATCGACGAGCAGGTCAACACTGATCGATTGCATCAGTTGTTTCGCCAATCCGTTTCAGCCGTTGTCGGCAGCTACCTGGCAGCGCTCATGCTCTGCGGGCTGTGTTGGGATCGTTTTGAGCATGCCTGCATTTTCGGGTGGCTCGGCCTGCTGACGGCGTCTACGTTGTTGCGTGTTTCGATGTTTGTCGCCTGGTTTCGCAGCGATGAGAGCGAGCGGACACCCAAGCGTTGGGAGCGCAAATACTGGGCGACCCTGGTGCTGTCCGCCGGCATCTGGGGCGCAGGTGCGTTGATCATCATGCCGGCCGACGACCTGTTGGCCCAGGCATTGGTCATGCTCTTCACGGTCGGGATGTCGGTCAGCGCGGTGTCCTGTTATTCGGCCTATCGATACATGACACTGGTCTCCATGGCGCTGGTGTTGCTGCCGTGTACGTTCTGGCTGTTGTTTCAACCGTCCACGCTTCAGGTGGGAATGGCGCTGGCGGTCCTGGTCTTCGCCTCGTTCGTCGCCCGTGCGACGCGCAAAATGACTGAAGCGCTGGAGGCGGCCTTTCGCCTGACCCGGGAAATGGAGCGGGCGCACAATATCTCCAGACTTGCCGCGCGGACCGACGAGCTGACCGGCCTGAACAATCGGCGGGCGTTTTTCGAGCGGGCGCAGCAACTGTTCGATGAGTGCAGGCGACGCCAGTCGAACCTGTGTGCCGTCATGCTGGACATGGATCATTTCAAACACATCAATGACACCTATGGCCACCAGGTCGGGGATCGTGTTCTGCAGCAGATGGGGAGCATCATCTGTACGTATTTTCGGGACACCGATGTGCATGGCCGATTAGGTGGCGAAGAGTTCGCGATCCTGCTTCCGGACACCTCGATCGAGGTAGCGCTGGAGCTGCTGGAAAACCTGATTGTGACCATGCCCAGGATCATGACCGGCCCGGTTCATCGCATCACCGCCAGTCTGGGCGTTGCCTCGATGCAGAGCGAAGACTCGGATCTTCACAGTTTGATGAACAATGCCGACAAGGCCTTGTATCGCGCCAAGGCTTTGGGACGTAATCAGATCGCGGTGGCCGAGCCGGTTTAGTCGACTCGCGTCAATGCGAAGAAACATAAACCGAAGGCGACGTCGGTGCAGGCAACGCATAGGTTGCCTTCATCCACTCGATCTCCGCCTGCGGAGTCCTGCCGAAGAAGCGTTTGAACTCACGACTGAACTGCGAAGCGCTTTCATAGCCGACACTGAACGCCGCCGCTGACGCCGTCATGGCGTGGCGCAACATCAAAAGTCGAGCCT
This sequence comes from Pseudomonas fluorescens, assembly GCF_030344995.1. Taxonomy (GTDB): domain Bacteria; phylum Pseudomonadota; class Gammaproteobacteria; order Pseudomonadales; family Pseudomonadaceae; genus Aquipseudomonas; species Aquipseudomonas fluorescens_BF. Next base: position 2,872,313 of record NZ_CP128260.1, read on the forward strand.
GATGCAGGCGCGTCGACTTCAGGTATTGCATGGGCGACGCGTCCGTCACGCTGCGAAAGTGCAGGTGAAAACTGGGCACGCTCATGCTCGCTTCGCGGGCCAGTTGCTCGACATCCAGGCGTTCCTGATAGCTGCTGTGGATCTTGCGGATCGCCCGCGTCACCTTGCCGAAGTGCCCCTGTCGATTGAGCGCTGCGCGCATCGAGCCGCCTTGCTCGCCGGTCAGGATGCGGTAATAGATTTCCCGCAACAGCGACGGCCCCAATATTTGCGCCTCGCCCGCATTGCTCATGGCTTCGAGAAAACGCAGTGTTGATGCGCGCAGGCGGTCGTCCATCGGCGAGGCGAACATGCCCTTGGGTGGCGCATCACTCGGGCCGTAGACCTCATCCACCTGCTGCATCAACTCGCTGGCCACCTGGAAATCGAGCTGCATATAGATCGCAAGCATCGGCTCGTCTGCAGAGGCATCGGTCTCCATGGTGAAGGGAATCGGAACCGACACCACCAGGTAATGCTGGGCGTCATAGACGTAGACGTCATCGCCCAGATAACCGCGCTTCTGCCCCTGACAGAGAATCACGATGCCGGGGTCGTACAGAACCGGCGTGCGGGTCAGTGGCCGGTTCGATCGCAGGAAGCGCACGCCCTCCAGTGCACTGAGGTTATAGCCTTCGACCGGTGCCAGCGTTTCCATCAACTGCACCATGCGCGAAGTGCCTGGGTCGGCCTGTTTCATTGGGTTCTCTCTGTGAGCCGTTCAATGATCGGTGGAGCGGGTCAGCGTTTCCCATTGATCGATCTCGCTGGTGGCGCGTTTCAGCTTGTCGCGCACCAGGCTCAATGCATCGCTGCCCAGCAACAGATGCGCGGGCGGAGCAGGGCAGGCGATGATCTGCAACATCGCCTGCGCCGCTTTCTGCGGATCGCCGAGCTGCTTGCCGCTCTTGTCTTCGCGCGCCTTGCGCACCGGATCGAAGCTGGCGTCATAGTCGGCGATGCTGCGGGGCGTGCGCTGCATCGAGCGCCCGGCCCAGTCGGTCCGAAATGAACCCGGTGCGACGGCAGTCACGAAGATATTGAACGGCGCCAATTCCTTGCTCAGCGTATCGGAGATGCCTTCGAGCGCAAACTTGCTGCCGCAGTAGTACGCGATTCCCGGCATCGTGATCGTGCCGCCCATCGACGTGATATTGAGAATATGGCCCGCCCGCCGCTGGCGAAAGAACGGCACAAACGCTTTGGTCACGGCGACCGCGCCGAACACATTCACGTCGAACTGGCGGCGCATGTCCTCCAGTGGCGATTCTTCGAAAATGCCTTCGTGCCCGTAGCCCGCGTTGTTGACCAGCACATCGACCGGGCCGTGGGTCGCTTCGACGGTCGCCACGACGCTCTCGATCCGGTCGAAGTCCGTGACATCCAGCAGCACGCCGTACGCGTTATCGATGGACAGCGCCCGAAAGGCTTGCAGGTCAGCTTCGCTGCGCACGGTGCCGATGACACGGTGTCCGGCGGCCAGCGCTTCTTTGGCCAGCGCATGGCCGAAGCCGCTGCTGACGCCGGTGATGAAGAGGGTTTTGGTGTTGTGCATGACGTACTCCGCAAATCAGGTGTGACGTCATGGTAGCCAGCGAGAAATCGTTCACCTATGCCGGTTTGTCTTTGAGCCTTGCCTAATCCTCTCAGCGGCGATCAGCCCCGCAATCCATATCGCGGGGCTGACCTACGTGACCATGACTCACGCCTGATCCATCGCCTCGGCAACGCCCTGATCCTCACCCAGAAACCCGCCACTCTGATGCTGCCACAGCCGCGCATAGGTGCCGTTTTTCGCCAGCAGTTCGGTGTGGGTGCCTTGCTCGATGATGCGCCCCTCATCCATGACGATCAGTCGATCCATCGCCGCAATCGTCGACAGTCGATGGGCGATGGCGATCACGGTCTTGCCCTGCATCATTTCATCGAGGCTTTCCTGAATCGCGACTTCGACTTCTGAATCCAGCGCGCTGGTAGCTTCGTCCAGTAGAAGGATCGGAGCGTTCTTTAACATCACCCGGGCGATGGCGATCCGTTGGCGCTGGCCACCGGAAAGCTTGATGCCGCGCTCGCCCACCAGCGTGTCGTAGCCGGTGTGGCCCTGACGGTCGCTCAACTGGTTGATGAAGCCGTCGGCCTGGGCGTTGGCCGCAGCGCGCTGGATTTGCGCGTCGGTCGCGTCCGGTCGGCCGTAGGCAATGTTGTCGCGAATCGAGCGGTGCAGCAGGGACGTGTCCTGAGTGACCATGCCGATCGCGCTGCGCAGGCTGTCCTGTGTCACCTGTGCGATGTTTTGCCCGTCGATGCGAATCTCGCCGCGATCGACGTCATAAAAGCGCAGCAGCAGGTTGATCAGCGTGGATTTACCGGCACCGGAGCGGCCCACCAGACCGATTTTTTCCCCCGGCTGGATGCTCAGGCTCAAGCCGTCGAGCACCTGGCGTTCGCCGTTGTAGTTGAAGCTGACGTTGTCGAAAGTCACCGCACCGCCGGAAGGCACCAATACGCCGGCGTCCGGCGCATCCTGGACCTTGGGGCCACGGGTCAGGGTGCCCATGCCGTCCTGCACCGTGCCGATGTTTTCGAACAGCGACGTCATCTGCCACATGATCCAGTGCGACATGCCGTTGATGCGCAACGCCATCGCCGTGATTGCCGCCACCGCCCCGGTGCCGACTTCGCCCTGATGCCACAGCCACAAGGCGTAACCGCCGGCGCCCATGATCAGCCCGACCACCAACGCCTGATTGACGATTTCGAACTGGCTGACCAGACGCATCTGGCGAAAACCGGTCTGTTTGAAGTCCTCCATCGCCGCCCGCGCAAAGTGCGCTTCACGTTTGGAGTGGGAGAACAGTTTCACCGTGGTGATGTTGGTGTAGGCATCCGAAACCCGGCCCGTCATCGATGACCGCGCATGGGCTTGTTCCTGCCCGACCTGGCCCAGGCGTGGCACGAAATACAGCATCGCCAGCCCGAACAGCGCGACCCAGGCAATGAACGGCAGCATGAGCTTCAGGGCGAAACCGCCGGCCAGGGCGATGATCGCTATGAAGTAGACGCCAATGCCCGGTGCGATTTCGATAACGGTGAACAGCACCTCGCGCACGGCCAGCGCCGTCTGCATCACCTTGGTCGTGACCCGGCCGGAGAACTCATCGGAAAAGAATGAAAGGCTCTGCCGCAGCATCAGCCGGTGAAAATCCCAACGCAGGCGCAGCGGCAGATTGATCGCCAACACCTGGTGCTGAACCATAGTGCGCAGCGCCACAAGCCCGACGCTGGTCAGCAATACGATGCCGATGCCCCACAGCACGCGGCTCTCCTGGCCGTTCACATCGCCGCCGGCCTGCCAAGCCGAGAGCAGGTCCACGACCTGACCGAGAAAGGAAAACAACCAGGCTTCGTAGATCGACACACCGGCACTGAGCAGCGCCAGCGCGAGGATATAACCACGAGCGCCGCGGGTGCAGGCCCACAGGAATCGCGCCAGACCGACCGGCGGTGGCGGCGCTTCGTCGGGCGGGAAGGGGTCGAGCCGTTGTTCAAACAGGCGAAGCATTGTGGGTCTCCGAAACGATCAATTGCGGGGATTCTGCCATTTAACGACGCTCTTGAGGGTTTGCAGGTTCCCGGGCATGTTCTCGTTGAGGGAAAACCCTCATTGCCGGAACACCGCCGCGTTACTAGCATGGGGCTCGGCAATCGACCCCTTCGATGGAGAGCACCATGGCTACCACGCAGACTGACGACAAGCGCCCAACCCCCGATCCGGCTGAGGACAACGCGTTTTTCCCCTCGCCGTATTCCCTTAGCCAGTTCACTTCGCCCAAATCCGACCTCAGTGATGCCGAGTACCCCAATCGCTACAAGGGCGGGCGCTGGAAGATCCTGATGATCGGCGCCGACGAGCGCTATCTGTTGACCGACAACGGCACCATGTTTTCCACGGGCAATCACCCGGTTGAAACCCTGCTGCCGATGTATCACCTCGACAAGGCCGGTTTCGGCTTCGAGGTCGCGACGCTGTCGGGCAATCCGGTCAAGTTCGAATTCTGGGCCATGCCCTCCGAAGACGCTGAAGTGAAGGGCTTCTACGAGCAATACCGCGATCAGTTCAAGCGTCCGCTCAAGCTGTCCCAGGTGATCGAGGACGCGCTCGGCGAGGACTCGGACTACATCGGCGTGTTCATTCCCGGCGGGCACGGTGCGCTGATTGGCCTGCCGGAAAGCGAGGACGTGAAGAAGGTCCTGCAATGGGCCGTCGCCAAGGACAAATTCGTCATTACCCTGTGCCACGGCCCGGCGGCGTTGCTGGCGGCCGGCCTCGGTGAAACAAAAGACTCGTGCATCTTCAACGGCTACCGGATCTGCGCGTTTCCCGATGCGCTGGACGCGACAACCCCTGACATCGGTTACATGCCCGGCCACCTGACCTGGAAGTTCGGCGAGCAGTTGCAGGCACTTGGTGTGGAAATCACCAACCAGGGCATTTCCGGGGCCACGCTTCAGGATCGCAAACTGCTGACCGGTGACAGTCCGTTGGCAGGCAACGCGCTGGGCAAACTGGCGGCGGCCGCGCTCCTGAAAGAGGTCACGTCGGGGTGAGCCCCGGACCTGCCGAAGCACTCTTGCGCGCCGCCCTCGACATCGAGGCGGCGCCCACGCTGGTGGCAATCCAGAAGGCCGTCCGCAGTTTTGCGGGGGCTTATGGTTACGATCGATTCGTCCTGTTCTCTGCCACCTCGACGGCGGAGGATGTGGTCGAGCGCATTTACTGGGTGGAAGGCGACTGGTTCGGCGACGGCATCGCTGTCGACGCCCAGACCTACGTTCAGCGCTGCCCCGTGACTCGCCATCTGCTGGACACCCGCGAATCGTTCTTCTGGAGCAAAGTGCAGGAGCAGAGCGGTGAACTCTATCGGGTGGTTCGCTTGCCAAGCGGCCCGGGCGTGCATGGCTTGCAGATTCCGGTCTTCGGCCCGCGAGGGCTTGAGGGCGCCATGAGTCTGGGTGGCGAGCAGATCGATGCTTCCGCGCGGGTTCGTCTGGCGCTGGGCATGCTCGCTTCGGTGGCGTTTTACTCCGCACGACGCTTGCTCGAAGCGCCGCGGGACGAGACGGCCGGAAAACTCTCGACCCGCGAGCGCGAAGTGCTGGCGTGGGTCGCTGCCGGTCGCCGGCAGGCCGACATCGCTGCCACCCTCGGTCTGTCCGGGCGCACGGTGGAAAATCACCTGCGTTCGGCCCGTCGGCATCTGGGCGTGGCAACCACCGCCCAGGCCATCAAGATTGCCATTCGCAAGGGTGAAATAAAGGGGTGAGGTTCTCACTCTGCCGGTCCCGTGCTTGAACGGCGGTGCAAAACTTCTATGATGCAAAGGGCCTGCGCCGGCTGTCTGTAACCGGTGCCGCCCCCTACGTTTTTTAGAGAGATCGATCCTCGTGGAGTCTTTTCCGGACGCATTGCACGAATCCCTCACGACCCAATTCATTTTCGGTCCTTTCTGCGTCGTTCCAGGCAAACGGCTGCTGACCCGCAACGGGGTGGCGGTCGAGATCGGCGGGCGGGCGCTGGACCTGTTGATCGCCTTGCTTGAGCAACCGGGACGGGTGCTGTCCAAGTACGACCTGATCGACAAGGTGTGGCCCGACAGCGTGGTGGCCGAAGGCAGCCTGCGCTTTCATATGACTGGGCTGCGGCGGATTCTCGGCGATGGTGAGGAGCAGGCGCGTTACATCGCGACCCAGGTGGGCGTGGGTTATGCCTTTGTTGCGCCGCTGGAAAGAAAACAGACCGCTGTTCAACCGGCGCCCATCGTGACCCGAGCCATCGAGGGCGTGTGCAGTCTGCCGCCCCGGGCCAGACTGATCGGCCGCGAAACCGATCTGCAACTGGTCATTGACCACATGCAGCAACCGAGGTTGTTCACCATCGTCGGCCCCGGCGGCGTCGGCAAGACCAGCCTGGCCATCGAGGTGGCGCACCGCATCGCCGCCCAGGGCTATGAGCGCGTCAGCTTCGTCGATCTGGCGCAAGTGGAAGACTGCGCGCTGGTGCCGTCGGCACTGGCCCGATCACTGGACATCCCGGTGCAGGCGGAAGACCCGATGTTTGTCCTGCTCGCGCATTTGCGTGAACAGCGGTTGATGCTGGTGATCGACAACTGCGAACACCTGATCGACGCGGTATCGACCCTTCTGGAACAGATCAGCGATACCGCGCCGGATGTTGGTGTTCTGGCCACCAGTCGCGAACCGCTGCGGGTACGTGGCGAATACGTGCACTGGCTCAATCCGCTGGAATTTCCCCGTGAGCCGCAACACCTTTCCGTTGAGGAACTGCTGGCATTCCCGGCCATCAAGCTGTTTGTCGAACGTGCGTCTTCGAGCAATGCTGCGTTGCTGCTGGAAGCGGACGGAGGGCAAATGATTGCGGACATTTGCCAGCGGCTGGAGGGCATGGCGCTGCCGATCGAACTGGCGGCGATGCGGGTCGCCAGCCACGGATTGAAGGCCACCCACGCGCTGCTCGGCGAGCGTTTTTCGCTGGGCTGGTCGGGGCTCAGAACTGCCGTGCCGCGCCATCAGACACTGCGCGCCATGCTCGACTGGAGTTATGGCCTGCTGTCGCCGCAAGAGCGTCTGGCGCTGGAGCGGTTTTCGGTGTTCATCGGGCCGTTCTCCCAGGAAGCTGCCGCTCAGGTGGTTGCCGAATCGCAACACGAAAGCGCCACGGCGGCCGCGATCCTCGATGATCTGGTGTGCAAGGGACTGGTCACGGTCGATCACAGCGACTCGACGGATTCGTATCGCTTGCTGGAGATGACGCGCGCCTACGCCCGGGAGAAATTGACGGCGCGAGGCGAGACCGAAGTCAATGCGCTGGCGTTCCGGCACGCGGCGTTTTACATGGACCTGCTCGGGCATCTGGGGACTTCGCCCGAAGAAATTTTCCGTCATTCGGCGCGTCTGGCCAGCCAGTTGGGCAACGTTCGTGGTGCGCTGGAATGGAGCTTCGGCCCCCAGGGTGATCCGGGGCTGGCGTTGCCGCTGGCGGCCGCGAGTGCGCCGTTGTTCCTGCATTTTTCATTGCTGGTCGAGTGCCGCACCTGGTGTTCCCGGGCGGTGGAACTGCTGGAGCTGGGGTACTACGGCACGCCCACCGAAATGGAACTGCAAGCCGCGCTCGGTCTGGTGCTGATGTTCACCCGAGGCAACAGTGAAGCCGCCGAAAAAGCCTTGCTTCGGGCGCAGGATATTGCCGTCGCGCTGAACGACTACGGCTCACAATTGCGACTGCTGGGCCGCTTGCAGATCTTCTACGAGCGCATCGGTGATTTCCCTTCGTCGCTGGCCTGGGCAGAGCAGGCAGCGGTGGTCGGCAACATCCTCAACGAGCCCGCCGCCATCGCGATTGCTTCATCGCTGACCGGCATCTCCCATCATCTGCTCGGCAATCAGCGTCTGGCCCGCCAGGAACTGGAAAGCTCGCTGCGCAACAGCTTGCCGTCCCATCCCAGCAACACGATTTACTACGGCTTCGATCACCGCAATCGCACGGGGCTGGCGCTGGCGCGTTCACTCTGGCTGCAGGGCTATCCCGATCAGGCGCGGCGTTGGGCCGAGCAGATAGAGGCCGAAGCCTCGGCGCTGCAGCATCCGGTCACCTACTGCATCGCCATGGTCTGGATCTTGTGCATCTATATCTGGACCGGTGATCTGGCGAAGGCCACCGCGAGCCTCGAGCGGTTCAGCGCCATCGCCGAAACCAACGCTCTCGGCCCCTACATTGCCGCCTGCCACGGGTTGCGCGCGGCGATCGCCATCCGCGCCGAAGAGCCGGGGGAAGCAGTCGCCATGCTGGAAGAAAGTCTGGCGCGGTTGCGGGGCATGCGTTACGAACTGCTCACGACCTCATTCGAAATCGCACTGGCCGAAGGCCTGATGCTGGTGGGCCAACACCCCAAGGCACTGACCCTGGTCGACGGCACCATCGATCACTGCCGGCGAAGCGGTGATGCCTTTGCACTGCCAGAGTTGCTGCGAATCAAGGCCGGTATTCTCAAGGTCATCCAGGCCGATGATGTTCAGGCCATGCTGGCGGTTCTTGAGGATTCCATTGCGCTGAGCCGAGAGCAGGGCGCCCGGGCGTGGGAGTTGCGGTCATCGATGGATCTGGCCCGGTTCTGGCTTGAACAGGGTCAACCGGATCAGGCCCGGACGTTGCTCGGTGCTTGCCGCGAGCGGGCTTCGGAAGGCTTCGACAGCCTTGATCTGCGTCGGCTGGAAAGTTTCTGGCAGAGCCTGCCGGTCACGCCGGCGTAATCAGGGCGGCCATTTTCACCAGGTCCGCCAGCGAACGGGCCTTCATCTTGCGCATCACCTTGCCGCGATGGGCCTTGACGGTGATTTCGCTGATGTTGAGGTCAGCGGCAATCAGTTTGTTCAGCCGCCCGCTGACCACCGAAGCCATGATCTCCTGCTCGCGCGGCGTCAGGGTCTTGTACGCCTCGAGCAGTGAGCGCAGGTTCTTTTCTCCCTCCAGCGCCATGCGACTGCTTTGCAGCGCATCGGCCATCGCTGTGAGGATCACTTCGTCGTTGAACGGTTTGGTCAGAAACTCCACCGCGCCGGCCTTCAAGGCCCGTACCGTGCGCGGAATATCGCCGTAGCCGGTGATGAAAATGATCGGCATGTTGTGGCGTTCATCGGCAAGGGCGGTCTGCAGATCGAGGCCGCTCAGGTCGGGCAGGTTGATGTCCAGCACCAGACAACTGGGCACCAGCGCCCGGGGCGCGTCGAGAAAATCCTGCGCGGACTCGAACAGCCGTGGCTGCCATCCGGCGAAGCGGATCATCAGCTCCAGCGACTCGCGCACGGAAATGTCGTCATCGACAACGAATACGACGGGCGTGACATCACTCATCGGTAATGCTCCACGGGAAGGGGCGATTGCGTTGTTCGCGTTCAACATGTCGATTCCTTGTTCTGGTCGGCTTCACGCTCAGTCGAGGGGCAGGGCGGCGCTCAGGGCCTTGAGCAATTGGGCTTCGCTGAACGGTTTGAACAGGCACTCGACCGCGCCACTGTTCAGCAGCTTTGCCTGTTCGCTGGCGTCGCCGTGAGCGGTGATGAAAATTACCGGAATGCGATAGTCACGGCGCAGCAGCTCCCGTTGCAGATCCGGGCCCGACATGCCGGGCATGGCCACGTCGAGAATCAGGCAATGCGTCAGGTCCAGATAGGGCGATGCCAGAAACGCCTGCGCCGAGGCAAATGCCTGCACGGCAAAGCCGAATTCCTTGATCAGGTCAGGCAGTGATTCACGAACCGATTCGTCGTCATCGACCACCGATACGAGCAAATGCGTACCCATCAATCATTCTCCACGGTGCGATCGGTGAGGTCGCGGTTAGCGGTTTGCGGCAAGTCCGTCGAATTCGGGATGGCAAAGGTAAACGTCGCGCCCGGGCCGTCGTTGGCGCTGGCCCAGAGTTTGCCGTCGTGGCGCTCGATGATCGAGCGACTGATGGACAGGCCGACGCCCATGCCCGAGCTTTTGGTGGTGTAGAAAGCATTGAAGATGCGCTCGATGTCCTGCGGATCGACGCCGTTGCCGCTGTCCTTCACCGCCAGGTAAACGCTCTCGTCCGGCGCAAGACCAGTGCTGACGATCAATTGCCGGGGCCGTCCGTGGATCGCACTCATGGCCTCGGCGGCATTCATGATCAGGTTGAGGATCACCTGCTGAAGCTGGACGCGGTCACCCCTGACCAGCGGCAGGGCCTCGGCAAATTGCGGGTGCAGCACCACGCCGTTGCGTTGTAGTTCGCCCAGCAGCATGGCGATGACTTCCCGTGCCGCGTCATTCAGATTGACGTCTTCAATGGTGATGCTTTTCTTCGAGAACAGCGCCCGCAGTCGATTGATCACATCGGCCGCGCGGTTACCGTCGCGAATGGTGCGGCGCGCGGTTTCCCTGGCGCCATCGACATTCGGCGGATCCGCACCGAGCATGCGCAGGCAGGTACTGGCGTTGGTGATGATGCCGGCCAGCGGTTGATTGACCTCGTGGGCAATCGACGCCGTGACCGCGCCGAGGCTGGCGACTCTGGCCAGGTGCGTCAGTTCCGAGCGCGCCTTGCTCAAGAGGACCTCCGCCCGCTTGCGGTCTTCGATGTCGGTGTTCTCGCCGTACCAGCGCACGAGCTTTCCCGTGTCATCGCGCTGGGGCACGGCGCGGATCAGAAACCAGCGGTAAACGCCGTCGAACCGTTTCAGCCGGGCCTCGTACTCACCGGCGTTGCCCGATTGCAGAATCCCTTGCCAATAAACCGCCAGGCCCGGTGCGTCGTCCGGGTGGATAGACGCCGTCCAGCCATGGCCGCAGGCCTGTTCGAGGGACATGCCGGTGTAATCGCACCAGCGTTGATTGACGAAACCGACGCTGCCTTCAGGCGAAGCGCTCCAGACAAACCCGGGAACGGCATCGATGATCCCGCGCAGACGTTCTTCCGACGCACTGACTTCGGCAAGGGCATTGGCGATCAGCACTTTGTCCCGCCGGCGCTCATCGATATCGACCTGCAGCACGCACCAGCGCGTAATGGCGCCTTCGCTGTCTCTGATCGGCAGGCCGCGCACATGAAACCAGCGATAGACACCGTCGGCGCGACGGATGCGATGCTCGATTTCATAGGGCGCGCCGGTGTCGACCGAATGCATCCACGCGGCGATGACCGAGGGCAGGTCGTCCGGGTGTACTGTTTCGCTGGCCTGCCATTTTTTCAGTTCGTGGAGCGGGGCGCCGATGTAGTCCATGATTTGCCGGTTGACCTGTTCCAGCTCACCGGAAGGCGTCATGAAGGCGACCATGGCCGGGATGCTGTCGATGATGGCTTCGACTCCCGGCGCTGGCATGACCGCGTCGTCCACGCGGCCTGAAGCGTCCTCGATGACGCGCTCCTGCTCGTTCGTCATACCGATTCTCATTGTGTGCAGTCACCGTTGAACAAAGATGCGCCTTCGGATGGCGCTCGCCCATCATACTTTGGTGTCGCCCGTCGCGAATATCGGCCGCCATCACACACTACGACGGGCATCACGGTGCTGCTTTTGTAAGGCACTGTATCTACGACCCCTCCAGCCATACAAGCATGCATAGCGCCCGCTTCGCGAAACCGCGTGGATACATCCGCCGCGCAGTCTTGGCCCTGGTTTCAACGTCCTCCGACGATTGAATGAAGACAACGTGACGTCCGCGTTCCTGCCATCGCAAAGGCAGCAGGACAGGTCGTCCCTGTAACAGGGCAGAACATTATGAAAGCAGTGGTCATTCAGGCCTTTGGCGGGCCCGAAGTCTTGACGGTGCAAGACATTCAACTGGCAGAACCGGGGCCCGGACAAGTCTTGGTCAAGGTCATGGCGGCGGGTATCAATTTCATGGACACCGGTGTGCGGCGCGGGCTCGGCGCTGCCTGGGAGTTGCCGCTGACGCCGGGTGCGGAAGGTGCCGGCATCGTTCTGGCCGCCGGCCCGCAGGTGACGGAGTTCGGAGTCGGTGATCGCGTGGCCTGGCATTACGTGCCGGGCAGCTACGCCGAACAGGTGATCGCCCCGGTCAGCCAGTTGGTGCCGTTGCCCGATGAGATCGACTTCGCCACCGCCGCCAGCCTGATGATGCAGGGTCTGACCGCCAGCAATCTGGTGGACAAGGTCCATGCAATCCAGCCGGGCGATGTGGCCTTCGTGCATGCGGCGGCGGGAGGCGTGGGGTTGATGCTGACCCAGTTGATCAAACTGCGGGGCGGCAAGGTCATCGGCCGGGTGTCCCACGCCGACAAAGTGGAGGCGGTGCTCGCGGCCGGGGCGGACTATGTGGTGATCGGGCGGGCGCACAATATTGCCGGACAGGTCCTGCGCCTGACCGACGGCCAGCGGGTCAATGTGGTGTACGACGGCACGGGGGCGGAGGGCTTCGCCGACTCGCTGGAACTGCTGGATTATTTCGGCACCCTGGCCTTGTACGGGCCGTTCATGAACCCGATCCCGCCGATCGATATCTTCAGCGTCCCGCGCAGCATCAAACTGACGTATCCCTCGGTCATGCACTACGTGCGCAATCGCGAAGTGCTGCTGGAAAAGTCCCGGCAACTGTTCGCGTGGGTCAGCACGGGCAAACTGAAAACCTTTATCGGCCAGCGTTATTCACTGGACGACGCGCAACAGGCCCATCGTGATATCGAGTCGCGCAATACGACGGGCAAGCTGATCATCGTCCCTTAGTGCCACGCCAGATCAGCAGGGCCGCCAAGACCTGGCTAACGGAGAAAAACGTGAACAGGTGTTGCGCGGTCCATCCGGCGTCCAGCAGAAAACCGGCAACCACCGGCGAAATGATCGCCCCCAGACGCCCCATCGCCAGCACCACACCGACGCCGGTCGTACGTACCGAGGTGCAGAACGCCTGCGGGGCCAGAACATACAGGGCGGCCACTGCACCATTGAGCATCAGGCCAAGGGTGACGGCCACGAGTGCCGCCAGGCCGGGTACGTGCGAGGCCGGCACCATCAGTGGCAGCAGTGCTGCGTTGAGCAGCAGAAAACCCGACAACAATCGCCGGCAGCCGAAACGATTGGCCGCCAGTCCCAGCAGCAGGGCACCGAGCATGCCCCCAAACGCCAGCAACACCCCGATCCGGGCGCCTTGCTGATCGGTAAAACCGTTGTGGACCAGCAGACTCGGCGTCCAGCTCATGACGAAGTAAAAGCAGAACATCAGCAGAAAGAGTGCCAGCGCCAACGATGTGGTCCGTTGCCGTTGACCGGGCGAAAATGGTCGGCTGGCGTTATCAGGCGACGCTGAAGCGACAGGCGCGTGGTGTTCAAGTGCCAGGAATGACGGCGACTCTCGCAGCCAGAAAACACCGGCCAACGCTGCCGCCAGCGTGATGCATCCACCAGCGAGAAAGACATACCGCCAGCCCATCAAATCATTCAATACATGGGCTAGCATTCCGCCCAGACTCGCGCCCATGGCAAAGGCGAGGGATTGCAACGCGATGGCCAGATTGCGCCGCTGCGGGCTGGCGTGTTCGAACGTCAGCACGTTCGCCCCCACCAGCACCGCCCCGGTGCCGATGCCGGTCAGCAGACGCAGGAACATCAGCACGTGATGATCCGGACTCCAGAACGACAGCAACATACCCAGGCCACTGAGCAGCAGGCCGGCGAGCAGTAACGGCCTGCGCCCGAAGCGGTCGGCCCTGGGCGCGGCGAGCAGCGAACCGAGCGCCATCCCGACCAGGCTTGCGCTTAACAACAGGCCCAGTTGCGCGCCGTTCAACGCCCACTCCGCCGCAACCCGGCTGGCGGTGAAGGCCATGGCCATGACGTCCAGCCCGTCGATCACGTTGAACAGCATGCACAACCCGATCACCCACCACTGCGAAGTGGTTGATGGCGTGCCGCTCAGGCGTTCGAGCGCTGTTTCCCCACGCATCCGCAATCCTTGTTCCGTTTTGTCATTCAAATGGGCCGTTTCCCCGCCGCATTCTGCCCGTTAACCGCTGCGGAATTCGAGCGCGATTTTGCGCGCCAGGCAGCGCGTCATACCAAGGTATCGACCGACACCATCGTGTAATCGCCCCGGTGCCAGCCCAGTGGTCTGATCCGATTGGCGATGCCTTTCGAATAATGACTACAAGGAGATCCATCATGGTTGCGCTTTCGTCCGGTCTTACCTGGCGCCATTGCCTGGCGTCATCCATCAGGGGCGGTGTGCTCGGCCTTGCCGTACTCGCGGGCAGCAGCGGCGTCTGGGCTGCGGATCCGTCGCAAGCCATTCGCCCTTACACCATCCATGTGGACGAAGCGAAGTTGAGCGACCTGCGCAAACGCATCGCCGACACCCGCTGGCCGGACAAGGAAACGGTCAGCGACGTGTCTCAGGGTGTGCAACTGGCGCAGGTCGAAGCACTGGTCAAGTACTGGGGCAATGGCTATGACTGGCGCAAGGCCGAAGCGAAGCTCAATGCCTTGCCGGAGTTCGTGACCACCATCGACGGCGTCGACATCCAGTTCATCCATGTGCGTTCGCGCAATCCCAATGCGATGCCGCTGATCCTCACCCACGGCTGGCCGGGTTCGCAGTTCGAATTTCTCAAGACCATCGGCCCGCTGACCGATCCCGTGGCGTACGGCGGCAAGGTCGAGGACTCGTTCGATGTGGTGATCCCGTCGATTCCCGGCCATGGATTTTCCGGCAAACCGACCGAGCTCGGCTGGGGCCCTGACCGGGTGGCGAAGGCCTGGGATGTATTGATGAAGCGTCTGGGCTACAGCCATTACGTGTCCCAGGGCGGCGATCATGGTTCGGTGATTTCCGACGCACTGGGTCGTCTGGCGCCGCCCGGTTTGCTGGGCATCCACCTGAACATGCCGGCCACCGTGCCGCCGGAACTGGTCAAACCGATCAACAGCGGCGACCCGGCCCCGGCCGGGCTGACCGCGCCGGAGGTGACGGCCTTCAATTCGCTCAGCCAGTTCTTCGGCCGCAACGCCGCCTACGGCGCAATGATGGTGACCCGTCCGCAGACCATCGGTTATCTGCTGGCCGACTCGCCCGCCGGCACGGCCGCGTGGATGTATGAAAAATTCGCCGCGTGGACCGACAGTGACGGTCAGCCCGAGAAAGTCCTGAGCCGTGATGAAATGCTCGATGACATCAGCCTCTACTGGCTGACCGACAGCGGGGCGTCGTCCTCCCGTTTCTACTGGGAAAACAACAACAATAACTTCAGCGCCGCTGCGCAGAAGACCGCCGACATCAAGGTGCCGGTGGCGATCACCGTGTTCCCCCACGAAATCTACCGCGCGCCGAAAGTCTGGTCGCAACGCGCCTATCCATCGCTGGCCTACTTCAGCGAAGTCAGCAAGGGCGGTCACTTCGCAGCATGGGAGCAACCGCAACTGTTCAGCGAAGAACTGCGCGAAGCCTTCCGGCCACTGCGTGCTGATGCGCAGAAAACCGCTGCTCAGGCAGTGCGCTAGTCCTTCAATCCGCAAGCACTTCAACCCCAAGCCCGGAACCACCGCCCGGCGGTTCACGAGGGAGACTCGGCATGACTGACTCTAACGCTGTAACTCAATCCCGGCGCGTGCTCGCCGTTTCGATGCTGGCGCTTGCGCTGGGCATTACCTCGGCATACGCAAACGCAGCCGAAGTGCCCGCCGGCAAGATCGACGCCATTACCGCCGGCACCAATGTTTCGTTCGGCGCGCTGAAACACGTCAAGGCCGGATTGCTGGACGTGTCCTACGCCGAAGTCGGGCCCGCCGACGGTCCGGTGGTCATCCTGCTGCACGGCTGGCCCTACGACATTCACAGCTACACCGACGTGGCACCGGCACTGGCGCAGAAGGGCTATCGGGTGCTGATTCCTTACGCGCGCGGCTATGGCGACACGCGTTTCCTGTCTGCCAAAACCGTGCGCAACGGACAGCCGGCGGCGCTGGCGAAAGATCTGATCGACTTCATGGACGCCCTGAAGATCAAGCAGGCCGTACTTGGCGGCTACGACTGGGGCGCGCGCACCGCCGACATCGTCGCGGCGCTCTGGCCCGAGCGGGTGAAGGCACTGGTGGCGGTGAGCGGTTACCTGATCGGCAGCCAGGACGCCGGCAAGACGCCGCTGCCGCCGGCTGCAGAGTTGCAGTGGTGGTATCAGTTCTACTTCGCGACCGAGCGCGGCCGTCTGGGTTACGAAAAGAACACCCATGACTTCGCCAAACTGATCTGGCAACTGGCCTCGCCGAAGTGGAGCTTCGACGACGCGACCTACGACCGCAGCGCCGCCGCGTTGCAGAATCCGGATCACGTCGCCGTGTCGATCTTCAACTACCGCTGGCGCCTGGGCCTGATCAAAGGGGAAGCGCAATACGATCCGCTGGAGAAAAAACTGGCGGCATTCCCCTCCATCGGCGTGCCGACCATCACCCTCGAAGGCGACGCCAACGGTGCGCCGCACCCACCGGCCGAGGCCTACGCCAAACGCTTCACCGGCAAATACGAGTATCGGCTGATCAGCGGCGGCATCGGCCACAACCTGCCGCAGGAAGCGCCACAGGCGTTCGCTCAGGCGGTGATCGATGCCGATCATCTCTGACTGCTGGCCTGAGGGGATCCGACGATGAAACTCAACCATTGGGCCGTGTTGCCGGCGGCCATTGCGCTCGCGGCACTGGCGGCCACCGGTGTCGCGTTGGGCGAGGCCGATGACGGCGATGCCTCGCCGATCTACGGCGTGAAACTGCCGAAAAACTATCGCCAGTGGGCGCTGATTGCCCCGGCCCAGGAAGCCGCGCCGCTGGATGAACTGCGTGCGGTGCTGGGCAATGACCGGGCGATCAAGGCTTACCAGAGCAAGACGCTGCCGTTTCCCGACGGAACGGTGCTGGTGAAGCTGGCGTGGAAGCACGTGCAGTCGCCGGAGTTCGAGCCGGCCTCGATTCCGGGGGCGGCCACCACCGTTCAGGTGATGGTCAAGGACTCGCGCAAATACGCTTCGACCGGTGGCTGGGGATTCGGCCGGTTCATCAACGGCAAACCCGCCGATGAAGCCCAGCACCAGACCTGCTTTGCCTGCCATCAGGCGCGGGTGCAGAACCACGATTTTGTCTTCACCCGATACGCCCCCTGAATCCGTCATACGAGGAACATCCAAATGAAAAAAACACTGACTGCACTGAGCATTGCCGTTGGCCTGTGCCTGGGTGCCAATGCCTTCGCCCAAACCGCCAAACCCACGGTCGTGCTGGTGCACGGCGCGTTTGCCGACGCATCGAGCTGGAACGGCGTGGCGAAGATTCTCGAGAAGGATGGCTACACGGTGATCGCCGCCGCCAACCCGTTGCGCGGCGTCAAAAGCGATGGCGCGGCGGTATCGGCGTTGCTGAGCAGCATCCAGTCGCCGGTGGTGCTGGTCGGTCACTCCTATGGCGGCAACGTCATCAGTGATGCGGCAAACGATCATGCCAATGTCAAAGCGCTGGTGTATGTCAGCGCCTTTGCCCCCGAAGCCGGTGAAACCGTCGCCGGGCTGGCCGGCAAGTTTCCCGGCAGCACCCTCGGGCCAACGCTGGCGCCACCCGTTGCGCTGGCCGATGGCGGCAAGGACTTGTATATCCAGCAGAGCAAGTTCCACGACCAGTTCGCCGCTGACGTCCCCGCTGCACAAGCGGCCCTGATGGCCGCGACCCAGCGCCCGGTCACCGAAGCGGCGCTGAACGAGCAGTCCGGCACGCCGGCCTGGAAGCACATTCCGTCGTGGTACATCTACGGCGACAAGGACAAGAACATCCCGCCTCAGGCGATGGCGTTCATGGCCAAGCGTGCAGATGCCAAGGCGGTTGAAGTGGTCAAGGGCGGCTCTCACGTGGTGATGGTGTCGAACCCGGCACCGGTGGCGCGGCTGATTGAAAAGGCCGCTGCGGCTAACTGAAAGCCTGCGACGTGCCGAGGCGCGTCGCAGGTCGGTCACCCCCGGCTCAGGCAACGGACACCTGCGGCGATGTTGCCGGTGCCAGTCTGAGCAGGGGGGTGATGCCGAGCATCAACAGCAGTACCGCGAACAGCAAGGTGTACGCCGGGCCATAGTGTCCGGCGTATTCGCGCAGGGCACCGAACAGCAGCGGCCCGAGCGCGGCGATCAGGTAACCGATGAACAACATGAACACCGTCCACAATCCGGCCTGTTCGCTGGTGCTGGCGTGATCCAGCGGCAAGGTCATGGCCACGGTGAAACCCATGCCCAGGCCGATGGCCGCGAGCACCACGTAGAGCATCGGCCAGTACGCTGGCAGGAACGCCATGCCGCCCACCCCGAGCAGGGCCAGCAACGCCGACAGCCCGAGCAAACCGCGCCGGTCGTGGGCCTTGCCCGGAATCAGCCCCGCACCCACGCTGGCCACGGCGAACACCGCCGTAAAAATGCCCAGCAGGACGCCCGGGGAAACACTCGATGTAGCCGCTTCCACCGACGCTGGCGCCATCCAGGCGAAGAGGGCGTAGACCACGAATTGACCGGCACCGAAATTCAACGCGATCAGCCACGCCTGCGGATTGCCCCAGGGCAGGCGTTTGCTCTGGTTCGACGGCGATTTCACCGCTGGCACCGGGGTCGTAAAACGCCGCGCCATCCATACCCAACTGGCGATGGCGGTGAGGCACAGCACGCTCCAGAACCCGGCGCTGACCCGCCAGTCCTGCGCCAGCTCGGCAATCGGCGCGCTGAGCACCGCCGCGAGAGTCGCTCCCAGACTCAGGCCACCGGCGTAGATGCCCATGAACAGTGCCGGGCGTTGCGCAAAGTGGGTCTTGATCCACGCGCCGGTCATCGCGCCGGCAACCGCAATGCCGATGCTGGCGAAGAACGTACTGCCGAGCAGGAAAAATGCATTCGGCGAGATTGCCCGCAGCAAGGTCGAGGCGCCCAACAACGTCAGTGCGACCACCACACTGCGATCGATCCCGTAGCGTCGGGCCAGGCTCGGAACCACCAGCGCGAACACGCCCATGCAGATGTCGGGAATTGAAGTCAGCAGCGCGGCCTGGGTGTAGCTCAACTGGAAGTGCTGCTGGATCAGCAACAGAATCGGCCCCACCGAAATGATCGGCGGACGCAGGGCGATGGACAGGATCAGCAGGCCGATCACCGCCGTGACGCTCTGCTGGTGGCCGGAGAGATTGCGGGTGATTGCCATGGGGAAGGCCTCATTGATGAACAATGAGCGCAAGGCTAACAATGGGCTGGCCATGGCAAATGCCAGGATTTGTCGCCAAAGTGACAATCGCCGCTTTAACACGATCAAGGTCTGTTTCAGGAGAGTCCAGCCGATGAAACGAGAGGTGCGCAAGGTCATCGCCCAGCGTGAGTCCCCGCTGCGCAGCGAACGTTATCCCGACTATCAGGACGTGCCGCGCGTAATGACCGTGCTGGTGCGCGATCAGTCCACCGGCGAATACAACGAGCCACACGTGCATCGGCACGGGCAATTGCTGTATGCCTCGAACGGCGTGATGCGGGTGGCCACCGAGCGCGGGTTGTGGATCCTGCCGCCGAAGCGGGCGCTGTGGATTCCGCCCGGGATGATCCACGACCAGTTGATGCTGAGCGCGGTCAAGATGCGCTCGATCTACATCGAGCCGCAGGTCTGCGCAGGGCTGGGCCATCATTGCAAAGTGCTGGAGATCCCTGGACTGCTGCGCGAGTTGATTCTGGCCCTGGCCGAGCAGCCGATCGAATACCCACAGGAAGGCCGTAACGCACACATCGTGGCCCTGATACTCACTGAGTTGCAGGCGGCCCGGACGCTGCCGATCGAAGTGCCGTGGCCGGTCGACCGGCGACTGGTCACGGTGTGCGAGGCGATTCTGCAGGATCCGGGACAAGACCATTCGATCGGTTACTGGGCTGACCGGGTCGGTGCCAGTTCGCGCACGCTGATTCGCCTGTTCGTCAATGAAACCGGCCTGAATTTCCGCCACTGGCTGCAACAGGTGCGGCTGGCGACCGCCATCGACCGGCTCGACAAGGGACAGTCCGTCGGGGTGATTGCCCGGGATCTGGGCTACGCCAGCCAGAGTGCCTTCAGTGCGATGTTCAGGCGGGTGATGGGCGAATCGCCCCGTGAATTTCTCGTCCGCGATTAGGGCGTTTTGGCGATTCCGATACCTTCGTATTCTGTCGTCGAAGGGAGGCGGGTGGTATCAATGACGCTGCTGTTGCAGGTGCATTGAACACCCAGCCTCGTTCCGCGAGGAACCTTCGAAGAGTGAGAATCCTGATGCTTTTATACCTATCGACCTGGTCCGAAATAGCGCAATTCCTCGAACGCAGCCGCACCATCGTCATCCCGATCGGCTCCAACGAACAGCACGGGCCGACCGGCCTGCTGGGCACCGACTGGATGTGCCCGGAAATCATCGCCCATGAAGCGCAGAAAAGCGCCGACATCCTGATTGCCCCGACCTTCAACATCGGCATGGCGCAGCATCACCTCGGGTTCCCCGGCACCATCTCGCTCAGGCCTTCGACCTTCATCGCCGCCATCGCCGACTGGGCCCGTTCGCTGGCCGCCCACGGCTTTGAAAAGATCTTTTTCCTCAATGGCCACGGCGGCAACATCGCGTCAATCGAAGCCGCGTTTTCGGAGCTGTACGCCGAAGCGAGTTTCGCCCGACGCAAGGCCGGGTTCGCCCTGAAGCTGTGCAACTGGTGGGATCTGGAAGGAGTGAATGAGCTGGCCCGTGATCAGTTCCCGACCGGTCACGGCATTCATGCGACTCCTTCGGAAATCGCCGTGACCCAATGGGCGTATCCCGATTCCATCAAGTCGGCCGACTACTCGCCGCAGGTCGCCAATTGGGGGCCGATCCGTGAAGCGGCGGATTTCCGCGCCCGTCACCCGGACGGCCGCATGGGCTCGGACCCGGCGCAGGCTTCGCCGGAAAAGGGTCGGCAACTGGTGGAAATGGCCGCTCGCGGTCTGGTGCAGGAGGTGCAAGCCTTCAGCCGCGAATCACTACCCGACTGAACCGTCGCCCTGATCAACGCCCGGATTTTCCGGGCGTTGCTGTTTCAACACCTTGGGAATATCGCCATGTGGACTATCCGTCACAGCTACATCGATGGCGCGTTCGTGCCCGTTCAGGGCCGCGAAACGATCGAATGCATCAACCCGGCGACGGAGTCCGTCATCGGTACGGTCACCCTGGCCAATCGCGACGATGCCAGGCAAGCCATCGCCGCCGCCAAGCGTGCGCAAGTCACGATGGGCCGCACCTCGAAAGCCGAGCGCATCGACATGCTCAGGCGCCTTCAGGCCGCGGTGCTGGAGAGCACCGAAAACATACGCGACACCGCCATCGAGGAATACGGCGCACCGTTGGCCCGTGCGCAATGGGTCAGCCAGTACGCATCGCAATCCTTTGCCAACGCGGCGCAGGTGCTGGAGAACTACGAACTGGTCCGGCCTGTGGGCCGTGCAAGGGTCGTGATGGAACCGGTCGGAGTGTCGGCGTTGTTCGCTCCCTGGAACAGCACCGCCGGTACGGTGTGCAGCAAACTGGCGGCGGCGATTGCCGGCGGTTGCGCCTCGGTTATCAAACCGAGTGAACTCAGCCCGTTGCAGACCCAGGTGCTCGCGCTCGCCTTGCACCGTGCGGAACTGCCAAACGGGGTGATCAATATTGTTCTGGGCCGTGGGAGCGATGTGGGCGACGAGATCAGCACCAGCCCGCACATCGCGAAGGTCTCGTTCACCGGCTCCACCGCCACCGGAAAACTCATCGCCAGTGCCGGCATCGAGACCATGAAGCGGGTGAACCTGTCGCTCACCGGGAAATCGGCGTCCATCGTGCTCGACGACGCGGATCTCGAAACGGCCATCCCCATGGCACTGAATGCCGCCTTCATGAACAACGGCCAGGCCTGCGTCGCCGGCACGCGGCTGTTGGTGCCGCGCGCGTTCTTGCAGCAGGTGATCGAACGGGTGAAAACCCTGGTCGACGCGACCGTGGTCGGCGATCCCCGGGACCCGGCTACCGCCATCGGCCCGTTGGTCAACCAAGCCCAGTTTGATCGCGTGCAGGGCTTTATCCGGCGCGGGCTGGAGCAGGGCGCGCGATTGATCGTCGGCGGGGAGGGCAGGCCTCACGGACTGAGCAAAGGCTATTTCGTGAAGCCCACGGTGTTTGCCGATGTCAGCAACGACATGGACATCGCCCGGGAAGAGATTTTTGGCCCGGTGCTGTCGATCATCGCCTATGACGATGAGGAAGACGCCATCCGCCTGGCCAATGCCAGCGTCTACGGTTTGCAGGCGTATGTATTCACCCGCGAGGTCGAACGTGGCCGACGCATCGCTGCGCGCCTGGAGGCCGGTTCGGTGTTGATCAACCGGATCGCACCGGAGTTGCTCGCGCCGTTTGGCGGGGTCAAGCAGTCGGGGATCGGCAGGGAATTCGGGATATCAGGACTGGAAGCGTTTCTAGAAGCGAAAAGCATCGTAGAGGACTGACAACGTCAGCAGGGCAAACAGGATCAATCCTGCTTGCCTTGCTTATGCCATTGCGGATCAGCCCAGTGCTTCAATGGCCTGCGCAACGCCTGCACCGTACGCCGGATCGGCGCAGGTGCAGTTATCGATATGGCGTTGCCGGGTCTGGGCGCTGGCGCCATGGATCGAGCGCGCGGTGTTGTCGAACAAGACCTGTTGCTGGGCGGGGGACATGGCCCGGAACAATGCGCCGGGTTGCGAGAAGTAATCGTCGTCCTCGCGGTGATTCCAGTGTCCGGCGCTGCCTTTGAGGGCCAGCGGTGGCTCGCTGAAATCCGGTTGCTCGGCCCACTGGCCATAGCTGTTGGGCTCGTAGCCGATGGTGCTGCCCGCGTTCGCATCGGTGCGCATCTGGCCGTCCCGGTGATAGCTGTGGACCGGGCAGCGCGGGGCATTCACCGGGATCTGATGATGGTTGACGCCGACGCGATAGCGCTGTGCATCGCCGTAGGAGAACAGGCGGGCCTGGAGCATTTTGTCCGGTGAGAAACTGATGCCGGGCACCACGTTGGCCGGATTGAAGGCCGCCTGTTCGACGTCGGCGAAGTAGTTGTCGGGGTTGCGGTTGAGTTCCAGCACACCGACTTCGATCAGCGGGTAATCCGCGTGGGGCCAGACTTTGGTCAGGTCGAACGGGTTGATCGGGCAGGTCTCGGCGTCCAGTTCCGGCATCACTTGCACGTAGAGCTTCCATTGCGGGAAGTGGCCTTCCTCGATGGCGCTGTACAGGTCGCGCTGGGCACTTTCGCGGTCATCGCCGATCAGGGTCGCGGCTTGTTGGTCGGTGAGGTTTTCAATGCCTTGTTGGGTCTTCCAGGTGAACTTCACCCAGAAACGTTCGTTCGCCGGGCTGATGAAACTGAAAGTGTGGCTGCCGAAACCGTGCATGTGGCGGTAGGTGCGCGGCAGTCCGCGGTCGCTCATGACGATCGTGACCTGGTGCAGCGCCTCGGGCAGCAGCGTCCAGAAATCCCAGTTGTTACGGGCGCTGCGCATGTTGGTGCGCGGGTCGCGTTTGACCGCATGGTTGAGGTCGGGGAATTTCAACGGGTCGCGCAAAAAGAACACCGGCGTGTTGTTGCCCACCAGGTCCCAGTTACCTTGCTCGGTGTAGAACTTGATGGCGAATCCGCGGATATCACGCTCGGCGTCCGCCGCGCCACGCTCACCGGCAACGGTCGAAAGCCGGACGAACACATCGGTGGTCTTGCCTACGCTGGAAAACAGTCTGGCCTTGGTGAAACGGGTGATGTCGTGGGTGACGGTGAAAGTGCCGAACGCGCCCGAACCCTTGGCGTGCATGCGCCGCTCGGGGATGACTTCCCGATCGAAATGCGCCAGTTTTTCCAGCAACCATACGTCCTGCAACAGCATCGGGCCTCTCGGGCCGGCGGTCTGTACGTTGTTGTTATCAACCACGGGCGCGCCCGCAGCAGTCGTCAGCTTGTTCATGCGCAACTCCTGGCTTTTGTCGGTTTCCCGCCATCACATCAAAAGCCCCGGGCGCGATCTATTGCACCATGGTGTCGCCGGATAGTACGAAGGTGTGGTTGGAAGATTGGGCGTTTTGCTATGGGCAAAAGACGGATCAGGCGAGGGTGATGCTGACCTTGATGTTGTTGCGCGTGGCCTTGGAGTAAGGGCAATTCTGGTGCGCCGCCTCGATCAGTTGTTGCGCCACTTCAGGCTCGATTTCCGGCAGTGACACCGCCAGTCTCGCCTGCAGGAAAAAACCCTGCTCCCCATGGACCAGATCGATTTGCGCATCGACCCCGGCCGTTGCCGGAAAACCGATCTTGCGCGCGTTGCAGGCATGGCGCAGTGAGCCGAGAAAACATGCCGACCAGCACACGGCAAACAATTGCTCGGGGTTGGTTCCGGTGCCGGGCGCGCCCGGCGGAGAAAGCTTGAGATCCAGTCGGCCATCGTGACTGCGCCCTGTGCCCTCGCGGCCTCCCGTGGTGTGGGTATGCGCGGAGTAGAGGGTTTTTTCGATATCGATCATGGGCATTCCCTGAAGAGCATTTCACAGCGAGAAGGGCGGTTCATGTTGCCCGTGTGGGTTCATGGCATTCGCGTGCAGAAGCGCCCGCCAGCGCGTCGGCCGTGGCCACGGCGTCAGTGCCGCGATGGCCCAGATTGTCGAGCAGCGTCGATCGTGCGATCTCGATCAGCCAGGCGCGAAACGGGAAGCTCGGGTCATGGGCGGCCTGTTCCTGATAGAGCGCCCTGAAAGCTTGCTGGACGAGATTACCGGTGTCTTCTCGACGGATCCGCCCGGCCTGCACCTGGCCTTCGTAAAAGGCGATGAGTAACGGCGTCACCGTCGCGAACAGTTGTTGTGCTTCACCCCGGCCATGCCTGACGGCACCCGCGACCAAGGCATACAGTTCGTCATTGCCGAGCCGGTCGGCCTCGCACAGGCAATTGTCGCGATAACCTTCAGCCATGGTCGAATCCCTCGCAAAACCATCGTTCGACTGAGCGAGGCGACCAAAAAGGTTCGCAGGTGGCCTGGCGTTCAGTGGTGAGGCTCAAGCCTGCCTTCAGGGCCGAATGACTGCCAGTTATGCGTTGTTAGCGCTTGTTAGCGCCGGGTGATTGCAACCCGCTGCGAGGTGGTTTTTTCACTGGCCGGTCAAGACTCTGCGCGGGTTTTCGATGCCCGTTGCATGGATGAAACGGTGGGGCAGTGTTCGAGCATTTTTGACATTCCTGTCTCTTTGCCACCGTCACAAGGACGTAGGAAACAGCTGATATTTATTTCATCGAATTCCTACATTTTGTTTGCCTCACCAGCAAAAAACGTGGTTATTATCCGCCGGCGCTTCGGGTCACAAACCCGGCGCCAGAAGATTGCCGTGCGTCTACAGACCCGGCAGTCGCAGCCGATCGGGACCACCCTGGCGCTGTCATCCCCGCGCAGGTTGTTCCTCGTCGTTGACCCTCAAATGGAAGTCGAGGTTTCAATTGGTCACGCGGTTTGCAATCGACGATGCAATGAACGGTGCGACGGATGTCGCCAACGATTCAGCCCACTTTCCCGCTGCCTGCGCCGACCGCGCGGCGGTGTTCTTCTCCAGCCTGTCTCCCCCCGGATTTCTGCGTGTGCCCGCGTTCAACGCGAGTCTGCACGCGCGCGCCGCGCCATCCTCCTGAATTCGAATGACCGTGCCGGCACCTGATGCCGGGGCCTGACTGGCAGGGCGCGTGCTGTCCCTGCCTGATCACAAAAATAATGTAGTCATGGACGGTAGCCTCCGATGATCGACAACACTTCCTTGCGTGGGACGAATCCCGCGCAGCCCGACTTTTCCTCGTTGAAACCGTTCGATGCAGACCTGTGCGTGCACGGTCTGTTTGAAGCGCAGGTGTTGCGCAACCCCGAGGCCATCGCCGTACGCTGGCAGCAGGAGGCGCTCAGTTACCGTGAACTGAATATCCGCGCCAACCGGCTGGCCCATCACCTGCGCCACCTCGGGGTCGGGCCGGACGTGCGGGTCGGACTGTGTCTGGAGCGTTCGCTGGAGATGCTGGTCGGCGTACTCGCAGTGCTCAAGGCCGGCGGCGCCTATGTGCCGCTGGACCCGGCCTATCCGCAGGCGCGGCTGGCGCACATGCTGGCCGACAGCGCACCGCCGGTGGTGCTGACTCACGGCCAGGCGCGTGATGTTTTGCGGGCGGCGCTCGAACAGTCGGCGACAGCACCCGCGATATTGGATCTGGCCGACGCCAGTGATTGGACTTCGCTCCCGGCAGACAACCTCGACCCTCACGCAATCGGCCTGACACCCCGACACCTGGCTTACGTGATCTACACCTCAGGCTCCACCGGCACCCCGAAAGGCGTGATGGTCGAGCATCGCGGACTGGTCGCCGTGAGCGCCGACTGGGCGCAGCTCTATGGATTGGGCGAGCCGGTCAATCACCTGCAGATGGCCGGTTTTTCCTTCGACGTGTTCAGCGCCGACCTGATCCGTGCGCTGGGTTTTGGCGGCACGCTGGTGCTGTGTCCACGGGACACCCTGATGGACCCGCCGGCCCTGTATCGCCTGATGCGCGAGGCGCAGATTGGCTTTGCCGACTTTGTGCCGGCGCTGCTCAATCCGCTGCTGGCGTGGGTCGAAGAGGCTGGTCACGATCTGTCGTTCCTGCGCACCGTGGTCTGCGGCTCCGACATCTGGACTGCCCACAGCGCACGGCAATTACGCAGGCTTTGTGGTGAACAGGTGCAGATTGTCCAGGCTTACGGCGTGACTGAAGCAAGCATCGACAGCACCTGTTTTGAATTCACCGAAAGCAGCCAGATTGACGCGGTGCTGCCCATAGGCCGGGCACTGCCCAATACCCGGATTTACCTGCTCGACGTTGACGGCGCACCGGTTGCCGAGGGTGTTGCGGGCGAGTTGTACATCGGTGGCGTCGGCGTGGCGCGCGGTTATCTGAACCTGTCGCAACTGACCGCCGAGCGTTTCATTGACAGCCCGTTCGTGGCGGGCGAACGCCTTTACCGCACCGGGGACCTGGCGCGTTACCGGGCCGACGGCCAACTGGAATTCCTTGGCCGCAACGATTCCCAGGCCAAGTTGCGTGGCCTGCGTCTGGAACTGGGGGAAATCGAAACCCGCCTGGCGGACATTCCGGGCGTGCGGGAAAGCGTGGTGCTGCTGCGCCAGGACAGTCCCGGTGAGCCTCGTCTGGTTGCCTACTACTGCGAAAAACCGGACACAACGCTGAGCCCGCGTTCCCTGCGTGAACAGCTGCACATCAGCCTGCCGGATTACATGGTTCCGACCGCATACGTGCGGCTCGCCGCGTTACCGCTGACCGCCAACGGCAAGGTCGATCGGCCCGGTCTGCCGGCACCGGATGTCGAGGCATTTGATCAGCAGGAATACCAGGCACCCCAAGGCTCGCTGGAAACCGCAATCGCCGCGATCTGGGCCGACGTGCTCGGCGTCGAGCGAGTCGGGCGTCAGGATCAGTTCTTCGCTCTCGGCGGTCACTCGCTGCTGGTGATGCGCGTGCTGGCGCAGGTTCGTCACACGCTGGGGCTGGAAGTCGCGCCTTCGACGCTGTTTGCCGCGCCGGTTCTGGCGCAGTTCGCCGAACGGCTGCAAGCCAATCAGGCTGCGGCTCGTCCCGCCATCACAACCCTTGAACGCGTGGGCGCGCAAACGTTGTCGTCTGCCCAGCAGCGCCTGTGGTTTCTGGCACAAATGGAGGGTGGCAACGCGGCGTATCACATGCCGTTGAACCTGCGTTTGCGCGGTTCGCTGGACGTGGCGGCACTCGAACGCAGCTTCAATCAACTGGTGGCGCGCCATGCTGGGCTGCGCACCACGTTCATCGCCGTTGAAGGGGAAGGGCGGCAACTGGTTTCGCCGCCAGCGCACAGCATCCGGCTGACGGTGACTGACGTGCAGGGCCACGATGCGCAAGAACGCCTGACCCGCTTGATCGACGAAGAGGGCGGTCGACCGTTCGACCTGAGCCGGGGCCCGTTGATGCGGGTCAGCCTGCTGCGATTGGCGGCGGATGACCATGTGTTGCTGCTGACCCAGCACCACATCATCTCTGACGGCTGGTCGATGGGCGTGCTGACCCGCGAGCTCGGTCAGCTGTACGCAGCGGCGTTGCTGGATCGCGACGATCCGCTGCCGCCCTTGCCGGTGCAGTACGTGGATTACGCGGTGTGGCAACAGCAATGGCTGTCCGGCGATGTGCTGGAGCAGCAAAGCCGTTACTGGCGCGAAACCCTGACCGGCGCGCCGGTGCTGCTGGAATTGCCGACCGATCACAAGCGCCCGCCCGTGCAGGATTACCTCGGCGGGTTTGTGCCGCTGGTCTTCGACGAAGTTTTGACCGCACGCCTGAAAGCCTTGGGCATGCAGCAAGGCACCACGCTGTTCATGAATCTGCTGGCCGGTTTTTCGCTGCTGCTGTCGCGCCTGTCGGGGCAAAGCGATGTGGTGATCGGCGTGCCATCGGCCAACCGCCCGCAGCAGGAGCTGGAAGGGCTGATCGGTTTCTTCGTCAACACCCTCGCGCTGCGCATGACTCAGTCGGGTACGCCGTCGGTGGCGCAATGGCTGCAACAGGCGCGGCGAGTGGCGCTGGACGCTCAGGAACATCAGGACTTGCCCTTCGAGCAAGTGGTGGAATTGCTCAATCCACCGCGCAGTCTGGCCCACAGTCCGCTGTTCCAGGTGCTGTTTGCCTGGGAGCAGGATCAGGATTCCGATCTGCTGCTGACCGGGCTCGACGTTACGCCGGTCGAGAGCAGCCATCATGTGGCCAAGTTCGATCTGCAACTGGCGCTCCATGAGCGAGACGGGCAGATCGTCGGTGGCCTGGAATACGCCTCGGGCCTGTTCGAGCGTGGCACCGTCGAGCAGTTCGGCGAGTACCTGCGCCGGGTGCTGACGCAGATGGTCGAGGACAGCCAGCAGTCGCTGGCGAGGATCAAGCTGCTGAGCGCCGAGCAACACCAGCAGATCGTTCATGACTGGAACCGCACCGCACGGGATACCGCGTCGATGCCCGGCTGCGTGGCGCGTTTTGAAACCCTTGCCCGGCAAACGCCCGATGCTGTGGCGCTGCTCGCCGACCGCGAACAACTGAGTTACGGCGAACTGAATCGCGCGGCCAATCGCCTCGCGCATTACCTGATCGAACAAGGCGTCGGCCCTGAACATCGCGTCGGTTTGTGCCTGGAGCGCTCGCCGCAAATGGTCATCGGCCTGCTGGCGATCCTCAAGGCCGGCGCGGCGTACGTGCCGTTCGACCCGGCTTACCCTAGCGAACGTCTGGCGTTCATGTTCAGTGATGCCGCGCCGACCATGCTGCTGACGCAATCGAGCCTGATGGCCGGGCTGCCGGCTAACGAGGCGAAAATCTGCTGCCTGGACACCGACGCATCGCAATGGGCGCAGCACCCGACGAATGATCCGCACGTCAATGTGAGCCCGGAAAACCTCGGCTACGTGCTCTACACCTCCGGCTCCACCGGCCGCCCGAAAGGCGTCGCTCACAGCCGTTGTGCGCTGGACAACCTGATTGCCTGGCAGCTCGATCAAGCGACTGCACCGCAACACGTGCTGCAATTCGCCTCGCTGAATTTCGACGTCTCGTTCCAGGAAATCTGCAGCACGCTGTGCCAGGGCGGCAGCCTGTTGCTGATGACTGAAGACAGCCGCAAGGACCTCGCCGCGCTGCGCCCGACCCTGGTGGCCGAAGGCGTGCAGCGGGCGTTCCTGCCATTTGCCGTGTTGCAGCAACTCGCCGGTCTGACCGAGGCCGAGGCACCGATGCCGGCCGGCGGCTGCGAGATCATCACCGCCGGTGAAGCCCTGCAAATCAATGACGAGCTGCGCGGTTTCGTCCGTGGGCTCGGTGGCGGGCAACTGCACAATCAATACGGGCCGACCGAAACCCATGTGGTCAGCCAGTTCAGCCTTGACTGCAACGAGGCCGAATTTTGGCCGGACGCGCCGCCCATCGGTCGTCCCATCGCCAATGCGCGGCTGTACGTGCTGGACGAGCATCTGAATCCGGTCCCGGTCGGCGTGGCGGGCGAGTTGTACATCGCCGGCGCCTGCCTGGCTCGTGGCTATCTGAACCGCCCGGACCTGACCGCCGAACGCTTCCTGCCGGACCCGTTCAGTGCCGAACCGGGCGCGCGGATGTACCGCAGCGGCGACCTCGCGAAATTCCAGTCCGACGGCAACGTGCAATACCTGGGACGCATCGACCAACAGGTGAAACTGCGCGGCTTTCGTATCGAACTCGGCGAGATCGATAGCTTGTTGCATCAACAACCAGGTGTGCAGGAAGCCGCCGTGTTGCTGCGTGAGGACGTGGCTGGCGACAAACGTCTTGTGGCTTACGTGGTCGGCACTGCGACCAGTGAATTCCTGCGAGCCGAATTGCAACGCCAGTTGCCCGAGCACATGATCCCGAGTGCCTGGGTGCGGCTCTCGCAATTGCCGCTGACCCGCAACGGCAAGCTCGACCGACAAGCGCTGCCGGCGCCGGAACGCAGCGCCGGGGCGACTTACGAGGCGCCGCGCAACGACATTGAACGGCAAATGGCCGAGATCTGGGCCGAAGTGCTCAAGTGCGAGCGGGTCGGCATCCACGACAACTTCTTCGACCTCGGCGGCCACTCGCTGCTGGCGACGCGGATGATCTACGCGATCAACCAGCGGATGGGCGCGCAATTGTCCCTGAGCAGCCTGTTCCAGACACCGGCGTTGCTGGATCTGGCGGCGCAGGTTTCGCGTGAAGAGCAGAGCGCTGAACCGGCGTTCATCCAGATCGAGCCGGATCGCGGCAATCGGCATCAGCCATTCCCCCTGACCGATATCCAGCAGGCCTACTGGTTTGGTCGCGAAGCCACGGTCAGCCTCGGTGGCGTCAGTGCCCACGGTTACGAAGAACTGCGTATTCCCGAATTCGACGCCGAACGTTTCGAGCTGGCGCTGAATCGCATGATCCTGCGCCACGACATGCTGCGCGTGGTGTTCCTCAGCGACGGCACGCAACAAGTGCTGGCGCAGGTGCCGACCTATCGCATGCCCCGCAGCGACCTGCGCGGTTTACCCGCTGAAGTGGCGCAACGCACCCTTGAAGCAACCCGCGAACGCCAGTCCCATCAGGTGCTGGACGCCAGTCGCTGGCCGCTGTTCGAGTTCAGCCTGTCGCTGCTCGATGACGGCATCACCCATTTGCACATCAGCCTCGACGCGCTGATCGTCGACGCTGCGAGCACGCAGATTCTCGCCCGCGAACTCATGGCCTTCTACGTTGATCCGACGCTGGACCTGGCGGAACCGGGCCTGACTTTCCGCGACTACGTGCTGGCCGAACAGCAACTGCGAAGCGGCCGCCGTTACGAGCAGGCGCTGGGCTACTGGCGTGAACGGGTGACCACTCTGGCCCCGGCACCGGACCTGCCGCTGGTGCGCCAGCCCGAAAGCATCGCCAACCCGCACTTCACCCGCCGCGACCGTGACATGTCGGCGGCGCAGTGGGCGCAACTCAAAACCGTGGCCAAACAGTTTGCGGTGACGCCGTCGGTGATGCTGCTGACCGCGTTCAGCGAAGTGCTGGCGCTGTGGAGCCGAACGCCGCGTTTCACCCTGAGCCTGCCGCTGTTCAACCGCATGCCGCTGCACACCGATGTCGACGAAATCATCGGCGACTTCACCTCGCTGGTGCTGCTGGAAGTCGGTATCGACGGAACACAAACCTTCACCGACAAGGCCCGCACGGTACAGGCGCAACTGTGGCGTGACATCGACCATTCGGTGGTCAGCGGCGTGCGGGTGCTGCGCGAATTGTCCCAGGCCCGGGGCGTGCAGCAGACGGCGATGCCGATCGTGTTCAACAGCACGTTGTCGGAAGCAGCGCCGGAGCTAGCCGAATTCAATCTGGCCGACGCGTTGAATGCCAAACACATGCACAGCATCACCCAGACCCCGCAAGTGTGGCTCGACCACACGTTGCTGGAGCTGGAAGGGCGCCTGTTGTTCAACTGGGACAGCATCGACGAGTTGTTTCCGGAAGGCATGATCGAGCAGATGTTTGTCGCCTATAACACGTTGCTCGACAGCCTGTGCGAGCCGGCAGCCTGGGGCGGGAACACGCCACAACTGCTGCCGCAGGCGCGGTTGCCGGCACCGGTCGACCATCAGCAAACGCTGCCGTTGATGCACGAACTGTTCGAACGTCAGGCCCTCGCCACACCGGATGCACTGGCGGTGATCGGCGCGCGACAGCTGACCTACATGCAACTGCGCAACGAAGCCCGGCAACTCGGCGCCCGACTGCAAGCGCAGGGCGTGGTGCCGAACAGGTTGGTCGCGGTGGTGATGGAGCGCGGTTGGGAGCAAGTGGTCGCGACCCTGGCGATTCTGTATGCCGGCGGCGCCTACCTGCCGATCGAACCGACTCAGCCAGCGGAACGGCTGCGGCATATTCTGGAGCGTGCCGAGACAAGTCTCGCGCTGACCCAACCGACGCTGCTCGACAAAATCGAATGGCCGGCCCAGATCACGCCCATTGCTGTGACCGGTGCAGTCTCAAACGATGCCTTGCCACTGCAACCAGTGCAGGTAAACGAAAGCGACCTCGCTTACGTGATCTACACCTCAGGCTCCACCGGTCAGCCGAAAGGCGTGGTGATCGACCATCGCGGTGCGGTCAACACCTTGCTCGACATCAACCGCCGTTTTGCCGTCGGGCCGAATGATCGGGTGTTGGCGATCTCGTCGCTGAGTTTCGACCTTTCAGTCTATGACTTCTTCGGCACCCTGGCGGTGGGCGCGGCGGTGGTCATCCTCGATCCGCAACTGACTCTCGATCCGGCGCACTGGCTGGCGTTGATCGAACGTCATCACGTCAGCCTGTGGAACTCGGTGCCGGCGCTGCTCGGCATGCTGGTCGAGTACGTGGAGGGCGAGGGCGGGGCATTGCCTGCCAGCCTGCGGGTGGCGATGCTGTCCGGCGACTGGATTCCGCTGACCCTGCCCGAGCGGGCCTGGGCCTTGCAGCCGAAGCTACAACTGATCAGCCTCGGTGGCGCCACCGAAGCGTCGATCTGGTCGATCTATTATCCGGTGACGCACGTCGACCCAGCCTGGCGAAGCATTCCCTACGGCAAGGCTCTCGACCATCAGCGCTTCTACGTTCTGGATGAAGCGCTGCAAGTGCGCCCGACCTGGGTCGCGGGGCAGTTGTACATCGGCGGCATCGGTCTGGCCAAAGGTTACTGGCGCGATGAAAAACTCAGCGCCGGCAGTTTCTTCGATCATCCACTGACCGGCGAACGGCTCTATCGCACCGGCGACCTCGGCCGTTTGCTCCCCGACGGCAACATCGAGTTCCTCGGTCGCGAAGACAATCAGGTCAAGGTCCAGGGCTATCGCATCGAACTGGGCGAGATCGAAGCCGCGCTCAATCGCCATCCCGGCGTGCAGAGCGCGGTGGTGCGGATTCTTGGCAGCACGTTGGGCGAGAAGCGTCTGGCGGGCTACGTGCTCAAGGCCGATCCGGCGCTGCAGGCCAGTGATTTCAGCGCGTACCTGAGCGACAAACTGCCGGCCTATATGATTCCGGCGTCGTTCACCTTCGTCGAGGTGTGGCCGTTGTCGTCCAACGGCAAGGTCGACAAAAAACGCCTGCCGGAACCGGAGCAAATCGAGGAGCAGGGGCCGGCGCTGGAAGTCGAGGGCCCGCAGGAGCAGCGGCTGGTGGAGATCGTGCAGGGCGTGCTCAAGCGCGAATCCATCGCCGCGAATGCCAACCTGCTGAACCTTGGCGCGACTTCGATCGATATCGTCAGGATCAGCAACGCCTTGTCCGGCGCCTTGCAGTTCCGCCCGCACGTGGCGCAACTGCTGGCCCAGCCGACGTTGCTGCACCTGCTTGGCATGTACCGCCAGAACCGCGCGCGTCAGGATCTGCTCGGCAACGTGCAGCAGACCACGGAGCCCGTGCAGGACATCATCGAAGATCCCCAGCAGCGGGCGCAGTTCAAGGCTGAACAGCGCGGGCGCCGCCACTTTGCTGAAACTTTGCCGGCAGTGGCGCTGGATCTGCCGCAAGACCCGGCTTTCGCCCGGCGTTTGAGCGATTACCGCTCGGTGCGTCAATACGATCTGCAACCGATCGCCACCCAGGCCTTCGCCCATGTACTGGCGGCGCTGGCCCAGGGGCAACTCGACGGCGAGGTGAAATACCAGTTCCCGTCGGCGGGCGGGTTGTACCCGATTCAGGCGTACCTCTACGTCAAAGCGGATCGCGTGCTCGGCGTGCCCGGTGGCGCGTATTACTACGATCCCCGCCAGCATCGTTTGCTGGCGCTCCAGAGCGGATTGCTCGACCCGGACACCTACGACTATTTCGTCAATCGCCCGGTTTACGAGAACGCCGCGTTCTCGCTGTTCTTCATCGCCGACATGGCCGCGATCCGTCCGTTGTATGGCGAACGCAGCCGCGATTTCTGCCACATCGAAAGCGGGGCCATGGCCCAGTTGCTGAGCATGACCGCCGTCGAGCATGGCCTGGGTCTGTGCGGCATCGGCTCGGTCGAGGAGCAGCAACTGACGGCGCTGTTCGACCTCGGGCCAAGTCATGAATTGATCTACTCGATGATCGGCGGGCTGCGCACGGCCGATGAACAACACCGCGCGCCGGTCGAGGCGTTTGCCATCGAGCCGGTGACCGCCAGCCTGGACGACGAAGACATGGAGGAGTTCGAAGTATGAATGCCGATCAATTGCTGGCGTTGTTCGCTCGCCATGGCGTGGTGCTCGAAGTGGACGGTGACAGGCTGCGCTGCAAGGCGCCGCGCGGGTTTCTCACCGAAGAACTGACCCAGGCGCTCAAGCTTCATAAGCAGGAACTGATTGCCTTGCTCGGCGGGCACAATGACGCGGTGATTCCCCGCCGTGCCGGCGAGCACGCGTCCTGGCCGTTGTCGTTCTCGCAACGGCAACTGTGGTTTCTCGATCAACTGGAGCCCGGCAACCCGTTCTACAACGTGCCCACGGCGGTGACGCTCAAGGGACGACTGGACGTCGCTCAACTGGAGCGGGCGCTGAACCAACTGGTTGCCCGCCACGAAGTCCTGCGCACGACGTTTTGCAAGGTCGGCGGTGAACCGCGTCAGGTGGTGCACCCGTCGATGCCGCTGTCGTTGTCGGTGACGGATCTGCGCCAGTTGCCTGACGACGAGCGCGAGCAGCAAGTGCGATTCGCCGTCGAACAGGATGCCCGGGCGCCTTTCGATCTGGCCACCGGGCCGTTGCTCCGGGCGTCGTTGCTGCGTGTGGCCGACGACGAACATCTGTGGCTGTACAGCGTGCATCACATCATCGCCGACGGTTGGTCGATGGGCGTGATCCTGCATGAAGTCGCCATGCTGTACGGTGAAACCCCGTCTCTTGCGCCGTTGCCGGTGCAATACGCCGACTACGCCTGCTGGCAGCAACAGCGCGTCGGCGGTGCGGTGCTGGATGCTCAGCTCGATTACTGGCGGCGCACCCTGGACGACGCGCCGCTGTTGTCGACCCTGCCCGCCGACCGGCCGCGACCGTTGGTGCAGCGTTATGTCGGCGCCACGTTCAGTTCCTCCGTCGATGGCGGCATCTTGCGTGAACTCACGGCGCTGGCCCGGCAGACCCAGGGCACGCTGTTCAACGTGCTGTTGGGCGCTTTGGCGGTCTTGCTGTGGCGCCACAGCGGTCAGCAGGATCTGTGCGTCGGCACACCGTTCGCCAACCGTAATCGGCCGGAAGTCGAGCCGCTGATCGGTCACTTCGTCAACACGCTGGTGCTGCGTCAGCGCCTGAATCCGCAGCAGACCTTCGCCGAACTGTTGCGCGAAGTGCGGGGGCAGATGCTCGACGTCCACGCCCATCAGGACGTGCCGTTCGACCGCGTGGTCGAAGCCGTCAATCCGCAGCGCGATTCCGGTCATTCGCCGTTGTTCCAGGTGATGCTGGTGTTGCAGAACACGCCGGGCAACACAGTGCAGATGCCGGGCCTGGAACTGGCGCCGTACGGCACCAGCAGTGCTACAGCCAAGTTCGATCTGGCATTCGAATGGGTCGAGCGGGAAGGGCGGCTGGACCTGTTGGTGGAATACAACACCGACCTTTACGACGTCGCGACCATCGAACGCCTGAGCGGGCACTACCGACATCTGCTCGAACAGATCGCCGCCGACGCCAAGCAACCGATCAATGCCTTTCCGTTGATGAACGAGGCTGAGCGTCAGCAGGTGCTGGTCGACTTCAACCGCACCGCACCACTGACGCAAGCGGCGCCCTGCGTGCATCAACTGGTCGAGGCGCAGGCTGGGAGCAACCCTCAGGCCTGCGCAGTGGTGTTCGAAGGCGAATCCCTGAGCTACGCCGAACTCAATGCCCGGGCCAACCGACTGGCGCGACATTTGCGCACGTTGGGCGTCGGCCCGGACGTGCGCGTGGCAGTGTGCATAGAGCGTTCGCTGGAGTTGCCGGTGGCGCTGCTGGCGGTGCTCAAGGCCGGCGGCGCCTACGTGCCGCTGGATCCGGATTATCCGCTGGGACGCCTGAGTCATATGCTCGGCGACAGCACGCCGGCGGTGCTGCTGACCCTCGGTTCGGCACACGGAATCTTGCGTCAGGCCGTGCAAGGCTCGAACCGGGAAGCACCAATACTCGACCTCGAACAAGATGCCGCGAGTTGGGCGTCGTTGCCGGCGGACAATCTCGACCCACGCAATGTCGGCGTCACCCCTGACCATCTCGCCTACGTGATCTACACCTCCGGCACCACCGGTTTGCCCAAGGGCGCGATGGTCGCCCACCGTGGCTTGAGCAATCTGCTGCTGTGGTGTTTGCAGGTCTGCGGCGAAGCGGGGGCGATGCTGCACAAGATTCCGTTCGGTTTCGATGCCTCGGCGTGGGAGACCTTCTGGCCGCTGGCAACCGGCGGAAGGCTGGTGATTGCGCGGCCCGGCGGGCATTACGAACCGGCGTATCTGGCGCGCGAAGTGCGCGAGCAGCAGGTCACGGCGCTGGTGTTCGTGCCGGCGATGTTGCAGCTGTTTCTGGAAGTCGACGAGGTCAGCCAGTGTACGTCGCTGACCGATGTGTTCAGCGGCGGCGGTGAACTGCCGCCAGCGCTGGCGCGGCGTTTTCAGGAGCGTCTGCCCCATGCGCGGCTGCACAACGTCTACGGCCCGACCGAAACCACGGTGATCAACAGCATCTGGACCCTGGAGCCCGGCACCGAGGTGCCGGCCCGGCAACTGCCGATCGGTCGGCCGATTTCCAACAACCGTTTTTACGTGCTCGATGATCGCGACCAGCCGGTACCGGTGGGCGTGACCGGGCATCTGCACATCGGCGGCGTGGGCGTGGCCCGGGGTTATCTGGGGCTGGAGCAGCTGAGTGCCGAACGCTTTATCGACAATCCGTTTGTGGCAGGTGATCGGCTCTACCGCAGCGGCGATCTGGCGCGCTACCGCCCGGACGGTCAGCTGGAATTTCTCGGGCGCAACGATTTTCAGGTCAAGTTGCGCGGCGTGCGCCTGGAGCTGGGCGAGATCGAAGCCCGGCTCGAAGCGTTTCCCGGTATCCGCAGCGCCGTGGTGCTGATGGTCGGCGAAGCAGCGCAGGATCAGCGGCTGGTAGCTTGTTGCGTGGTGGCAGAGCCCGTGGACGAAGCAGCGGTGCACGCCCATCTGGCGACAACCCTGCCCAGAGCGGTGATCCCCGGCAGCTATCTGTGGCTCGACGCATTGCCGCTGACCGCCAATGGCAAGGTCGACCGTGCGGCGCTGGAAGCGTTGGCGGACGAAGAAATGGTCAACCGTCAGGTCAACCTGAGCAGCCCGCGCGACCACATCGAGTTGGCGCTGTACCAGATCTGGAAAAGCCTGTTGCTCGCGCCGCAGATCGGCATTCGCGACAACTTCTTCAATGTCGGCGGCACCTCGATTGCTGCGATCAAAATGGCCCATGAAATCAGCCAGCAGTTTGCAGTCGAAGTGCCGGTGCGCGTGGTGCTCAGCTACCCGACCATCGAGGCGCTGGGCGGCTGGCTGCGGGTCGGGGCCAATCCGGCGCTGGCCCAGAGCAACCTGATCGAATTCCGTCGCGGCAGCGGCCAGCACAACGTGGTGTGCATTCACCCGGCGGGCGGCACGGCGTTCTGTTACCTGTCGCTGGCCAAGGTGCTGCCGGATGAAACCGGCGTGTACGGGGTGCAATCGCCGGGGCTGAATCCGGGGGAAAGCACCGAACCGACGGTCGAAGCGATGGCCGAGGCTTATTTGCGCCAGATCGAGCCGCTGACGCAGCAACCGCTGATTCTTACCGGGCTGTCGTTCGGTGGTCTGGTGGCCTATGAAATGGCGCGGCGGTTGACGGCGGCGGGGTATCGGCAGGTGACGGTGGTGCTGCTCGACACCCAAGGCAGCGACGACCCGGGATTCCGCGAGCAGATCGGTACCGTGGACATGGCCGAGTTCCGCGACAAACTGGTGCGCTTCAACGGCATGTACCCAGGCATCGAAGACGCCCAGGTCGAACGCTACTTCAACATCTACAACCATAACCGGTTGGCCATGGCCGCCTATGAGTGCGCGCCGCGCGCCCGTCGCGTGGTGCTGATCCAGGCCCGGGAAGATTTCAGCCGCCATCAGTTGCATGAACTGCGCGGATTCTGGCGTCGCCGCGCGGGCCACGGTTATCTGGCGAAACTGGTCAGCGGCGGGCACTGGGACATGCTCGAAAGCGCGGAAATCCATCGGGTCTCGCAAATCATCCGTCAGGAGCTGCAACGCTTCGACGCGCAGGAGGCGAAATGATGAGTGCGTCCAAAGACATGCCGTTGCTCACGCGTTTTGCCGAGCAAGTGCAGCGCAATCCGCAAGCCCCGGCGGTGATCGATCAGTCGCTCACGCTGACTTACGCCGAACTTGCCAGCGCCAGCGAACGTATCGCCCGAGGATTGCTGGCGCGTGGTGTCGAACCCGGCCAGTCGCTGGCGTTGTGCATGCCGCGTTGTTGGCAATGGTTGGCGGCGATTCTCGGCGCGTTGAAGGTCGGCGCGGTGGTGGTCCCGCTGGATCGGGCCAGCCCGCGCAAACGCCGGGAGTTGATGCTGACGGATGCGGCGTGTGTCGGCCTGATTACCCTGGATGAAGAACCGCTGTGGTCGCCTTCTTTGTGGCAAACCAGTGTCGAGGCGTTGCTCGATCAACCTGACGCTCCGCCGCAAGCGCTGGCCGAAGACTTCGCCGAGGTGATGTTCCTGTTCTACACCTCGGGCACCACCGGCACGCCTAAAGCGGTCGAGGTTGGCGAGCGCGGCTTGCTGCGTCTGGCTCAAACCGATGGCTATATCGAGATTCGCCCGGCGGACCGGTTTGCCTGCCTGTCCAACCCGGCGTTCGATGCGTGCAGTTTCGAACTGTGGGCGCCGCTGCTCAATGGCGGTTGCTGCGTGATGATCGCCGACGAGGACGTGCTCGATGCACGTCGACTGGCCAAAGTGCTGGAGCGGACGCAGGTCGACAACCTGTTCATGACGGTGTCGCTGTTCAATACCTTGATTGCCGAGTGGCCGTCGTGCTTTTCCAGCGTGCGTCAGGTGCTGATCGGCGGTGAGCAGATCAGCGCTGCCGCCGTGCGCGGATGGTATCGGGCCAATCCTGAGAGCCGCTGCCGGATTTATAACGTCTATGGCCCCACCGAGTGCACCACGTTTGCCCTGTGCTGGCCGATCAGCCGTGACTTTGCCGGTGACTCGGCGCCCATTGGCCGACCGTTGCCGGACACTGGTGTGTCGGTGCTGGATGAGCAGCAACGGCCGGTGCCGGCGGGCGAGGTCGGCGAGCTGTATTTGAGTGGCAGCGGTGTCGCCCGTGGCTATCGCAACCGGCCCGAAGAAACCGCCCGCCAGTTCGTTCGTTTACCCGACCTCGACGGTGGTGCGCAGGTGCATTACCGCACCGGTGATCTGGTTCGGCGTAATGCCGAAGGCTTGATCGAGTACCTGGGGCGGGTTGATCGGCAGGTGAAGATACGCGGCTTCCGGATCGAGCCGGGGGAGGTGGAGCAACGGATGCTGGAGTATCCGGGCGTGGCGCAGGTGTACGTCTGCACCCGGCGTCAGGCGGCTGAAGATCATCAGCTGCTGGCGTTTATCGTGCCTCGCGGGGATCTGGATTATCACGTCTTCGAAAACCATCTGCGGGCGCAACTGGCGCCGTATATGCGGCCGCATCAGCTATTCCTGCTGGAGCGCCTGCCGCTGACGGCCAATGGCAAGATCGACCGCGACGGGTTGCTGGCGCAGGGGCTGAAGCCGTGGCATCCAGTGATGGATGCCGTTGACGATGGCGCTGTTTCGCCTGCCTTGAACTGGCTGCTGAAAGAAGCCCGCTCGCTGCTCGGCCAACCAGCTCTGAGCGCGCAGGATGACTGGCTGGGCAGCGGCGGCGATTCGCTCAAGGCCATGCGCCTGCGTTCGGCGATCCGTGTTCGCTGGCAGCGCGAGATCGCCATCGACACGTTGCTCAACAAGCCTTTCTCTTCATTGGCCGAACAACTGACCGGTGAAACGAACTGCGATTCGATCTACCCACCTGCGCCTCCGACCAGTAGCGCAAAACGCCTGCCGGCCACCGCTGAACAGCGCCGCCTGTGGCTGTTGCAACAACGTTCGCCGACCTCGACCGCCTACAGCGTGCCGCTGATTCTGCATCTGGCGGCGGGCGTCGAAGTCGCGGCACTGACTGAGGCTTTGGGGCGACTGGTGCAGCGTCATCCGGGACTGCGCACGGCTTTTGCGCCCGGTGCCGATGGACTGGATCAGGTGATTGCCGAGCAGGGGCCAGCCTGTCGCACCTTCGCGGTCGGGCATTTCACCGAGGACAACTGGCAGGCCTTCGCCGAGCTGGTGTTCACCGCGCCATTCGACCTGACCACCCCGAACCTGTTTCAGGCCTGGTTGTTGCCGTTCGCTGATGGCAGCTGCCGCCTGTTGCTGAACCTGCATCACATCATCGTCGATGGCTGGTCGGTGAACGTGCTGTTCGACGACCTGGCGCAGCTCTACGCCGATGTCCTGCAAGGCCACGATAGCCCCCAACCGGTAGCCCGTTTGACGGCGCTGGAGTTTGGCCAGTGGCAGCGCCAGTGGAGCGTCGATCCGCATTATCGCGACCAGCGCCGGGCACTCGCCGAGTTGCATCGCCGTCAGGAAGAACCGTCGCCTGCATTGATGCCGACGCGCGAAATCAGCCCGGACGCCCGGTTGCACCGGGAACCCTTGGGCACTTTGCGCAGCGCTGCCCTCGAACGGTTCTGCACACAACAGCGTCTGACCCGTTTCGAAGTGCTGTTCAGTGTCTTCGCCTGGAGCCTGTACGCCCTGACCGGCTGCGAGCGGCCACGGATCGCCAGCCCGGTGTCCAACCGGCCATTGGCGGAGTTCGAAGACACCGTCGGCATGTTTGCCAACACCGTGCTGATTCCCACTGCCGTCGAACACGCATCCACGCTGGGCGAGCAGCTGCGCAAACAGACCGCCACCGTGCGCGAAGTGCTGGCGTTGCAGGACGTGGCGCTGGCGGATCTGGTGGAAGACCTGCGGCTGTCGTCGAACCCGTTGCTGTTCGATTTCATGTTCGTGCTGGAAAACACCGATTACGCGGCGCTGACCGATTCCAGCCTGCGCGCCACGCTGGAATTCACCGAGCAGTTGCACGCCAAGTGCCCGCTGACGTTGTTGATGGTGGGCAGCGGTTCGCAGCTGGAGTGCTGGTGGGAATATCAGTGCAGCTATTTCGATGCCGAACAGATGCGGGCGGCGAGCGGGCTGTTTCGCCGAGGGCTGGATTTGTTGCTGGAAACCCCTGCGGCCAGGCTCGATGATTTGCTCGGTCCGTATCGACTTGGTTTGCCACCGGCCAGCGAAGGTCCGGAGATTACGCTGCCGTTCAACACACTGGCGGACGGATTCGAGCATCAAGTGCATTGCACGCCGGAGGCGATTGCGCTGGTTCAGGGGCAGCACCGTTTTACCTATGGCGAGCTGAATACCCTGGCCGATGCTCTGGCGGCAAACCTGATCGGGCGCCATCCCTTGCCGGCCGGGAACGCGCCGCTGCACGTCGTGCTGTTCCTCGATGCCTCGGTGGAGCACATCGTCGCCTTGCTGGCGCTGGCCAAACTCAACCTGTCCGCCGTGCCGCTGGATCCTGCTTATCCGGTGGCGATCCAGCGTCAGGTGCTGGAACAGGCGCAACCGCATTGTGTGCTGTTCAGCGACACAACGGCGGCCGTACTCGACGACCTGAACGTCGGACGATTCGCCACGCATCGGGTCGATCTGCACGCCAATGCCAAAGCGTTTGAGCGTCCGCGCCACGCTGGCGAACGGCCGTTGTACACGCTGTTCACTTCCGGATCGACCGGCACACCGAAAGGTGTGCAAGTGTCCGAGCGAACCTTGTGCAACCTGCTGCAATGGCAGCGCACCGAAGGGCAGTTGCCGGCGAAAGCAATGACCCTGCAGTTCTCGATGTTGTCGTTCGATGTGTCGTTCCAGGAGATCTTCAGCACCCTGTGCGGCGGCGGTTGTTATCACCTGATCACGCCGCGCTGGCGTCAGGACGCCGAGGCGTTGCTGGATTACATGGTCGAGGCGCGGATCGAGCGCCTGTTCCTGCCGTACGTGGCCTTGCAGCATCTGGCGCAAACCGCCGTGGCCCGGGACATTTACCCGTCGGCGTTGCGTGAAGTGATCACCGCCGGCGAACAACTGCTCTGCACCGACGCGCTGCGCAACTGGTTCGGCGGCATGCCGCACGCCTCGTTGTTCAACCACTACGGTCCGACCGAAACCCACGTGGTCAGCGCCTTGCGCCTGCCGCCCGTGGCGCGGGACTGGCCGTTGCGAGCGCCGATCGGCCATGCCGTCGGCAATGCGCGGTTGCTGCTGGTGGATGAGCACGATCGCCCGGTGCCAATCGGCAGTCGCGGCTATCTGCTGGTGGCCGGGCCGATGGTTGCCCGCTGCTATCTGGCTGATCCTGCACTGAATGCTGCGCGGTTTGTCGAGCTGGCAGACGGCTGTCTGTACTACCGCACCGGCGATCTGGCGTGGGCCGATCCTCAGGGTTGTCTGCATTACCTCGGACGTGACGATCAGCAGATCAAGCTCAGCGGCCATCGTCTGGAACTGGGGCAGATCGAGGCGGCGCTGATGCAAGTGCCGGAAGTGGTCAACGCGGTGGTCGCGGTTCAGGCTGATCCACCACGGTTGATCGCCTGGCTGCAGCTCGATGGCCAACCTGCGACCTCGCAACAATTGGATCGTCAGGTTGCGCGACTGCTGCCGGCCCATGTGCGCATCGATGAATACCGACGGATCGACCGCTGGCCACGCACCCCCAGCGGCAAGATCGACCGCAAGGCCTTGGCGAATCTGGGCGAGGCGTTGGAGCGGCGCAGCACGCCACAAGCGGTTGTTCAATTGAGTGCGCTGGAAC
The DNA here is from genome assembly GCF_030344995.1 of Pseudomonas fluorescens. Lineage (GTDB taxonomy): Bacteria > Pseudomonadota > Gammaproteobacteria > Pseudomonadales > Pseudomonadaceae > Aquipseudomonas > Aquipseudomonas fluorescens_BF. Next base: position 2,915,532 of record NZ_CP128260.1, read on the forward strand.
GGCAGTTGAGCGAGTTGTTCCAGGCCGTGATCGGCCGTGACATCGAGCCGGAGCAGACCTTCTTCGAGGCCGGCGCCACCAGTCTCGGTCTGATGCGTTTGCATGGCCGTTACGCCGCAGAGCTGCCGCACAAGGTGACGATGGCCGATCTGTTCGAGCACGTCACGGTACGGCGTCTGGCGGCGCATCTGTCGACCGCTCCCTCGGCAGCGGCGGAGCGCGTAAGGCAAACCGATGCAGGTCATCAGCCGATGGCGATCATAGGCATGTCGGTCAATGTGGCCGGGGCGCAGAACCTGTCCGAGTTCTGGGCGATGGTGCAAGGCAATGCGCTGGGCATCGAGCACTTTGCCGCTGACGAAGGCCTGGTCGGCGCCCGCAGCCAACTGGCGGGCATGCTCGATTTCGATCCCGAGTACTTTGGCATCAGCCGCCAGGAAGCGCGCCTGATGGACCCGCAACAGCGGCATCTGCTGATGGCGTGTGTGCAGGCCCTGCAACACGCGGCCATCGTTCCGTCGGCCGATGGCCCGCGCATCGGCCTGATCGCCAGTTGCGGCGAAACCACCTACTTCCAGCAGATGCTGCGCGAAACCGCCGAAGACGATCTGCCGGACGGTTTCCAGCTGGCGCTGCATCACGACAAGGATTTTCTGGCGACCAAGGCCGCCTATCACCTGGACCTCAACGGCCCGGCCCTGAGCGTGCAGGCTGCATGCGGCAGTTCGCTGATCGCCGTGCACCTGGCCAGTTCGATGCTGCGTCAGGGCGACAGTGACGTGATGCTCGCGGCCGGGGTGCTGATCGATCCGACCCTGACCGAGGGCTATCGGCATCGCTCACAGCACATCTTCTCTGCCGATGGTCTGTGCCGTCCGTTCAGCGACGACGCCAGCGGTACCCTTGGCGCCAGCGGTTATGGAGTGGTGGTGCTCAAACCGCTGGCCAAGGCGCGGGCCGATGGTGACCGGATTTATGCGTTGCTCGAAAGCTCTGCACTGAACAACGATGGCCGAGCCAAGATGAGCTACACCGCGCCATCGGTGGCCGGGCAGAGCGCAGTCATCCGCGATGCCTTGAACCGCGCCGGATTGACCGGTGCCGACATCGGTTATATCGAAGCCCACGGCACCGGCACTTTGTTGGGCGATCCGATCGAAGTCGCGGCGCTGACCAAGGCTTTCGGCGACGCACCGGCCGGCCATTGCGCGCTGGCCTCGGTGAAGAGCCAGATCGGTCATCTGGGCGCGGCGGCTGGGGTGGTCGGACTGATTCGCGCCAGTCTCGCGGTGTTCCATGGCGTGCTGCCACCGAACCTCGGTTTTGGCCGGATCAACCCGCAGATCGATCTGGAGCATTCGCCGTTCTATGTGCCGACCACGTCCCGGCCATGGCCGGAGGGGCGGCGGCGACTGGCGGGTGTCAGCAGTTTCGGAATCGGCGGGACCAATGCGCATGTCATCGTTGGTGCTGCGCCCACGGCGCAGGAAGTGGGCGAGGAAACGTCGCCGCTGCTGATGATTTCGGCGCATAACCGAGCGGAGTTGCTGCGCGATATCGCGGTGATTCGCGAATATCGGCAAACGAATCCTGAGCAGCACACCGCGTTGCTGCGGCACTTGCAGTCGGGTCGTCGGCAACTGCGCTGGCGCTTCGGGATGGTCTGCCGGCCGGGTGACGACATTCCGTTGCAGCCGACCTCGATCAAGGAAATCACCGCTTCGGGCGCGCAACTTAAAGTCGTTGATCAATCGCCGCAGGAGCTGCTGGACGCCTGGTACGAAGGCGCGAATATCCAGTGGCCGCAACGCTCGGCACCACCGCCCTGGGATTTGCCGCCGTCCTCGTTTGATCTTCAGACGTATCGTTTCCAGACGGCTGAAACTGTTCAACCTGAGGCGCTAGCCCTTGAGCGACAACCGCTGGCGGACTGGTTCCATCAACGACAGTGGGTACGCACCCGGCGCTTGAGCGTGACAGCGACGGCTGGATCCCGTGAGGTGCTGATCCTGTGCAGCCATGAGGCACCGGAATCGACCTTGCTGGCGAGCCTGAACACCGTGTACCGACGCGTGATTCAAGTGCGCACCGGCAACGGCTTCAAACGCTTGAGCGCGGACCGTTTCGAGCTTGATCCGCTGGACACCGAAGCCCTGAACCGATTGCTCGCCGAGGTTGAAGAACCTGAACTCGGCGAACTCGACTGGCTGCATGCCTTGCCGCTGGCGGTGTCGGGCGCGGTCAACGAGCAATCGCTGGATCTGGCGCAGTGGGCCTGTCTGGACACGGTCAGCGCGCTGATGCAGGCCTGGGGGCAAACCGCGCGCACGACACGGCTGCGGCTCTGGTTGATGTCATGGCAGGCGTGCCCGGTGGACGGCGAGGTACAGCGGCCCGAGCTGGCAGCGCTGGCCGGCATCACCGAAGTGGTGCCGCAGGAATACCCGGTGCGTTGCCACTGGCTGGACTGGCCGTCGTCGCGTTTCGAAACGCACACCGGCGAGTTGGCAGCGTTGCTTGCCGATCCGGTTTCATTGCCTCGGCGAATGGCGGTGCGCGACGGTTACCTGTGGCAGCCACGCTTGCTGCCTCAGCCATTGACCGGCCCAACAACCACATCCGGACTTCTGCCGGAAGACGGTACGTTTCTGGTGCTGGGCGGCAGCGGCGGCATCGGCCGGACCTTGTGCGAACACCTGCTACAGGCCCCCGCGCGCCGTGTGGTGCTGATCTCGCGCCAAGGGCAATTGCCTGAGTCATTGGCGGCGTGCGCGTCGCGGATCGACTGCATCAAAGCAGACATTGCCGACCTGCCACGCTGGCCGCAGATCCTCGATCAACTGGCCGTTCGTTACGGTCGCCTGAGCGGGGTGATTCACGCGGCGGGCGTCGGTGCGGGCAGTCTGATTCGCCACCGCGATGCCCGGCAAATGGCCGATGCCATGGCCGCCAAGACTCGCGGCATGCTGGCGGTCGAGGCTTTGATCGAACACCTGACGCCGGGTTTTGTCCTCTATTGCTCATCGATGTCGGCACTGTTCGGCGGCGCGGGGCATCTGGATTACGCGGCGGCCAGCGGGGTGCTCGACGGCTTCACCCACTATCGTCCGAACCCGGCCGACACGTGCCTGCGTTTGGGGATCAACTGGGACATCTGGCGCGATATCGGCATGGCCACCACCAGTAACGGAGGAGATGCCGCACATCTGGAGCATCTGACGGTCGGCCTCTCGGCGGAAGAAGGCTGCCGAGTGTTCGATCTGGCGATGGCGACGCAGTTGCCGCAGCTGCTGATCTCCACCACCGGCATCGACACGGCGCGACGGTTTTATCCGGTTCGCCATGGTGCCGTGGCCGCGCCGGTCGAGGCGCCGAAGGGCGTGGATCTGTCGGTGCGCTTGCGTGAGTGCCTGTGCAAGTGGCTCGGTGTGGCCGAGCTGGAAGATGACGATTCGCTGTACGACCTGGGCGCGGATTCGCTGACGTTGCTCGACCTGATCGACGAACTGCAAGCGGCCACCGGCGAAGTGTTCCAGCTGTCGCAGTTCAGCCACAAGGTCAGCCTGAGCGAGGTGCTGGGGCTGGTCTCGACCGCCAAGGTTGCAGAGGCGGCCGTCGTAACACAGCAGGGCTGGCACGACGCGGTGCGGATCGATCAATGGCATGTCGGTGACGGCCGCGATTGGCTGTACCTGATTCACCCGGTGGGTGGCGATGTTCAGGCCTATCGGGAACTGGTCTCGGCGCTGCCGGCGGAACTGGGGGTGTGCGTGATCGCCGACCCGGCGTTGCGTCTGCCGCAGTTGCCGAACATCAGTGTGGGCGAACGTGCACGTTGGTATCTGGAGGCGATCAAGGCCCATCTTCCGCACGACTGCACTTGGCGTCTGGCCGGTTGGTCGTTTGGCGCATGGGTGGCGCAGGCGCTGTGTCATCAGGCCCAGGCTGACGGGTTCAGGCAGCCGTTGTTGTACCTGATCGACCCGCCCGCGCCGGATGCCGGAAGCGAACTGGCCGGGATCGACGAACAGACCATCGAGCAGGTGTTCCAGCGCGAGTTTGCCCAGCGCTGGCCGGCGGTCGAAGGGCAGGGCATGGCCGAGGAACGCCAGGCTTATTTGCAACGGTTGACGGTGTGCTGCCGCAACAACATGACCAGCATGATCGACTTCCAGCCGCCGGCGCTGGCGACCACAGCGGTGCGGCTGTTCAGCGCCGGGCACGCCAATCCTTACGGGCTGGGCAATGCCTGGAACCCGGATGACCTGCAACGCAACTGGCAGGCCTTGCTGCCGCAGTTGCGCAGCTGGCAAACCCTGGACACCGATCACTACGGCATCGTGGTGGGCCGCTGGGCGCGGTTGCTGGCGGAAGTCATTGGTACGGACGAGCCTGCGCCATGAATGAGGCGATCTCGATGCCGCCATGGTGGCTGGCCTTGACCAAGGTGTTGTGCGAAGCCGAACCGGACGAGGACTTGCGACTGCGCTTGAGCCGATTCCACGGGCAGGTGCCGTTTCAGTTGTTTCATCTCTGGCAGGCGGACGTGGTCATGCCCATGCTCGGCGACGCGTTGCCGGAGCATCAGCAGGCGCTGCGCGCTTTGCAAAGCCTGCATCTGCGGGCGGCGCTCGGCGTGATCGGGCGTCAGGGCGAATGGCGGGCAGCGCTCAAACCGGTGTTGCTGGCGCTGTATCGCAAGGCGTACGCCTATGACGCGGCGTACGCCAAGGCCCACGCCAGTGCGCTGACTTACGGCCTCGCACCGGCCAACACCGCCATGATCGCCGAGCACTTCGGCGATGCCGAGGCGTTCGCCGAGTACTACGCGCAACTGAATACCGAGGCCGCTGCCACCGCGTTTGCCCAGGCTCATGCCAGCGCCAACGCCGAGGTGTCGGCCCGGGCCTTCGCGGACGACGACGCAGACACCTGCGCGCAGATTTGCGCGGCATCCGTGCGGGTTTACGTCGGGGCTTGCGCGCAGGCCGACGAACAACGAAATGCCGTATTCAACCAACTCACCGCCGGGCTTGAGCGAAGTCTGGCTTCGCTGCAATCCCGTTCAACAGGAGAACGACATGAATGACGCACAACTGCAATTCGATGTGGTGATCAACGCCCAGGGTCAGTATTCCCTGTGGCCGGCGGGCAAGCCGATGGCCAGCGGTTGGAGCGAGGCGGGGATGCGCGGTGAGCGCCAGGTCTGTCTGGATTACATCAACGAACACTGGATCGACATGCGCCCGCGTTCGCTGCGCGAGCAGTCATCGGTGTCGTTCCAATAAAAAGGTGAGGGAACATGGATCAGTTGGCACTCAAGGCAATCGAGCGCATCGCCGCAGAACGGCGCGCGCCGTATCAGCACATCACGGTCGAGCGAATCACGCCGATCATCGGCGCCGAGATCGGCGGCGTCGACCTGTCGCAACCGCTGAGCGACAAGCAGCTCGCGGAAATCCGCCGCGCCTTTCTGGAAAACCACGTGGTGGTGTTCCGCGATCAGCATCTGACGGTGGACGAGCACAAAGCATTTGGCCGGCTGTTCGGTGAGCTGCGGGCGCTGCCGGTGGAAGACATCGACGGCGATGACCCGGAACTGGTGGTGATCCGCGCCAATGCGCAATCGCGCTACGTGGCCGGCGAAACCTGGCACACCGACGGCACCGCCGATCTGGCGCCGTCCATGGGTTCGATGCTGTACGTCAAGGAAACCCCGGCCATCGGCACGGGCGGCGATACGCTGTTCGCCAACATGCACCTGGCGCTGGAAATGCTGTCGCCGACGATGCAGCAGTTTCTCGGCGAACTGACCGCGATCCACGACGGCGCGATTCCGTGGAAGGGTTATGAGGCGCCGGCCAACCTGCCGAAAACCGAACACCCGGTGGTGGTTCGCCACCCGGACACCGGGCGCAAAACGCTGTTCGTCAATTCCGGGTTCACGTCGCACATCGTCCAGTTGTCCGGCGGTGAAAGTCAGGTGCTGTTGAACATGCTGTTCGATCTGGTCGCCCGCGAACCGGTCCTCAGCTGCCGCGTGCGCTGGGCGCCGAATACGCTGGTTTTCTGGGACAACCGCTGCACCCAGCACCATGCGGTCTGGGATTATTTTCCACACTCGCGGTATGGCGAGCGGGTGACGATTCTGGGGACGCAGCCGAAGGCTTGAGCCTGAATAAACCGGTGGGAGAGGCGGGGCCACTTCCACCGGTCATTCACAGACCTTGTTTGAGCAGTTGCTCGACGATCAGCTCGCCGAACGCCAGATTCCCGTGCAGCGGGTCATCCTTTTCGCAATACGCCGGAAGCTGAAAACCCTGTTCATCAGTCGCCGCTGCGCGCACATCAATCAGCTGGACGCCGAGCCCTTGCAGGCGCTCGATCAGCAGCGTCTGCGCCGCCATGAATACTCGGGAATCGGACAACTCCGGCACCCGCTGCGGCGGCAATACGGCGAACACCTTGAGGTTCATCGCCCGGGCCTGTTCATAGAACGCCAGCGCAGGTCGGGACAGGGTATCGACGATGGATTCGAACAGGGGACCTGCCAGAAAACCTTCGTCGAATTCGCCGTTCGGTGTCTGGTAGCACGTCCAGTTCGGCGCGGTGGCGAGGTAGTGCAGGCTCAGGCCAATGGTACTCACCAGCGGCACCCCGACTTTCGCCAGTTGCGGCACTTCGAACGGCTCAAGGGCCTGGCGATACAGGCGCTGCATCTCGGCCTCCCGAAACACCACGTCATGGCGGGTCAGGCTGAAAAAGTCCACCGCGAAATCCCGGCCGGTGCCCAGCGGACCGCCGCTGAACGGCAACTCACGGGCCTGCGCCGCCTTGCCGATGACCCCGGCATGGGAGTCGCCCAGAAGCAGAAACCTAGGCGTAGTAATCGAGCACGGCGTCTTCACAGACAAGCTCCTCGCTGGACACGCAGGTGGAGGGCACGCTGACCGGCGTCTGCACCGGTTGAACGGCATCGAGCCCGGCGAAAAACTGCTGCATGACGAACGCCACGCCTTCGGGTGTGACTTCGCGCTGGTTGGGTTGGTAGAACGCGCCCTTGAACGGTGTGCCGGTGATGATTTCGTAGGAGGGGAAATAGTCGACGTCGTGCAGGTCTTCACACAGCTGCCCGGCAACGGCGCGCAGGACCGATTTGGAATAGGTGGTGGCGCTCAGTACATGCTCGCCCGTGGCCGTCGCCGTCAGGGGCACCGGTGACACGGTGAGCAGAACGCGCAATTGCGGGTTGATCGAACGCATCAGCTCCAGCGCCCGGACCATGTCGCCATAGGTGTCCATGAAGCCGAAATTGCAGAAGCGGTGCAGCTGCGGATCGAAGGTGCCGCGTACGGTGCCGGGACACACGGGATACACCAGACCCGTCTGGCGGTTCTGCCAGGCTTCGGTCAGGCCGAGGGTAAACACGAACACTTTGGCCCGACGCAGGGCGGTGCGGATGGCGTCGAGGGTGGCTTCGCGCGATGCGAACAGCGCGTCCTCGCTGGCAAAACCGTCGGGCTCCACGGCGGGGCGGAACGGGTCGAAGAAACGCCCGTCATGGGCCCAGGTATCGTCGGGTGGCAGACTCACGCCCAGCGCCCATTCGAGCCATTGGCACAGCATCGCCGGGGTGTACAGGTTGCCGGTGCGAAACGAGAACATCCCATAGTTGTGGGCCTTCCAGTCGGCTTCGGGCAATTCGGTCGGGGCCGGTTCCGCATCCAGCCAGTTCATGCCGCGCTCCACCAGCGCACGACCGATGTGCTGGGCGAAACACGAGCCGGCGGTGACGATGGCGTCCTTGTTGCCGATTTCGAACTGCGGCGTCCACAGTTGATCGATGTGCAGCGCGGGCTTGTCAGCCACGGCGGTGCGCCAGAAAGCGCGGGGTGGCAGGCATTGATAAGGATTCACGACGAGGGCCTCCTTGGCGGTCGCTGATAAAACGGGGTCAGCTGATTTGATAGCGGTAGATCAGGTCGTCAAACCATCGATCTCCAATCTGATAGGCCTGCGGCACGCGGCGCTCGAATACAAAACCGCATTTCTCCAGCACCTTGCAGGACGCGATATTACCGTCGGTCACGGTCGACTCCAACGAGTCCAGCCCGATGGCGGCGGCATAGTCGATGATCGCCTGCCGCGACTCGGTGCCAAAGCCTTTGCCTTGGTGTTCCGGCAACAGCAGGCAACCCACCTCGGCATGCCCCGGCGACAGGATGCGAAATCCGGTCACGCCCAGTTCCTGCCCGCTGGCCCTGTCGGTCACCACCAGACACAACCAGTGATCCGACTGCGGCCCCCAGGCCGGAAGACGATGCTCGAAACCTTTGCGCACCTGGTCCTCGGCGATTTCACCGAACACGTACTGCATGGTTTGCGGCTCGGAGTGCAGCCTGAGGAACAGCGGCCAGTCGGATTCGACCATCGTGCGCAGGTCCAGGCGTTGCGTGGTGAGCTCGAGCATCCGCTGCTCCTTGCAAGAATGGAAAAAAGGAGAGGGTTTTTTACTTGGTGTGGGGGGAAAGATCAATGAGCGGCACTGCTCGGCATCTTCAATGGTTTTACTGAACCTGAATGTTCATTTTTTTAGCGATGATCGTGACGCCTTCGGTATAGCTGTAACCGTATCCATAGCCGTATCCCCAGCCGCCTTGGGGCATTTCTTTGTATTTGTAATCGTAGCTGTACGCACCGGAAAGGATCGGGAGGATGGATTGAACTTCGTATCCTTCTTCGTTGAGGCGCTTCACCGCGTCATTGATGTCCTCGTTCAAGCGTTGGCCATCGATCTGGGAGTCAGACCAGCCAGTCTGCTTCCATTCGATGACCTTCTCCATCTCCTCTTTTTCGCCAAAAAGCCCTTTTTTCATCCGGCCAGTGGGTACTTTGACTTCTACGTTTTCGCCGATCGGGCAAAAGTGGGCTTTTACGTAAACTGCTTTGTTCATGAAAGTCCTTTCCGCAAAAAATCGAATCTGAGAGACGCTTTAAGAAAATTGATATCCTTTTGATATCAGGAGGCTACTTCAAATGGAGTGATCCTGAAAAGCGATACCTGCCAGAGTCAGTCCGTCAATGCAGGCCATTCACTGACATTTATTGGGCTGACGGCTTAACCGCAGGCGATTGGCAGGCATCGTGATTGGATTGAGCTATAAGTGCATGCTGCCGATTTTGGATGGAACAACCATTCGATTCACAACGAGGAAGGACCCGATGTCTTTTAGTGATTATTGGAAAGGCCCGGCGCACAGGCAACGAGCGGATGATCTGAATGCCCGCCTTACGGATCTTCAGATGCGTTATGCAGAGCTGCAAACGCTCGCTGAAAAGGTTGGCGCCATGGACGTTTTGGAAGTCCAAAGGCTAGTTGAACAAGAGAAAGTCAAGCTTGCTGCCGTTCGGGAGGAAGCTCAGCGCGCTGAACGGGAGGTTGCCGTGATTGCGCAACGTTCCTCCGATTTACAGGGACAGATTCTTGTTTGGGAGGAAACGTTACTTCTCGAAAGCTTTGCGCTCTATGAGCCAAAGTTCAAGCTAATGAGCAGCCAGGAATACAAATCCCGGCTGGACAATGTTCGAGCCCGTCAAAAGACGATGATCAAAGGTAACGAGGCGGCCACCGGGAACATGGATTGGTCTGTCAACGACAGTAAGGCGCAAGGACGCAAGCTTGTAAACGACATGATCAAACTGGTTATTCGCTCGTTCAACAATGAATCGGATTACTGCGTGGACAACGTAAAGTTCGACAACGTTGAACTTGGCGAGAAGCGAATTCTCAAGTCATTCGAAACCTGCAACCGTCTCGGCAAGATTATGGACGTGGAGATATCACGCAGGTACCTGAATCTCAAACTTGATGAGCTGCATCTTGCCTACGAGTTTCAGATCAAGAAGCAAGAGGAAAAGGAGGAAGCCAAGCGCATCCGTGAGGAGCTGCGAGAACAACAGAAGCTTGAGCAAGAGATTCGCGCTGCTCGGGAGAAGATCGCCAAGGAGCGCAAGCACTTCACCACAGCGTTGCGGGACCTTCAGGCTCGCTTGGAGAAAGCAGATTCCGAAGAAGAACAGAACGTCCTTCTGAAAAAGCTGGCTGAAATTGAAGCGAGTCGAGCTGAACTGGAGAGCGAAGAGAACCTGATTGACTATCGCGAAAAAAATGCCAAGGCAGGCTACGTGTATGTGATCTCTAACGTTGGGGCATTCGGCGAAGGGGTTTACAAGATCGGCATGACCCGTCGCCTTGAACCCATGGACCGCGTTGATGAACTAGGTGACGCATCTGTGCCGTTCTGGTTTGACGTGCATGCGATGGTCTTTTCGGATAACGCCCCTGCATTGGAGGCGAAGCTGCACGAACGCTTTGCCGCAGGTCGTCTGAACAAGGTCAATGGGCGGAAAGAGTTTTTCCGTGCGGACATCTCTGAGATTGAGTCGGTCATTCGAGGAAACTTTGACGCTGCCGTCGAAGTCACCCATGAAGCACCGGCCGAACAGTATCGCGAAAGCTTGCGTATGGCGTTGCCAAAGGCAGCAATCCAGCAGTCGGAACAGCTTGCAGCACAGAGCTGAGGTTCTAATTCGATGCACTTTCGGGTAACAGTTTGCCGCATGCACTCAAATTCGGATAAGAGGAACAACACCCGATGTCTTCACCGACGCTGCATCTGATGTGCGGCGAGATTATGTCTGGCCGTCGAGTTTGATTCGATTGCTGGTTACTTCAGGGCTCCTGACGCAGGGAGGGGCTGCCCATCCTGCGGCATTGCTCTCGAGTAACCAGTGATCTTTCAGCTGTATTCAATCAGCCAGCGTCGCGTTATCGATCACAAACCGATACTTCACATCGCCCTGCAGCATCCGCTCGTAGGACGCGTTGATCTGGTCGGCGCGAATCAGCTCGATGTCGGAAACGATGCCGTGCTCGGCACAGAAATCCAGCATCTCCTGAGTCTCCGGGATGCCACCGATCATCGAACCGGCGATGGTCCGGCGTTTCATGATCAGGTTGAACACGTTCGGTGACGGATGAGGCGAAGCGGGGGCACCGACCAGCGTCAGGGCGCCGTCGCGCTTGAGCAGCACCAGAAACGCATCGAGATCGTGAGGCGCGGCGACGGTGTTGAGGATCAAGTCGAAGCTCTTGGTGTGCGCGGCCATTTCCTCGGCGTTGCGCGAGACTACGACCTCATCGGCGCCCAGTGCCTTGGCGGCTTCACGCTTGGACTCGGAGGTGGTGAACGCCACGACATGCGCGCCCATCGCATGGGCCAGTTTGATGCCCATGTGGCCCAGGCCACCGATACCGACCACACCGACTTTTTTGCCCGGCCCGGCATTCCACTGACGCAGCGGCGAGTACGTGGTGATGCCCGCACACAGCAGCGGTGCGACGGCGGCCAGTTGAGTTTCCGGATGACGGATGCGCAGCACGTAGCGCTCATGCACCACGATGTTTTGCGAGTAACCGCCAAGGGTCCAGCCCGGTGCGTCCGGGGTCGGGAAGTTGTAGGTGCCGATCATGCCGTCACAGTAGTTTTCCAGACCGGTTTCACAATCGTCACAGTGTTTGCAGCTGTCGACGATGCAGCCGACACCCACCAGATCACCGACTTTGTAGTCGGAAACGTGCGCGCCGACTGCCGAAACGCGGCCGACAATCTCGTGCCCTGGCACGCACGGGAATTGGGTCCCGGCCCATTCGGCGCGTACCTGGTGCAGGTCGGAGTGGCAGATGCCGCAGAAGGCGATATCGATCTGCACATCATGGGCCGCCGGCGCGCGGCGGTTGATCTGCATGGGCTCAAGGGGTTGGTCGCCGGCATGGGCGCCGTAGGCGTGTACAAGCATGGGAACGTCCTCGAAGGATCAGTCGGACAGTCATCTTCAGGTTCCGTGCCCCCGTTCTGTTAGCGCATTTCTCCGGATTGCTTGCCTGATTCTGCTCGCAGTCGTGCGCATTGGCCCGACCTGCTGCACGAGCAGGTCGGGCCTGAGCAGGCTAGCGCAGCGGCACGTAGATATCCGTTTGCCACTGATCTTTCGGGGTCTCGGGACTGATGCTCAAGTATTCGAAAAACAGCGGGTGATCACGCAGTTCTTCGCCGCTGGCCGGTAACCAGTCGCGGTAGATCGGGTAGATGGTCTCGCCGATGTGATCGGTGGAGCCCACATGACGGACGACGGCGCAGCGACCGGCGGGAATGATCAGTTCGCCGACATTGAATGCATTGGGCGCCACGGTGTCGTGAATCTCGCCGCAAATCGCGAAATGAAAGTCTTGCGGTGGTGTCGTGTCGGGATTGCCATAGGGAATCCCGAACGTGCGGCTCGATGCCACCGGTGACTGGCCACTTTGCTGGCGCCACTGGATGAACGTTTGCACGCTTTGATTGAGAAGCCCCGGGGGGCCGCGGTGTTCCAGCGCGGCGACGCGAACTTCGGGGAAGTCGACAGTTCGTACCTGCATGGCAATGCTCCTTGAGAAATGAGGAATGGCAAAGACCGAATGCCAGACCTTCCAGTCCGGTGCCTTGCGAAAGGCCCCGGGCGAGAGGCCGAGGGCTCGCTTGAATGCCCTCGAAAACGCCTCGGGACTATCGAAGCCCGTATCCAGCGCGGCGTCCATCACCGAGAGGTCAGGCAGGGCAATCAAGCGGTGTGCCGCACGACGCAGGCGCATCAACTGCACATAACGAGAAACGGGCACGCCGACGAATACCGTAAATTGCCTGTGAAAGTGGAACTCGGAAAAGTTCGCAACCTGACTTAACGCCTTCACCGACAGGTCGCCTTCAAGGTTGGCGTCGATGTAGGCAAGTACCGCCGTGAAGCGTCTCGCGTAGGCAATTTGAGTCGGAGTGTCGGGCACGGTGTGGAAGTCCTGGAAATTCGGTCGGCCCTAGAATCGACGATAGCGGGCTGGATGCGCCTAGCCGTATTTGCTCAAGGCAGAAAGTCGGTGCTGACACCCTGCACCGACTTTCCGAATCTTTACACTCGCACGGTGCGTTGTGAATCAGTCGCGCGCCTGGGCAACAATTGCGAAATTCCCCGGCGCCTTCTCCAGCAGCCCCAGAAACCTTACGAGGTCGACCTTGCTGCCATCCACCTTCAGATCATCGGAAGTGAGCGTTTCCTTCAGCCCGGCGGTGCCCCCCAGCAGTTGAACGAACAAATCTTTGGTGACTGTCAGCGTTGCGTTGGCATTCGCCGCCGTCGGGCCTTTTCGATAGTGCAGCACGGCGTTCTCGATCCACAGCACGAACGATTCATTCGTATCGGTCAGCACCAGATTGAACGTCCAGTTCTTGCCATCCGCCGCCGGCCCGTCGAGGCTCGCGGCCATGGCTTCGAGGAAGCGTTCGGTGGGCGTCTGCTTCATCAATTCGATCAGGTCGGAGCGTTTGACGCCCTTGGCCGGCGGGCCGTTGCGCAGCTCCATGGCCGCCGTCAGGTAGCTGTTGCGCCAGGTCGCCGATTCCGCCTGATAGCCCATTTGTTCATACGCGCGGGCCAGCAGTTCCTTGGCGGCGGTGTCGTCGGGTTTGGCGAGCACGGCCTGATCCAGCAGCTCGGCGACCCAGCGGTATTCGCCCTTGTCATAGGCCGCGCGGGCGGCTTCGACCACTTTGGCATTGCCTCCCATCAATTCGACGTAGCGCTTTGCCGATTCTTTGGGCACCAGAGGATTCAAGTGTGCGGGGTTGCCGTCGTAGGCGCCGAGGTACATCTGGTAGATCGCCTTGACGTTGTGGCGCAGGTCGCCGTAATAGCCGCGAGTGCCGAAGTACGACGCCAGCGAATCCGGCAGCTGGATCTTGTCGGCGATCTCGTTGGGGGTGTAACCGGCGTTCATCAGGCGCACGGTCTGGTCGTGCAGGTATTTGTAGACGTCGCGGTGTTTGGTGATGAATTCGCGGATTCGCTCGTTGCCCCAGATCGGCCAGTTGTGCTGACCGAAATAGACCTCGGTGTCGCCCAACTCATCCAGGGCGATTTGCGTGTATTCAGACCAGCGCAGCGCATCGCGCACCTTGGCGCCACGAATCGGCAGCAGGTTGTGCATGGTCTGCGCCAGCAGCTCCGCGCCGCCGTACGCCTTGAGCGCGGGGATCGAAAAGGTCAGCTCGGCCGGGGCTTCCGCGCCGGGCATGTTGTGGAACACGAAGCTGACGCCGTCGAGCACCAGCGGCTGGATCGGCTGATCGATGATCTGCGTCGGCGGCAGGATGCCCATGCTGCCGTAGGCGACGTTTTTGCCTAGCCCCGTGTCGACGATGCCGGTCACGCCCGGCGTCAGATTCTTGCCGAACTGATACATCGACCGCCGCGCCATCGCCGGGCCTGCGAGAATGTTTTCGCTGGTCGCTTCCTCCATGAACCCCGCGGGCGCGACGATGGGAATGTTGCGCTGGGCCACTTCGCTGCTCGAGGTAATGCCCAGCACACCGCCGAAATGGTCGGCATGGTCGTGGGTGAAAATGATCGCGGAGACGGGCTTGTTGCCCAGATGCTCGCGGGCGAATGCCAGCGCTGCGGCGGCGGATTCCCGGGAGGTCAGCGGGTCGACCACGATCCAGCCGGTCTGCCCGTCGATCAGCGTCATGTTGGCGATGTCGAAACCGCGCAACTGATAAATCCCCTCGCGGACCTTGAACAGACCGATCTGCGCGTTGAGCATCGCGTGCCGCCACAGGCTCGGGTTGACGGTGGCCGGCGCCTGGCCTTCGACGAAGCGGTACGCGTCGAAATCGATCAGGACATTGCCGTCGGCGCCGAGGATCTTGCCGGTGGGCCGGGCGATGAAACCACGCTGGGCATCTTCCATGTCGCGGTTGTCGCTGAGGTCCAGGCCCTTGATCGACGCCTGGATCACCGCTGCCGTGGCGGGCGTGGCATCTCCCGTAGCGACGCCGGGCTTGTTGTCGCAGCCGCCGAGGGACACCAGCGTCAGGGCGATGATCGTGTAGAGGGTCGGTTTCATTCTTGTTGTTCTCCGAGGGTCGAATGCGCTCCAGCCTAGGGGCAGGGCGGCGATGTATCCAATGCATTGTTTACATCCGGATAATGCGTCGCTAGCATCGTGCGAATGGACCTCAAACGACTGTCACACCTTCTCGCGCTGGCCGATGAACGCCATTTCGGCCGGGCTGCCGAGCGCGTGCACCTCAGCCAGCCGGCCCTGAGCCGCAGCATTCAGGCGCTGGAGAGCGAAACGGGGCAGCGCCTGTTTGATCGCGACACCGGCGACGTACGCCCGACGCCGGCGGGGGAGTTCCTGATCGAGCGGGCGCGGCGACTGCTGTTCGATGCCCGATCGCTGGAGCGGGACATGGCGCTCTACAGCGATCGCCAACTGGGCAGCCTCGCCTTCGGCGTCGGGCCGTTCCCGGCCGCGATGTTGATGCATCAAGTGGTGCCGCGACTGCGCCTGGATCACCCGGCAGTCACGCTGCGGGTGGAAGTGAACAACTGGCAGATTCTGGAGGCGCGATTGCGCGCTGAAGCGATCGAATTCTTTGTGGCCGACATCCGTAACTTCACCGCGGAATCCGACCTGCTGATCCGTTCGCTGGGCCAGGTTTCGGCAGGCTTCTTCGTACGACCGGAGCACCCGCTGGCCGGGCGCAAAGTGCAGATGGGCGAGCTGGAAAGCTATGGCATCGCCACGACGCGCCTGCCGGAAGTGGTGAAACTTGAGACCGCCCGAACCCTCGGCATCTCCACCCGCCAGACGCTGCCCATCGTGCTGGAATGCGATGACGTGGCGTTGCTCAAGACCGTCGCTGGTTCAACCGATACCATCCTCGGCGTCATCCATGGCGCTGTGGCCGAAGACATTCGAGTGGGGCGTTTGATTGAGCTTCATGTTGTCGACAGGCCGGGATTTCATTCCGAAATTGGTGTGGTGAGTTTGCAGGGCAGAAGCTTGTCGCCAACGGCTTTGTGTGTGATTGAGGCGATTGTTGCCGAGATGCAATCCGTTCACGTCGAACAATCCCCACGTCTTTAGAGACGCGTCCTACAGCCACGATTTTCCTGCTTCGTTAACGTCGTGCAGCCCCTTTTGAGGGGCTGTCGATGCATGAACGAAAGGACAATCAGTGGCTGGTCAAAAGGACATTCCCCGGGTTCCCAACCCACCGGCAGGCGACGGGCATCACGTCACTTACCGCTACATGACGGCCACTGAACTGGCCGATCAGCAAGACCGACAAGACAAGTACGACGCCATGCTGGCGAGACAGGATGCTTTCGAGCGCAGCCGTGAGGTGGCGGCGAACAAGCCTGAACCGGCGCGCGCGGGCTGTGTGTTCGCCAAGTCGTGCAAGCTGCCGGACGCGATCATCGATTACTCGAATCCTTCGGGGATGGTGCCGACTGACAGCCTGAAGGATTACGGCGAGCTGATTTTGCTCGGTGGGCGTGAGGCTGATGACAGCGGTGGCGTTGCACTCAAGAAAATCAGCGGCACGGCAATTCCCGCGGGGCTGGGCACTTTTGCCCTTACCGGTGAGGCGTTCAAGGCATTGCCTGCGCTGGCCTCAGCAGCTGTCATCAGTCCGTTGCTCGGGCTGGTGGCGATGTTCATGCCCTCGAACCTGGGCGATAGCGCGCTCTACACCGAAGACCAGTTGCTCGCCCTAAAACAGGCCCGAACCCGCGTGCGCTTGCGCGTTGAACAGCAGGCCGATGGCAGCCTGAAGGGTTATGGCTTCTATACCGGCAAGAATCGCGATTGGGAGATGGTTGATGTTGTGCAGTTTGCTGCACGCGGTAGCCGGTTTGTTGCAGACCTTGGCGAAGGTGTTGAGCTGGTCTGGACGCCTGCCGTGGACGGTTCCGATATCCTCGGTATTCCGGCGCTGGAGGCTGCTCCGCAACCGCCGCATATCTGGGTGTATCCGCCGACGAAAGCGGCGGACGGGATTCTGGTGAATCCGGTTTATCCACCGGAGTATCGGGATTTCATATTGGTGTTTCCGGCGGATTCCGGGGTTCGGCCGCTTTACATCGTGGTCAACACCTCACGTAAAGGCTTACCGTCAGAGGGGCACAACTATCATAAACCTCCAGAAACAGAAGAAATTACCGCTTTTCCCGGTTTGAAAAAAGCACAGAAAATGAACCCTATACAGGGAGGCGGCGGACTTCGGGAACGGTGGAAGGATGCAAAAGGCAGGAGAATTTATGAGTGGGACTCAAGGCACGGAGAGTTGGAAGTTTATCGTGCAAGTGACGGAACTCACCTAGGAGCGTTTGACCCTTTTACAGGAGAACGACGCGGGGATCCGAAAGATGAAAGAAGCATCAGAAAAAAATACTTGTGAGGTTGATGATGGGACTAAAGCTGAGACTGGAGTGGTACGACAAGCACACTCAACTATGCGAGGGCGAAGAGTACTCCAAGGATTTAGGCGACGATGAAACCGTTTTGAATGCCTTGGGCATCCCAGTGGAAAACAACATAAATAATGGCGGCTTCAATGTAGTCGAAAATTGGACGCCTATTATCCAACCTTACTTTCAACACAATATTTTCCTTACGGCTTACAACTATCAAATCTCGTTTGACTACAGCGACGTCTGGTAACTGACCTTATGATCTACAGAATCGAAGCCTTCGATCAAAAAACGGAGCTCCTAGCGTTCGAGGCGCAGCTTCCCGGAGGATGCGACGACCAGATAGCCGCCGTTATGGGATGGACAACAGAACAGCAAGGTTGGGAAGGCTACGATCTGACGAGTGATCAGATCGCCGCCTTGGAGAAGCTATTGGGAAGGACGGTCTTCGATCCGGCTTATCTCTTCCAACTGAGCTGCAACGTTAATTAAACGGGCCTTTGCCAATCGATCCTTAACTGGAACGAATCAGCCCCGCTGACCCCGCCCCGGATAATTGAGCACAAACTGCACATGCGCCTTCACCCCGGTGGCCAGGGTCGCGTCATCGGCGGTGAAGTTGGGGCTGTGGTTGTTCGGCGCCTTGCTCATGTCCTGGCCTTCCGGCGTGGCGCCGAGAAACACGAACAACCCCGGCACTTTGCGCGCGTAGTAGGAGAAGTCTTCGCTCGGCGACAGGGAGGCGGGCAGGCGCTCGACCTTGCCCGGTGCTGCCAGTTCGAGGGCCGGGATCATGGCTTCGGTCAGGGCCGGATCGTTGGTGGTCACGGGCGCATTGTTCACCAGCAGCAGGTTGGCCTGGGTCTCGTAGGCGCTGGCGATGCTGTTCACCAGCGGCGGCATTTTTTTCAGGATCGTGTCGCGGATGTCGGCGTTGTTGGTGCGGATGGTTCCGGTCATTTCCACGGTCTCGGGAATGATGTTGGCCGCCGAGCCGCCGTTGATCGTGCCGACGCTGATCACGCCCATGCCCTGCGTGAGATCGACGCGCCGACTGACCAGCGTCTGCAATCCACTGATGATGCCTTGACTGGCGACAATCGGATCGACACCGCTCCAGGGCGCCGAGCCATGAGTCTGCTGGCCCTTGACCGTGATGCGAAACGAGTCGCTGCTGTTGAGCACGGTCCCGGATTTGTAGAACAGATGCCCGGTCGGATAACCCGCCATCACATGCACCCCGAACACCGCCTCGACCTTAGGTGAATCGAGCGCGCCATCGCGGATCATCGCCTGTGCGCCGATCAGAGTATCGGTCTGGAATTCATCGACATCGGCCGCGCCTTCCTCGGCAGGCTGAAACAAAAACACCACCGTCCCGCGCACCTGATCCCGATGCTCGGCCAGCACTTTCGCGGCGCCCAGCAACATGGCGGTGTGAGTGTCGTGCCCGCAGGCGTGCATCACCGGCACGCTCTTGCCCAGCCGCGTGCTGGTGGCCTGACTGGCGAACGGCAGGTTCGTCATCTCCTTGACCGGCAGTGCGTCCATGTCGGCGCGCAACGCTACGACCGGCCCCGGCAATCCGCCTTTCAGCACCCCCACAACACCCGTCTTGCCGACCCCGGTGCGCACTTCAATGTTCGACGCCTTCAAGCGCTCGGCCACCAGCGCGGCGGTCTTGAATTCAAGATTGCCCAGCTCTGGATGCTGATGAATCGTGTGGCGCAGATCGACGACTTCCTGATTGACCGCGCTCACGGCGCTATCCACCCAGGACGCATCGGCGGCATGGCTGGCAGTGGCAACGAACGAAGACAGAACGGCGAGGCACAGCGAGGTTTTGCAGAAACGGATCAAGGCGGGACTCTCTCTTATGGTTTTTATTGGCGTCAGAGGGTATGCCGCGATGCAAGGCGGGACAAACGAGTCTGGCCGGTAATCGCACGGCTTTTGGTTTTTCGTGTTTTTGCCCGAGCACGGCTTTCAGCGGATTGTTTTCCACCGCCTGATCCGCTTCACTGTGGCTCTTTTGCCTGAGCGGAAATCAATCATGGAACGATGCGAAGCAATGGTCATCGGCCTCGGCGCCATGGGCGCGGCCACGGTGTATCAACTGGCAAAAGCCGGGGTCAACGTGGTCGGCATCGACCGTCACCATCCGCCGCACGCGTTCGGCTCCAGCCATGGCGACACCCGCATCACCCGGCTGTCCGTGGGCGAGGGCGCGCAATACGTGCCCATCGTGCGCAACTCCCACCGCATCTGGCGGGAACTGGAAGCGCTGTCGGGCGAGTCCCTGTTCGAACAGACCGGCCTGCTGGTGCTGACCTCCAGCCCCCACTTTGATCCCGCCGACGAAACCGACTTCACCCTGCGCACCATCGCCCTGGCACAGACCTATGGCATCGAACACGAAGTCCTCGACGCCGCCCAGATCCGCCAGCGCTTTCCGCAGTTTGCCCTGGTGCGAGACGACGCCATTGGCTACTTCGAGCCCGAAGGTGGTTTTGTACGGCCCGAACGCTGCATCGACGTACAACTGAGGTTGGCCGAACAACACGGCGCCACACTCTATAAGGGCGAGACCGTGACCCACATCGGCTCGGACGAACAGGGCGTCACCGTCACCACCGACCAGCGCACCGTGCGGGCGAACAAACTGGTGGTCACCGCCGGCAACTGGGCGGGCGGCTTGCTGGGCGCGCCGTTCGACAGACTGCTCAGCGTCTATCGGCAAAAACTGTTCTGGTTCGAAACCGAGCCTGACGCGGGACTGGTCGGGCACTCGCCCACGTTCATCTTCACTCACGGACCGGACGGCGATTTCTATGGCTTTCCCGCGTTGCCGGGGGAGGGCAGTTTGAAGGTGGCGACGGCGCAGTATCACAGCACGTCCACGCCCGGGACTTTGGATCGCACAGTCTCGGCCGAGGAAGAACGCGAGATGTACGAACAGCAGGTGCAGGGGCGCATTGCCGGGCTGACGGATCGGGTGGTGAAGTCAGCGGTTTGCGCCTACACCGTCACGCCGGATCGGCATTTCATCATTGATGAGCATCCACGGTTGCAACATACGTTGGTGGTGTCGGCGTGCTCCGGGCATGGGTTCAAACACTCGGCGGCGTTGGGGGAGGCGTTTGCGCAGTGGTGTTTGCGGGGGGAGAGTGAGCTGGATCTTTCGTTGTTTTCGGTGGGGCGGTTTGAGCGGGAGTGACGGTGCTTGCGAGTGACTGCTTTCGGCCAAAAGCGGACATTTGAGAGCGGCACCTTCCGACCAAATGGCAGCCGCATCACTGGCCTCCTATTGTTAAGACGTGCCGAGATAGACGGTGAATTCGATCGCTCATGCCAATGGAGTTCATTTCCAAAATGACGCGTTTAGAGGAAAAAGTGCCGGCGTCGCACTGACGTTGCTAAGTCGCACACTGGACTATCGCTCGTTGCCCTAAAACGCACTTAAGCTCAGGTCCACAAAGCTGCGTACTTTGGGGTCCATATAGCGGCTCGATGCGAATACGGCGTGGACCGGCGCAGGTATCTCCGCCCATCCGGACAGCACGCAAGCTAACTTGCCTTCCGCGACATGTGGCTCAGCCATGAAGCGAGGAAGTTGTGCGATTCCCAGCCCCTCAAGCGCCAGGTTTTTTGCGGCGATCGTGCTATTGACGGCGCACCGGGGAACAGCAGTGACTTTCTCCGAGTTCGTGCCGTTTACCAAGCTCCAGTTCGAGCGGCCGCGCGTAGTTTTCATGATCAGATCATGATGCTTCAGGTCGCTGACAGCTTTAATCCTCGGTCCCTGCTTCAAGTATTCCGGGGTTGCGTACAGCCCATAGAACACCTCGCCCAGTTTGCGCGCCGACAGTCCTGAATCTTCAAGCTTGCCGACGCGAATAGCGACATCGAAGCCTTCATGAATTATGTCGACCAAACGGTTGGTGTATTCCGCCTCCACCGTCACCTTCGGGAAATGGCGCAGAAACGTGGCGATCCAGCGATCCACAACCATCGTTCCGAACTCAGATCCGGCCGTGATTTTGAGCAGGCCCTTTGGCTCCCTAGATTGTTGCGCCACAGCCGCTTCAGCCGCCTCGGCGGCGGTCAAGATGCACATGGCCCGCTCGAAATAATCGCGTCCCACTTCAGTTACGCTCAGACGCCGAGTGGAGCGGATGAGCAATTGTGCACCGAGCTTTTCTTCCATGCGCCGGACGATCCGACTCACTCGGGCTTTATCCGTGCCAAGTCGGTCCGCCGCCGTAGTGAAAGAGCCATCGGTGACAACGGCGACGAAGACTTTCATTTCCGGCAAATCAATTGATGTGTTCATGGACAACAGTCTGTAACTTCAGGCTCCATTTATCAATGGACCGATCGAATCTAAAGTCCGCTCCAGGCACTACAGGGTGCTGAATGTCTCTCGGCGGGTCCCGCCGAAACCCCATAGAAGGAATATTCAAGATGACCCAGACGATCGGAATCATTGGCTCGGGCTTGGTGGGCAAAGCAGTAGCCCATCTTGCGGTCGCAGCAGGCTACAAGGTCGTTATCAGCAATTCCCGCGGCCCTGAGTCCCTTTCCAAGCTGGTAAAGGAACTTGGACCTCTCGCTCGTGCGGGCTCTGTCGAAGAGGCCATCGCCTCGGGCGATATCGTCTCGCTGGCCATTCCTCTTGCGAACTTCAAAACTCTGCCGGCCGACAAGTTCGTGGGCAAGGTGGTTATCGATCAAACCAATTACTACCCAGGCATGGGCGATTTTCGCCGGGCCGATCTCGATCAGGGCAAATTAACTTCCAGCGAACTGGTCCAGCAACACCTCAAAGACGCGAAGGTGGTTAAAGGTATCCATAACATTGGCTGGATCCACATGCAGTACAACGCTCGTCCCAAGGGTGATGCCGAACGTACCACCTTGCCCATCGCTGGTAACGACGCCGTTGCTAAGGAAATCATCACGCGTTTCATAGAGGCCGTTGGATACAACGTGGTCGATGCGGGTTCACTCGCCGACAGTTGGCGTATCGAACCCAACACGCCGATTTACTTCTGGCCCTACGCGCCTGCGGTTCCAGAAGGCTTGACCGATGAGAGGGCCAAAGAAGTCTACCGTCAGCGCGGCGAACCGCTTTCGCCAGAACAAGCTCGTCAGTTGATCAGCACTACCAAGAGTCCGTCTCCCATCGGAGGAACGCTGGAAGGTCTTCCGCCCATCCATATTGCTCTGTTCCTAGAGCTGGCGAGTGCGAACACCGTCGAGGGGTAATAGTTCTAAACCGGGCGTCCTTAAAGCTGGCGTCCGGTTCTTTTAAAGTCACACCGGTCCTATCTTAGATATTAACTGATGTATCTATAGACAACAGTCTGTCGTTCCACATGCTATTTATCTATTTTCCATGGCTTCTTACAGTGATGTCTTTCACCGAAAGAAAGAGGGGCTGTAATGAAGATAGGAATACTGAACACCGGGAATCTTGGCAGCAGGCTAGCGCGGGCATGGGGTGATGCGGATCACCAGTTGGTGCTCGCCAAGGACGGCGAGGATCGCAAGATTGCGCCATTGCTTGCCGAACTTGGCGGTCGGGCCCGCCACGGCACCTTCGAACAAGCGGCTCAATTTGGCGAAGCTGTGTTGTTCTCGGTCTACTGGCCCAGGGCAGACGCTGTGATCGACGCGGTTGGCAGCGCACTCGACGGCAAGATCGTGATCGAAACCATGAATCCGCTCGGCGTCACTAACGAGTTTGTGCACTTTCATGACCATGCTTTCATGCGTGACAACTCGACTGCCGAGTATCTGCAAAACCGTCTTCCGCGTGCGCGGGTGGTCAAGGCCTTCAGCCTGTTGGCGGCGCCGGTGCTGGAGGGTGCTGCCTGGTCTGCCTCGGCGACCAAACCTAACGTTTTCTACGCAACTGACGACCAGGAGGCAGGCGACGTCGCGCGCGGTTTGATTGAAGACGCTGGCTTCACGCCCATCAATGCAGGCCCTTTGAAAGTCGCCCGCCAATTGGAGCAGCTCGGCGTTCTGCTGCACCACATCGCCGAACACGAATACAACGGCGATACCGATCTCATTCGGCTGGGTGTCTCGATTGTGGAGGCTCTCCCTGGTCCCATCGTGCGCGAACGGATCTCCTGAGCGTCATGTAGATCACCCCACCAAGAGTTCGAATTAATGGAATTTCAGATGCCACAATCGCTAATTAGAAAAACGGCCCTGGTGACAGGAGGGTCGCGGGGAATCGGTCGATCGATTGCAGAGCGCCTGGCGAAAGAAGGCGCAACAATCGCCTTGACCTACAACGCAAGCAAGTCCGCCGCCGAGGAGGTGGTTGATGCCATCGAGAGCGCCGGAGGTAGTGCATTCGCACTTCATTCTGATCTGTCAGATGTTCAGGCTATCCCCGCATTGTTCGAACAACTCGACCGAGAACTCATCAGACGAAACGGGAATAAAGCGCTCGACATTCTTGTCAACAATGCCGGAAATTCCGGTTGGGGCAGTTTCCGGGATGCAACACCGGACAATTGGGACGCTATCTTCGCGGTCCACGCTCGAGCGCCGTTTTTCGTCGTTCAAGCCGCACTTAGTCGTCTAAGCGATGGCGGCCGAATTATTAACATTACCTCCGGTGCCGGCGCACGGGCCATGTCGGCAGTGCCGATCTATTCGATGGCCAAAGCCAGTATCAACAACCTGACCCATGCGCTTGCACAGGAATTGGGTCCGTACGGCATTACGGTGAATGCCGTGGCGCCGGGCTGGGTACGGACAGACATGAACGCGGCCGTACGTGAAAACGTCGACATGGTTAAAATGATCGAAGCTGATACAGCATTGGGCCGCTTCGGAGAAACTTCAGACATCGCCGCGGTCGTGGCGTATCTGGCGTGTGAGGAAAGCCGCTGGGTGACCGCCCAGGTCATTGAAGCAAGTGGTGGCTATAAGCTGTAAAGCTGCCCTTCCATCAGGAACGCGGCAGTGGATGAGCACTGCGTGTTGACCATGAAAGTCACTGCCTATAATGAAATTCGATTGCTCGCAGGGGCTCCCTAGTACGCGAAGGCGGTCAACCTTCGCGTACGATTCCTCTCATGAATTTTTATTTGCTAAGCGAACGTCCACTATTGGTCTGTAGCTGTCACCTGCGAGGGTCAGCTTATGGCCGATAGCTGCCATTTACTGTGGCAGCTTCGGCTGGCATCGTTTTCTCAAGCCCCTACTAATCAGTCATGAAAGAGGGGTTGGCTTTCAGGTCTTCACCTCAACATGATCCAACGCCTGATTCACCGCCAACTCACTCAACATCACCAACTGCGCAATCCCGATCGCAGTCTTGCGGTGGGCAGGCTCCAGCGTGGCCGCAAAGTTATTAAGCATTTCGCTCGCCGAGCCCAGTGATTCGCTGGCGTTGGCCAGGAGTGATTCGGTGTTGTATGCAGGGTTGGCCATGTACATGGGGTCGTGTTTGTGATGGCTGCCCATGATCCGTTGTTGCGGAGTGAGGTAGTGATCGAGCGCGCGTTCTGCCGCTTCGTTAAGGGTTCGGGAATCGGGGAATTTGTAGGGAGAAACCGGATCGGTTTCGGGAGGGTTCGGTGTTGGTTTGAACATAGATGAATCTCCAGCACTTATTAAAGGGGAGTCATCCACTCTCGCTACCAAACGAGGGGTGGCGACCATACGCAGGTTGGTAGACCGGAGCACTGGAACCGGCGCTTCCGAAGAAGCCCTGAGCATGGCCACCATAGATCCAGTCGCATGAATGCAACTGCATGAGGTGACGCAATGCGTCAGCGCTGCGGGCTACCAAACCCGATCACTGTTTTTCAGTGACCCGGAAACGATAAAACCCGCACCCCAGACGCACAAGCCGGCGGATTCTGGCGTAGTCGTAGGCAATGACGCAAGACGCTGTAGCCGTGGTGAAGTAATGCCGGGCGTTTCTAAACACCATTCGAAAAACGCTTAAACACGCTGCCCTTGCCATGTCGAAATCAGACGTCCATGCCACTCCTGAAAAAAGCGGACTCCCGTCTGCGGGATAACGCGATCACCTCGATTTCAATTTCCTGTCCGTACCCATTCTTCCTCGGCACCTACCAACACACGTCACTTTTTAAGCTTGATGAAACGTTTCAGCAGGTTTATAAAAACGGCACAACTCCAAGAAAGGCTGCTCCCATGATCCCGCTCAAACTCGTTGTTGCCCTCAGCGCACTGTCCGCTGCCTCCCACGCCATGGCCTGGGATTACGTTCTGCTCGACACCGACAAAGCCGCTCAGAACTGGCAGATCACCAGCCAGCAACTCGGCGTGAAAACCGACAAACCTTTCAGCGTCAGCCTGCGCACCTTGCATGGCGGTCGGCAGGAGGGCGTCAGCATTGTCGACATCGATAACGGCACGATGAAGCTATCGGTGGTGCCGACGCGCGGAATGAACGTCTTGCAGGCCTCGGTCGGCAATGTGCGCATGGGCTGGGATTCGCCGGTCAAGGAGGTGGTCAATCCGTCCTTCATCGAACTCCATGGTCGCGGTGGTCTGGGCTGGCTCGAAGGTTTCAATGAGCTGGTGACCCGCTGCGGATACGAATGGGTCGGCCACCCCGGCATCGACAACGGCGAACTGCTGACCCTGCACGGCCGGGCCGCCAACATTCCTGCGAACAAGGTCACCCTGCACATCGATGAAACGCCACCTTACGCCATCACCCTGCGCGGCGAACTGAAAGAGCAGGCGTTCAAGAAAGTCGACTTCTCCGTCGCCACCGAACTCGTCACCGAACCTGGCAGCGTAGTGTTCGCCCTTAACGACACTCTGACCAACAACGGTGACTATCCGAAGGAATACCAAGCGCTGTACCACAGTAACTTCAGCACCCCGTTCCTGGAGCAGGGCGCTCGTTTCGCCGCGCCGGTGAAACAGGTGTCGCCGTTCAACGACAAAGCCAAGGGCGATTTGGCTGAATGGCAAACCTATCGCGCACCGACCAAGGACTACGACGAAACGGTTTACAACGTCGTGCCGTATGCCGATGCCAAGGGCGATACGTTGACCGTGTTGCATAACAAGGCCGGCAGCCTGGGTGTTTCGGTTGGCTTCAATACGCAGACATTGCCGGTGTTTTCCCTGTGGAAGAATACCGATACCCAAGGCCAGGGTTATGTCACCGGGTTGGAGCCGGGGACGAGTTTTTCCTACAACCGCCGTTATCAGCGGCCCCTGAACCTGGTACCGACAATCGGGCCGAAGGAACACAAACAGTTCCGCATCAGCTACAGCTTGTTGGCGGATAAGACGGCGGTGGACAAGGCCTTGAAGCAGGTGAGTGACATTCAGGGCGGGCGGGAGACTGAGGTGCGGCAGACACCGTTGGTTGATCTGACCAAGGGGTGAAACCGGCGGTCGCTCAAATGTTCAGCGACATCGGCTTGTCGCCACCCGGAGGCAAGCCGAACACCTTGCGCACCCTGTTGAGAAATGCCCCGTAGGGTCGCCCCAGCGCCAGCATCATCAACGCCGCACCGAGCGTGCCGCGCACCAGTTCACCTCCCGATGCACCACTTGAGGCAATGATCGCTGCATAGATTGGGACCTGGAAACTGACGAGGGCGAAGCTGTCCCACAGCAGTCTGGAAACCCGACGCGGGCTGGCTCGCTTCATCACCCAGTCCCGCCACAGACCGTAAGGTCTTGCGACGGGCACCATCAATACGGCGCCCACAAGGCGCGCATGAAGAACCTGATCCCACGTCATGCCGGCAATGAATCGTTCATTGATGATGCCGGTGGTTGTGAAAAACAGGATCAGCGCCGTTGTGTCTGCAATGAATGCAGTACGGCGCATTGACTGTTGCGGGCGTTGAAGCAAATCACATCTCCTGTGCTGGTTCAGGTAGGTGCCAGCGCATCCTCCTGATGTGACAGCGGCTGCACCGCCAGGTGCGGAGTTTCGCCGAAGAACTCGATCAGCAGCTCGGTGAGCACGCGTATTTTCCGGGCGGGATGCGGCCCCGGCGGGCGGAGGAGGTAGGCACCGGCTGGCGGTGGGGGATGGTTTGTCATGATCTGCACCAGTGCGCCCGATGCCAGGTGCTCATGGGTGAGGCAGTCGGGCAGGTAGGCGACGCCCAGGCCGGCGACTGCGGCAGCGGCGAGGGCGGTGCCGTTGTCAGCCTTGAAGCGTCCTTGCGGACGAACCGTGACGGTCTTGTCGCCGTCCATGAATTGCCAGGCTTCGGTGCCCTGCATGAGTGCCTGATGGTTGATCAGGTCGTCCGGCTTCTCTGGGGCGCCGTGCGCCTTGATGTAGTCCGCGCTCGCGACGAGCTTGGTGTAGACCGGACCAATACGCCTTGCGATCAGATTGGAGTCCTTCAGATAACCCACTCGAATGGCGCAATCGTAGCCCTCGGTGATGAGGTCAACGAAGCGATCACTGTAGCAAGTCTGCATATGCAGCTGAGGGTGACGGCGCGCCATTTCCGCCAGCACCGGTGCAAAGTGAGTCGGGCCGAACGACAGCGGGACAGCCACGCGCAGGCGGCCGCGAAGGGCTCCGGCAGGCAGGATCGTTTCCTTGGCGACGTTGATCTCGGTGCAGACTCTGGCGGCGTAGTCCCGGAAGATCGCGCCGGCCTCAGTGAGTGCCGATCCGCGCGTCGAGCGTGCCAGCAGCTGCACACCCAGTTCGGTTTCAAGGCGGGCCAGGCGGCGGCTGACGATCGACTTCGATACGCCAAGACGCAGTGCAGCCTGCGAAATGCCCTCGGCGTCAGCCACTTCCACGAAGGTCTGTAGTTCTTCGATATCCATGCTTGCGTTCCCCTTTGTGCGACACAGCACGTCGCGCAATGCTACTACTGCGTCGAACATGGGAACAGCACAATGGGTTTTCCAGGCAAATCACGCTTTTTGCGTGTCTGGAATTGATTTTCCGCACGGGCTTCGGCCCCTTCACAAACGTGCGTCACCCATAAAAAGGATTTGCCCATGGCAAGCGAAACGCTCCGCAACGCCCACACCGATCAGTTGCTGACCCCGGAAAACTCGGCGTTGATCATCATCGATTATCAGCCTGTTCAGGTTTCCTCGATCCGCTCGATGCCGCGTGACGAACTCGTCTTCAACATCACCAGCGTCGCGAAGGCGGCGGTCAACTACGACCTTCCGATCATCCACTCGACCGTCAATGTCGCGACCGGCCGCAACAAGCCGCCGATTCAGGAATTGCAACAGGTTCTCGGTCACCTGCCGACCTATGACCGTACCTCGATCAACAGCTGGGAGGACACGGAATTCAAACAGGCGGTCAAGGCGCTTGGACGCAAGAAACTCATCATGACTGCGCTCTGGACCGAAGCCTGTCTGACGTTCCCGGTGCTCGACGCCATCCAGGAAGGTTATGAAGTGTATGTGCCGGTCGATGCGGTTGGCGGCACATCGCTTGCCGCACACGAGGCGGCGTTGCGCAGAATGGAACAGGCGGGCGCGAAGCTCATCAGCCGCGTGCAGATGTACTGCGAACTCCAGCGCGACTGGGCGCGAGAAGTGACCGTGCCGGGCTTTATGGGCGTGTTCGAGAACTTCGACGGGTTCAATGCTGAAAAGGCTCTGGAGGAGGCAGACAAGAAGGCCTGATCAGTGGGTAGTTGATAAAGGTGGCACTCGCGAAAGCGGGTGCTGCCTTTGTTTTTTGCGCGAGGCAGACTCAGGTCGAATGCCTGCACGACAGAAGTCCGAACGCTATTCGCCATGTCGAAATCAGACGCCCCCATGCCGCTCCCAGGCTATTTCCCATCAACTCCAGACACGTAAGGTGACGCATCATTTCATCGCCCTGCGTCGTCGTCCGACCGATTTTTAACGCTGCAGCGCTTGAGGTGCGCCGCTCTGGAGCAGGGCAACAGGAAGAAATGATGATCGCCTGACACGTCGTCAGTACGCCCAAACGTCGATCACCAGAGAACAACAAAAACAATGAATAGCCTGAACTCGAAGGACTCGAACGGTCAGTTGGCGCAAGGTTTCAAGCCGCGTCATGTCACCATGCTTTCCATTGCCGGCATCATCGGTGCGGGGCTGTTTGTCGGCTCCGGCCACGCCATTGCCGCCGCCGGCCCGGCCGTCTTGCTTGCTTATCTCTTCTCCGGTCTGCTGGTCGTGCTGGTCATGCGCATGCTCGGTGAAATGGCCGTGGCCCATCCGGACACGGGATCGTTTTCCACCTATGCCGATCAGGCCATCGGGCGCTGGGCGGGGTTCACCATTGGTTGGTTGTATTGGTGGTTCTGGGTGCTGGTCATTCCAATTGAAGCGCTGGCCGCCGGGCATGTCTTGAACCAGTGGTTTCCTCAGGTCGATGCGTGGTTGTTCGCGTTGCTGTCGATCATTTTGCTGGTGGTGACCAACCTGTTCAGCGTGTCCAAGTACGGTGAGTTCGAGTTCTGGTTTGCGATGGCCAAAGTGGTGGCGATCATCGGGTTCATCGGGCTGGGTTTTGCGGTGTTGATGGGCTGGATTCCGGAACGTGAGGCCAGCGGTTTGAGTCGGTTGATGGAAGAGCATGGCGGGTTTGCGCCCAATGGTTTGTCGGCGGTGGTCGGGGCTTTTATCACCATCATGTTCAGTTTTATCGGGACGGAGGCGGTGACCATCGCGGCCGCCGAATCGAGCAATCCGGCGCAGAACATCGCCAAGGCCACGCGCTCGGTCATCTGGCGCATCGGCGTGTTTTATCTGCTGTCGATTTTCGTGGTGATTTCGGTGGTGCCCTGGAACGACCCGCTGCTGGCGTCCGTCGGCTCTTACCAGCGCGCGCTGGAGCTGATGAACATTCCCAACGCCAAATTCCTGGTCGATGTGGTCGTGCTGATCGCAGTGGCCAGTTGCATGAACTCCTCGATTTACATTTCTTCGCGGATGCTGTTCTCGCTGGGGCGTCGCGGCGATGCTCCGCAGCCGCTGAAGGTGACCTCCGCTGCGGGCGTGCCGAGGGCGGCGGTGATCGCCAGCACCGTGATTGGTGCCGGGGTGACGCTGTTCAGCTATTTCATGCCGGCGGGGCTGTTCCAGTTTTTGCTCGCCAGCTCCGGCGCGATTGCGTTGCTGGTGTATCTGGTGATCGCGGTTTCGCAATTGCGCATGCGCCGGATGCTGCGTCGGCAGAACGTCGAGCTGACGTTTCGCATGTGGCTGTTTCCGTGGCTGACGTGGTTGGTGATCGTCTTCATCTGCGCCGCGCTCGCGGTGATGATGGTGACGCCGGAGCATCGTCTGGAAGTGACCTCGACGATTGGCCTGGCGCTGGCGATTTCCTTTATCGGGCTGGTGACCACGCGGCAGCATGGGCAGGCGAGGGCGGTGGTTTCGGTGGGCAAGGCCTAGGTTTGTCGCACGCGTGAACTGTGGGACTATCGCCGGCATGCCTGACATTCATCGGAGCCCCATCGTGCAGACCATCCGCCGCGCTCAACCTCAGGATGCCGAGTGCATCGCCGCACTCGTCACCGAGGCCTATACACCGTACATCGCCAGAATCGGCAAGAAACCTGCGCCGATGCTGGAGGATTACCGGCAGGTGTTGCAGGACAATGAGACGTTTGTCCTGATCGACAATGACGAGGTTGTCGGCGTGCTGGTCATGACCCCTGAAGACACCGAGCTACTTCTGGTCAACGTCGCCGTTTCAGCTCGGCACAAGGGCAAGGGCCTGGGAAAAGTGCTGATGGCGTTCTGTGAAGAACACGCGCGTGACAAAGGGCTGGCGGCGGTGCGGTTGTACACCCACGAACGGATGACCGAAAACATCGAGATCTACAAAAAACTCGGTTATCTCGAAACCCATCGCGCCACGGAAGATGGCTTTGCTCGGGTGTTCATGCGCAAGGCGCTTTGACCAAAACAGAGGCCGTTGCACATTGCGCAATGGCCTCTGTTGATTTCAACCGCGTTTCGGCAGCTTCCAGTTCGGGCGAATGAAGTGGCAGGTGTAGCCATTCGGAATGCGCTCGAGGTAATCCTGATGCTCCGGCTCCGCTTCCCAGAACGGCCCCGCCGGTTCGATTTCGGTAACCACGCGGCCTGGCCACAGGCCTGACGCGTCGACATCAGCCGCAGTGTCTTCGGCGATATCGCGTTGCTGCTCGTTCAGGTAATAGATCGCCGAACGATAGCTCGGACCGAGGTCGTTGCCCTGACGGTTGGGCGTGCTTGGATCGTGGATCTGAAAGAAAAACTCGAGGATCTGCCGATAGCTGATCACGGCGGGATCGAAGACGATTTCAATGGCCTCGGCGTGATTGCCATGGTTGCGGTAAGTGGCATTCGGCACATCGCCGCCGGAATAACCGACCCGCGTCTGCAACACGCCGGGATAGCGGCGCAGCAGATCCTGCATGCCCCAGAAGCAGCCGCCAGCGAGAATGGCAGTTTCGGTTTGAGTGGTCATGGCATGTCCTTCCTCTCGAATGGGTCGCAGATGTTCCTTGATATGAGGGAGTGTGGGCCGATTCCAAGGTTGAGCCGGTAAATAAATCGTGAGGCGTCGGCTTACGGTGTTTGCCCACCACCGGCGAGCCAACCATCAGGCTCCATTTCTTTGCCACACGTTGCGGCCACTTTCAAAAAAAGCCGCTGACTGGCAGAAACTCTGATGGGCAAACCGGGTTCTTCGGCACGAAGTCTGGAAGCAGGCGCTGGTTGAGCTTTTGGCTTCTTGTGTTTCATGGACACCTCTCGTGCCTGGTTGCTTGAGTCGATCTTATGAGAGGCCCAATGGAAAGGCGTCTTTTCTTCGCATCGTCTGTGTTCTGTCCGGATCAGGCAGAAGACGGTATCGAAGGCGAGGGTGCCTATGTAATCAGGCGTGAGGGACGGCTGCTGTAGGACGCTGCTTATGTGCGTGAAGGACGCTGGAAATGACTGGTTGTATTTGCACTCAGCGATCCGTCCGCGGCATCGCCGCAATCGGCTGGATTTGCCGGGAGGCCTGCGCCGAGCACCAGCGATTCCGCCCTTGCTGCTTGGCCTGATACAGACAGGTATCGGCTGACTTGAGCAAAGTGGCCGGTGTCACCGCATCGTCAACCGGATAGCGTGTGGTGATCCCCGCACTCGCGGTGACATACCCCAGCGGATGCCCGGCATGTTCAAGCTCCAGCGAACGAATGGTCTGCAGAATATCTTCGGCCACCTGAATCGCCCCGGCGCTGTCGGTGTTGGGCAGCAGCACGGTGAATTCCTCACCACCGTAGCGCACGGCCAAATCAGAGGGGCGCTTGACCGCTTTGCGGATTCCGTCGCCGACCGCGATCAGGCAGTCATCGCCGGCGGCATGGCTGTACTGGTCGTTGTAGCGTTTGAAGTAGTCGACATCGAGCATGATCAACGACAGCGAAGTGCCCTGACGCCGGGCCAGACGAATCTCGTCCGCCAGCGCCGCGTCCAGGCGCCGACGGTTGCCCAGACCGGTGAGGCTGTCGGTCAGCGCCATGTCGCGCATCGTTTTGTGCGCGGAGCGGATCTCCCGCTCCATCGCCATCCGTTGACGCAACTGGCTCAGCACGATGAGCCCGAAACAGGCCAGCACCAGAATCAGGAACACCAGCACGAAGCCGTTTTTCAGCAGGTCCTGGCGCCACGGCGCAATGATGGAGTCGCGGGACAAACCGGCCTCGACCACCAGCGGGTAGGTGGTCAGGGCGCGATAGCCGTAAAGGCGTTCGGTGTCGTCGACCACCGCCCTGATCTGGGCGATGCCCTGGTTGGAGCTGGGCAGGTAGGTCTTGAAGATCTCGCTGTTCGCCAGGCTTTTGCCGACCACCGAGGCAATGAACGGCCGGCGCACAAGGATCGTGCCGTCGCGCATCGCCAGCACCAGCGCGCCTTTGTCATCAATGCGGAAGTCACCGTAATAGTCGACGAAATAACTGACCTTGACCGTCCCCAGCAGCACGCCGGCGAACGAGCCGTCGGGGTTGTTCAAACGCCGCGAGATCGGAATGATCAGATCATGGGTGGAACGGCTTTCCACTACCTGACCGATGCGCACGCCTCGGTCTTCATGGGTGCGGTGGTACTGGAAATAATCGCGGTCGGCGTTGTTGGCGGTTTCTGGCGTGACCTCCTTGTCGGTCACGATCCAATGGCCGTCCGGGCCGTAGATGAACAGACCGTGCAGCTGCGGCATGATTTTCGATTGCTGGATGAGCAGCTTATGAATCCGCGCCACATCGAGGTTCTGCAGCCCATCGCCTTCGACTCGCTCGGCCAGCCCGGCGGTCAGCACATCGACCTGGCGGATGGTGTCCTCGGCATGCTGCGCGGTGGCGCGGGCTAGGTTGGTTACCGAGTCGCGCGCGGAGGCAAAGACCGAACGATAGTCACGCCACGTCCGCCAGCTCTCGACCGCCAGAAAGGCCACGACCACCATCAGCATGAAACTGACGGTCAGCCGAAAGGTAGACCCGGCCTTCACCCCTTTGCGGGGCGCGCGCGGTGCTTCATCTGGCGTGGGCGCTTGCGTATTGCGTCCGGGCATCAACATTTCCCTGGAGGTCGTTCTGAGCGGGTCAGCATTATGACGAGGATAGGCGCGAAGGTCGGGCCGGCTGTGTGATCCACCTGGCAGTTTGAGTTGATTGTCCGTTTTGGGTTGACGGTGAAACGCTTTTCAGACGATTTATCGCGTTCAGGCGAGTCAGTAATCTGTGCCCATCTTGAACGCAAACGCACTTCCACAACTAAAAAGGGATTCACACATGAGCACTCCAACCTACAACCGCCTGAACAAAGACGACGCCGTAGTTCTGCTGGTCGACCACCAGACCGGTCTGATTTCTCTGGTGCAGGACTTCTCGCCAAACGAGTTCAAGAACAACGTATTGGCGCTGGCCGATCTGGCCAAGTTCTTCGAATTGCCGACCATCCTCACCACCAGCTTCGAACAAGGCCCGAACGGCCCGCTGGTGCCGGAACTCAAGGAAATGTTCCCGGACGCGCCTTACATCGCTCGTCCAGGCCAGATCAACGCCTGGGACAACGAAGACTTCGTCAAGGCGATCAAGGCCACCGGCCGCAAGCAGATCATCATTGCCGGTGTCGTGACCGATGTGTGCGTAGCGTTCCCGACCCTGTCGGCGCTGGCGGAAGGGTTTGACGTGTTCGTGGTGACCGACGCTTCCGGCACCTTCAACACCACCGTGCAGCAAGCCGCGTGGAACCGCATGACCCAGGCCGGCGCGCAGATGATGAACTGGTTCTCGGTGGCCTGCGAACTGCACCGCGACTGGCGCAACGACATCGAAGGCTTGGGCAACCTGCTGTCCCAGCGCATCCCGAACTATCGCAACTTGATGAACGGCTATGCGGCGCTGACGGCGCATCAGAAATAACCGGATGCTGGATAGACGAAAGCCTGCATTGAAAAAAGCAGGCTTTCGTCGTTTCTACCGCAAACAGAAGAGCAGGGGACTCGTCACCTCAAACCGTGACGACAATCTTCCCGACCTGCTGATTGGCTTCAAGAAAGCGATGCGCTTCCTGAATGTCATCCAGAGTAAACGTTCTGGCAATGATAGGTTTCAGCGCCCCCGATGCCAGCCCGTCGCCGATGAAACTCTTGGCGCGTGCCAGGGTGGCCGGGTCGGAGACGATCTCCGTGTAAAGGTAACCCTTGAGGGTCAGGCATTTGCCGAGCACGGTGAACAGCGGGAACGGCGTTGGCTCCGGGCTCAGGGCGCCGTACTCCAGCAGGATGCCGCCGCGCGCCATGCTTTGGGTCAGCGGTTCGAACGACGGGCCGCCCACCGGATCGAACACCACCCGCGCGCCTTTGCCGTTGGTCAGCGCCATGACCGCTGCAACCATGTCTTCTTCGTCGCTGACAATCACATGCGCGGCACCAGCGTCGAGCAAGGCCTGTTTCTTGGCGCGGGTGCGGGTGACGGCAATCGAGGTGGCGCCGACCATTTTCGCGATCTGGAAGGCTGCCAGGCCGACGCTGCTGGAGGCGGCGGTGACGATCACGAAGTCGTCCTTTTGCAATCTGGCCTGTTCGACCAGCGCACCCCACGCGGTGACATATTGCATCCAGGACGCCGCGGCTTGTTCAAACGACAGGTTCTGTGGGTGCTTGACGGTGAGGTGGGCGGGCACGTTGGCCAGCTCGCCGTAAGTACCCCAGCGCGCGATGTCCAGCGGCGGAATCAGGCTGACGGCATCACCGATCTTGAACTCGCGGGCGTTGGCGCCGACCGCGACTACCACACCGGCGGCTTCGTAGCCGAGACGGCTGGGAAACTCAGCTTCCTGCAGATAAGCGTGGTTGCGGAACATCACTTCGGCGCGATTCAGGCCAAAGGCTTTGACCTCGATCTGTACTTCGTCCGCCGCAGGTGCCAAGACGTCGACGTGTTCCAGTTTCAGGACGCTCGCGTCACCGTATTCATGAATCCTGACAATGCGTGCCATCTGTACTTCCTCGGTTATCGATGAAATTGCACCGGCGTGATCCGGTGCCATGGACGCCAATTTAGGCTTTGGCCTGCTTCGGATAAAGGCCTAGGATGGCGCAACACTAGAAACAACGAGTTTCCAATGGATCGCCTCACACTCATGGCCACCTTCATCAAAGCGGTGGAGCTGGGCTCCTTCAGCGCCGTGGCGGACGAACTCAACCTGTCCCCGCAAATGGTCGGCAAACAAGTGAAAATGCTCGAGCAGCATCTGGGCGTTTCGCTGCTCAACCGCACCACCCGCAAGCAAAGCCTCACCGATTTCGGCCGTACGTTCTATCAGCGGGCCAAGCTGATTCTGGCCGACATGGACGCCGCCGAAGAAATGGCTGCCGTGACTCGAGGCGTGCCCAGCGGTCGACTGCGAATCAACGCGCCCGTCACGTTCGGCGTGAGCACGCTGTCACCGAAGCTGCTGGAGTATATGGTTCGTTATCCGCAGGTATCGGTGGATCTGACGCTGTCGAACGAACTGGTCGACCTGGTGGACGGCGGTTACGACGCGGTATTCCGCATCGGCGAACTCGCCGACAGCGGGCTGAAGGCACTGCCGCTGATGCCCTATCAAATGGTGCTGTGCGCAGCGCCGTCCTACCTCGCCCGCCGCCCACCGATCACCACGCCTTGGGATCTCCAGGAACATGAATGCCTGGCGTTCGCCTATTCCGACGGCCGCTCACACCTGCGATTCGAAGGCCCGGAAGGTTGCATCGACGTGCCGATTAAAAGCCGATTGACGATTAATCAGGGCGATCCTTTGCTGTCCGGAGCAGTGGCGGGGCTGGGGGTGGTGATGCTGCCGCTGGAGCTGGTCAAGGATTCGCTGAGGAGCGGGACACTGGTGAGTCTGCTGCCGCAGTACAAGGTGCCGGTGTCGCCGATGAACCTGTTGTATGCGCCGGATCCGAGGCTGACACCGAAGTTGAGGAGTTTTATTGATTTTGTGCGTGCCGCGTTTGGATAAGAGCTGCATTGAGTGACGAAGGCTGAACGATCAGAGATCTGTCGCAACAAATTCCCTGAAACCGAGCTTCACATACTTTGGCCACTCATCGACAATGCGCGCTCTGTTCCGGGGTAGTTCAGCGGTAGAACACTCGGCTCCTAACCGGGTGGGCGCTGGTTCGAATCCAGCCCCCGGACCCACTACATAGTAGGTCACAAGGAAGTATGTCCAGGCCTGAGGGTGAATCGAGTGCGCTCGGCGGAATTAACGCTGGTTATGCGCACTTTCAACTGTCTCGCGCGCTCACTGCACGCGACAACGACGCCAGTCCGCAAGCACTTGCGCGGATCGAACGCTGGCAAAAGGTTCTAGAAAACCTGATGCATGGCCGTGCACTGTATGGCTCGCGAACACCGTTTGCCGACCTCCCAGAATGGATCACGCTGGAAGTGGCCACCGGCGGCTTTGCAACAGGCAACCTTCTGGCCGGTGGCGAGTTGACCGCTCATGAGCGCCTGTTGGCGTCATCGATTCCCGGCATTCGAGCGGGTTACGAACGACTCGATTTGAATAGGTGGCATCTTTCAGACGAAGGCGTCAGAACGCTGCAAGAGCGATTGACGAACGAAGACTATCGGATCGATGTACCGGAAGAGGCTGCGTTGCTGACAGTGGCCTGGTTTCTGGGGCAACAACGCGTTGAAGAGGCCAGGACGTTGATCGAGCAGATCGCGCCTTTCTTCGAACGAGTGCGTTTCTTTCCCGCGGCAGCCAACGAGCGCCCGCTCTCGATGGCGGAAGTTGAAGTTTTCAACGCTGGCCAAATCAGCCTGCGCCTGTCCGTCCTTTTACCCCAGCCTCGTCTTACCGTTCAAAAGCATGTTGTTGAACGCAGGTTGCCTCTCTACGACGCGGCGGTCTCGCTTTTCCTGCTGACGTACAACGATGGTTGGCCTTGCAGGTATTACCCTGAAGGCTGGTTCGAGCGCGCTTCGGTGCTTGGTACAGAATTTGATAACGTCACTGAGGCTGATCCTCGCCCTACGGGTAATTCCAGTGATCGTGTGGCGGAGTTGCTGGCATCGCTCAAGCAATGCTCTATCGATCCTGCATCGCTAACGGGGCGCCAGGTTGGGCGCATTCGCAAAATTGTCGATGACTTTGTAGCCAAGCATGGACACCCTGAGTCCGAAGATCATTCCAGTAAGCGCGCACTGCAGCGTCATCACGTATCAGCTTCGGCACACTATCTGATTGCCAAGGCTGCTTCCGCGCGACTGGCGAGATATCCAGTCTCGGAAGGCATCTCTGATTTCGCTCCGTTACTGACGCCCATCACCAACGAAGAGGCGAAGGTTTATTCATTGAAGGAGGGTGAAACTATTCCTCCTTCGGTTCGTCGACGCCTCGAACGTTGCCGAAAGGGAACCATTACAGAGTTGATTGACCATGGTGTCATTACATCCGCAGATACAGTGGCGAAAGTGCTGCCGGCGATGACGGCGCAGATCTGTAGCGCCGGATATCGAGACGTCGCGTTGCGGGCACTGTCCGTCGCTACCTATCGTGCGTTCAGGCGTCGACGCTCTCTATTGCTGCTGAACATGCAGCGTCAGGTGAAAGTCGCTGACTTGCCTTGGGTGAAAGCCCTGGAGAGCGAGTACGAGGTGGGTGCTCTTGCGGTTGAAGGTGCCAGGCAGGCTTTGATCGAAGCGTCCGCGTTGACCCTTGTTGCATTTCCTCAGGCCATTCTGCCAAACAAGTTGCTTCAGGAATTTTCCTCGCTTGCCGAATCGGCCAAGCTGGATCTTCCCTTCGTAGAGGAGATCGCGGCTGACATTTTCATGGGCGCTTTCTCCGGCAAGTTCGTGAAGGCTGCCAAGCGTTCAGTCCGGTTGATGGGCGGATCTCTTT
Source organism: Pseudomonas fluorescens (assembly GCF_030344995.1). Lineage (GTDB taxonomy): Bacteria > Pseudomonadota > Gammaproteobacteria > Pseudomonadales > Pseudomonadaceae > Aquipseudomonas > Aquipseudomonas fluorescens_BF. The sequence continues at coordinate 2,954,271 of NZ_CP128260.1, forward strand.
ACGCACGCTATTACGATATCGATATGGATCAGTTGGCTGCACTATCCGAGCAGCGGAATTCACGAAGCAATAGTGATGTGCTGGCTGGTTTGTGCGCGCAGCGGGCAAATGCCGATATCGGTAGATGGAGACCAGCGAACAACGGCACGATCATCGAACAGCAACAAATACTGACCACGCAAAACCTGGCAATCCTGTTTGATGATTTGGGCCTGAAGACATTGTTACATGACCGTTTGGGTTCAATGGCCGAGGCATGTTTTAAATGGATATGCAGTCGGCAGCAGATGCAGATCAAGTTCTACCATGCACGTCTGGTCATGTTGAAGAACACAGCGTATGCGTGGCGCCAGATGATGTTTTACCTGTCGATGCTGGATCAGTCCCGGTTGGAGAGCGTGCTTGGAAACATTGAAGTGCACTTCGCCGCTCAATCCAGCGTATTTCAGGGGCGATTTCTTCCCGCCATGATCGGGTTGCGCATGGCGGTATCTGGGTGTCGGTTGACTTCAGCTCACCAAGAGCGGGAGGGTTGTAAGATTTTTCTCGGGTGGACCACTGAACGGCACTGGCTGATGCCTTCCTAGATATCGGAAAGCTCCAGGCGTAACGAAAAGCCTGCCTTCAAAAGCAGGCTTTTCGCATTTTCAGAGATGACTTCATTTGCAGCTCGAGGGCCGACGAAACCGTCACCCCCAGCCTGTCACCGCCGCCCGGTCCGCGTACTCACATCCACCCAGACCGCCAACACCAGAATGCTGCCCTTGACGATCATCTGCCAGTAGCTGTCGACGTCGAGCATCGACATGCCGTTGTCCAGGCTGGTGATAACCAGCGCGCCGAGGAGGGCGCCATAGACCGTGCCGGAACCGCCGCGCATCGAGGTGCCACCGATGAAGCAGGCGGCGATGGCGTCGAGTTCGCCCATGCTGCCGGCCGAGGGTGAGCCGGCGGCCAGGCGCGCGGTGTTGACCACGCCGGCGAGGGCGCACATCACGCCCATGATCCCGAAAATCCAGAGCTTCACAGCCTGTACATTGATACCGGACAGGCGCGTCGCTTCCATGTTGCTGCCCACGGAATAGACGCGTCGGCCGAACACGGTCTGGCTGGTCACGTAGCTGAATCCGCCCAGCAGAATCAGCAGAAGCAGGACCGGCACGGGAATGCCGTCATAGCTGTTGAGGGTCTGGACAAAACCGGCCAGCACCGCGCCGATCAACACCACGCGTGTCACGTCACGCACCATTGAGTGTGCCGCCAGGCCGTGAAGGGCGCGATTGCGTCGTTGTTTCCAGGTCAGGAACAACGTCAGTGCGAACAGCAGAACGCCCAGACCTGCGCCAACCGCATGTGGCAGATAACCCTGGCCAATGTAAACGAGTTCCGGCGACACCGGCGCAATGGTCGTGCCCCCGGTGATCCCCAGCAAAATCCCCCGGAAAGCCAGCATCCCCCCCAGTCCCACGATGAACGACGGAATGCGCAGGTACGCCGCCATGTAGCCATTGGCGAGGCCGATCAGCAGCCCGCACACAACCACAAGGCTCAGGTTCGCCAGCAGCGGTATGTGATAGACAACATCAAGAATGGCCGCCACGCCACCGAGCAGGCCCAGCAATGAGCCGACCGACAAATCGATCTCGCCGCTGATGATGACCAGCACCATGCCGCAGGCGAGAATCCCGGTAATCGACATTTGGCGCAGCAGGTTGGAGAGGTTGCGCGGTGTCAGGAATCCGCCCTCTGTCTGCCAGCTGAAGAACAGCCAGATCAGCGCCACGGCAAACACCAGTGCGAGCATCTTGTAGCGGGTGAAGAGTTGTTTGACCTGATTCATTTACGCGGATTTCCGATCTTTATTGTTATGGCTGTCGGGCTGGCTGAGTGCCGCGGCGAGCACCTGTTCCTGAGTGAGTTCATGGTTGATGAAATCGCCCTGCAACCGGCCTTCGCCGATCACCAGTACGCGGTCGGAAACGCCGAGCACTTCGGCCAGCTCCGAAGACACCATGATGATCGACACGCCTTCGGCGGCCAGCATCCCCATCAACTTGTAGATCTCGTATTTGGCGCCGACATCCACTCCTCGAGTCGGCTCATCAAGGATCAACACCCTGGGCCTGGTCAGCAGCATCTTCGCCAACACGGCTTTTTGTTGGTTGCCTCCGGACAGGCTGGTGATCGGCAGGAACGGGCTCGCGGTCTTCAGGTGCAGGCGCGAAATTTCCCGATCGATGCTGCCCAGTTCGGCTTCGGCGTCGATGCGGGTCAGTTTCGAGAAACTGTCCAGCACGGCCAGGGTAATGTTCTGGCCGACACCCAGGTCGGGAATGATCCCCTGACGCTTGCGGTCTTCGGGCACCAGGCACACGCCGGCGCGGATTGATTTGAGCGGTGTGCGGGTGTCTATGGGTTTTCCGTCCAGCCAGACTTCGCCCTCGTGCCGACCGGGGTAGGCGCCGAACAACGCGGTCACAAGCTCCGTGCGACCGGCACCGACCAGCCCGGCGATGCCGAGGATTTCCCCGCGTTTGAGGCTGAACGAAATGTCGTCGACCCGTTTGCGTTTGGGGTTGTCGACGTCGTAGCAGGTGACGTGGCGCGCCTCGAAAATCACCTCGCCGATGTCGTGTGGTTCGGTGGGGTAGAGGTTGCTCATTTCCCGACCGACCATCTGGGTGATGATCTGGGGGATATCCATGTTTTCCATGGCGGTCGTGGCGATGTGTTTACCGTCGCGGATCACCGAAATGGTGTCACACACGGCGGCCACTTCATCGAGCTTGTGGGATATGTAGACGCAGGCGACGCCTTTGGCCTTGAGGTCGCGGATGATATCCAGCAACACCTCGATTTCCGAACGGGTCAGGGCGGATGACGGCTCGTCGAGGATCAGCAGGCGCGCGCGTTTGTTCAGGGCCTTGGCGATTTCCACCAGTTGCTGATAACCGCCGCCGTACTGCGAAACCGGCAGCGACACGTTCATGTCCGGGACTTTCAGTTCACGCATCAGGGCTTCGGCGCGGTGGATCATTGCCGGGTAATTCATCCGTCCACCCGGTAGCGTCAGCTCATGACCCATGAAAATGTTTTCTGCCACCGAGAGGTCGGGAACCAGCGTCAGTTCCTGGTGAATGATGACGATACCGGCGGCTTCCGTTTCGCTGATCGATTGCGCCTTGAGCGGTTGACCGTCCCACAGGATTTCACCGTCCCAGGTGCCATGGGGATAAACCGCAGACAGGATTTTCATCAACGTGGACTTGCCGGCGCCATTCTCGCCGCACAGCCCGACGCACTCGCCCGGCCGGACCTTGAGGTCGATGCCGTTGAGCGCTTTGACACCGCCGAAGGTTTTGACGATGCCGTTCATTTGCAGCAGATAGTCGGACATGGCAGAGACTCATAAGCGACAGATACTGGACTGATCCCGCAGGCGCAGAACGCCCGCGGGGGCATCACTCAGTGAGTGTCACTTTCCGGCGATCTGCGCCTTGGTATAGAAGCCGTCCTGTTCCAGCAGGTCGATGTTGTCCTTGGTCAACGGAGTCGGGGTGAGCAGGATGGTGTCGACTTTTTTGCTGCCGTTGTCGTACTGCGAGCTGTAGGCGGGTTTCTCGTTGCGCGCCAGTTGCACCGAGAGTTTGGCGGCTTCGGAGGCAATCAGTTTCAGCGGTTTGTAAACCGTCATGGTTTGAGTGCCGGAGATCACCCGCTTGACCGCTGCGAGGTCTGCGTCCTGCCCGGAGATCGGCACCTTGCCGGCCAGTTGCTGAGCGGCCAGAGCCTGAATGGCGCCGCCGGCCGTGGCGTCGTTGGAGGCGACGATGCCGTCGATTTTGTTGTCATTGCGGGTCAAGGCGTTTTCAACAATGCTCAGCGCCTCGGTAGGGTTCCATTCCTTTACCCATTGCTGGCCGACGATCTTGATATCGCCCTTGTCGATGGCCGGTTGCAGCACTTTCATCTGACCTTCGCGCAGGACTTTCGCGTTGTTGTCGGTGGGCGCACCACCCAGCAGGAAGTAATTGCCCTTGGGCGCTGCGTGCAGCACGCCGCTGGCCTGCATTTCGCCGACCTTTTCATTATCGAAGGAGATGTAGGCGTCGATATCGGCGTTGAGTATCAGGCGGTCATAGGACACGACCTTGATCCCGGCTTTCTTCGCCTCGGCCACGGCATTGGTCAGCACGGTGGCATTGAACGGCACGATGACGATGACATCGACGCCACGGGAAATCAGGTTTTCGATTTGCGAAATCTGCTTTTGCTCGTTGGCATCGGCCGACTGCACGAAGACCTTGGCGTCCATTTTCTCGGCTGCCGCAACGAAGTAATCCCGGTCGCGGGACCAGCGTTCCAGCCGCAGGTCATCGATGGAGAAGCCGATTTTCGGGTGGGCAGCGTCGGCCATAACCGGCAGCGAAAGCAACGCCAGGGCGCCGGCAAACAGCGTGCGTTTTACGTTCTTCATGGTGGTGCGTCCTTTTATTTTTGTTTGAAAGACACGGCCTGACGATGAATATCGGGCTGGTGGAACTGTAGAGAATCAGCAGACGCAACGGACTACAGATTTGTCGCGCAAATGTCACAGCGCCCGCAGTCCCCATTGGCGATCAGCGATAGATAAATCGATTGACGACGTTTTCGAGCATTTCCTGCCGGCCGCTGACGGCTTGCGGATTCAGCTCGTGGGCGAAGGCGTGCTCGGCCAATGTCTGGAGATTGAACTCGCCTTCCAACACTGACTGGCCGAACGGCTGCTGCCAACCGGCGTAACGTTGATCCTTGAGCCGTTGAAGCTGGTCGTTCTGCACCATGGCGGCGGCCCGCTCAAGTGACAGGGCGAGAACGTCCATGGCGCCGACGTGACCGTGAAACAGATCGGTCTCATCGAGGCTCTGGCGGCGTACCTTGGAGTCGAAGTTGAACCCGCCATTGCCGAACCCGCCGGCCTTGAGTATTTCATAGGTGACCAGGGTCATTTCCTCGACGCTGTTGGGGAACTGATCGGTGTCCCAGCCGTTTTGCGGATCGCCCCGGTTGGCGTCGATGCTGCCGAAAATCCCCAGCGAGACGGCCGTCGCCACTTCGTGATGAAAACTGTGACCGGCCAGGGTCGCGTGGTTGGCCTCGATGTTGACCTTGATTTCCTTTTCCAGGCCGAACTGCTGGAGAAAACCGAACACCGTGGCGCTGTCGTAATCGTATTGGTGTTTGGTTGGCTCCTGCGGCTTGGGCTCAATCAGCAGGTCACCTTTGAAACCGATCTTGTACTTGTGCTCGACCACCATGCGCATGAAGCGACCCAGTTGTTCGCGCTCACGTTTCAAGTCGGTGTTGAGCAGGGTTTCATAGCCTTCGCGACCGCCCCACAACACATAGTTGGAGCCCTTGAGGCGTTGAGTCGCGTTCATGGCGCTGAAGACCTGGGCCGCGGCGCAGGCAAACACTTCAGGGTCCGGGTTGCTGGCGGCGCCGGCGGCAAAGCGCGGATTGCTGAAGCAGTTGGCGGTGCCCCACAACAGCTTGATCCCGCTTTCTTCCTGATGGCGTTCCAGGTGATCGACCATTTGGGCGAAGTGGTTGCGGTACTCCTTCAGCGAGTTGCCTTCGGGGGCGACATCCGTGTCGTGAAAGCAGTAGTAATCGATACCCAGCTTGGTGAAAAACTCGAACGCGGCCGCAGCCTTGCCAATGGCCATTTCCATCGGGTCACCGGCGTGTTGCCACGGGCGCTTGAATGTCCCTGCACCGAACACGTCGGAGCCCGGCCAGACAAAGGTGTGCCAATAGCAGGCAGCCATGCGCAGGTGTTCGCGCATGGGCTTGCCGAGGATGATTTTGTCGGCGTCGTAATGACGGAAGGCGAGGGGCGAATCGCTGGCAGGACCTTCGTAGCGAATCCGGTCGACATCGGGGAAGTACGGCATTGGCAATGTCCTTGTTGTTCTGGCTGTTGTTCTTGGGGCGTGTCCCGATACTAGCAACGGCCCCGTGCCTGCCGATTACGAAAATCACCAACACGGAGTGCGATTTTGCGTATTGAGATTCGCCCTCTGCGCGCCTAGTCTGTGCAGACCGCCTCTACGGCAAGGGGCCCGGAACAAGCATAAAAACAATGAAAACCGTACCGCCTGTTCACCGCATCGCCCTGTTATTCAACGGGAGCAAGATCTATGACCGCGGCATCATCAGCGGCATCGGCAACTACCTGAGCAGCACCCGCGCATCCTGGGATCTGTTCCTTGAAGAGGATTTTCTCTGCCGGTTGAAAGGCATCGAGCGCTGGCAAGGTGACGGGATCATTGCCGACTTCGACGACCCGCTGATTGGCGAGGCGCTGGCCGACATCAAGTTGCCCGTGGTGGCGGTGGGCGGTTCTTATCAGGATGAACGCGCCTATCCCAAAGGCATCCCGTACGTCGCGACTGACAATAACGCGCTGATCACCATGGCTTACGAGCACTTGATCGAGGCCGGGCTGCAACGGTTTGCCTGCTTCAGCCTGCCTGAGGCGCAGGCGAACCGATGGGCTCAGGAGCGCGAAAAGGCTTTCCTGCGATTGATGCAACGGGACGGCTTGCACGCCGAGGTCTATCGCGGCATGGGCACCAGTGCGCCGCTGTGGGACAGCGCCGTCGAACAGCTGATCGCCTGGCTTCAGAGCCTGCTCAAGCCCATTGGCATCATCGCGGTCAGTGACGCCCGCGCCCGGCAGTTGCTGCAAGCCTGCCTGACCGCCGGCATCGCCGTTCCGGAGCAGGTGGCGTTGATCGGCATCGACAACGACCCGCTGACCCGCAGCTTGACCCGGGTTCCCCTGAGTTCGGTGATCCAGGGCACCGAAACCATGGGCCGCACCGCCGCGCAACTGCTGCATCAGATGCTGCACGGCAAGCCATCAACGGGCGAGCATTTCCTGATCCCGCCTGAAGCGATCAACGTCCAGGTGTCAAGCTTGCATCAACCGTTGGGCAACCCTTACGTCATGCAGGCGCTGCTATTCATCCGCCAATATGCCTGCCAGGGCATCAAGACCGCTCAAGTGGCGGCTTATGTCGGCGTGTCGCGTTCATCGCTGGAGTCGCACTTTCGCGCGGTGCGTGGTTGCAGCGTGCATGACGAGATTCTGCGTTTCAAACTGGCGGCGGCCACTCGCGGGCTGGAAAAAACCGACACGCCGATTGCGGACGTCGCCCGCACGTGCGGTTTCAAATCCGCGCAGTACCTGCACACGGTGTTTCGCCGGGAGTTCGGGTGTACGCCCCGTGAGTATCAGCAGGGCGCCCGATAGACGGCCACTCAAAAGCGATCCAGCCGATAGGCCTCGCTCGACGGAAGAATACGCGCCGTGTACTGCGCCGACGGCAAAACCATCCCCCCAACCATCTCCGCCGTCACCGCCGCCTGCGTCAACCCCAAATGCTGATGCCCAAACGCAAGCAGCACCTTCCCGTCACACACCCGATCGATCACCGGCAACGAATCCGGCAGCGATGGCCGAAACCCCATCCACGGCGTGGCCGCGTCCACATTCAGATCCTTGCGAAACAACCCCTTGCTCAACCGATGCAACTGCCACGCGCGCCCCATGGTCGGTGGCGCTTCGAGGCCGGCGAATTCGACGGTGCCGGCCAGACGCAGCCCTTCGGACATTGGGGTCATGATGAATTTGCGTTCCAGCGAGGTGACGGGGAAGGGCAGTCGGTTGTGTTCGTGGGGCAGCATCAGGTGATAGCCGCGCTCGGTGTCCAGCGGGACGTTTTTGCCGGTCAGTGCGGCGGTGAGTTTGGCCGAGTGGGCGCCGCAGGCGATCAGCACCTGGCGAGCGGACAGGGTGCCGGTGCCGGTCATCAGGTTGACGCCATGCTCATGGAGTTGCCCGCCCTGAACCGTCTGCTTCACAAACTGCACGCCGCTGGTTTTCGCCGCTTCAACCAACTCACGCACGACGCGGTAGGGATTGATGAAATGCCCGGTGTTCGGGAAAAACAGTCCGCCCTGAATCTGTTCGCTGAGTTGCGGCGCGGTTTCGCGTATCGCACCGGCCTGCCACCAATCGACCGGCACCTGTTGCTGTTGCATGCGTCGCTGTAATGCTTCGAGGGCCGGACGCGAGTCGGGGCGTTCGAACACCAGCAGCGAACCTTCCATCTTCAGCAGGTCGGGGCGCTGAATGTCATTGAGCAAGCGCTGCCAGGCGTCGAGCGAACTTTCATTCAGCGCGCGCAATCCGGCAACGGTGCGCTGGAACGGCGCCGAGCGCAGGTTCAGCAATAGCCGCGCAAACCAGGGCAGGGCGCGGGGCAGGTATTTCCAGTCCAGGCGCAGCGGCCCCATCGGGTCCATGAGCATGGCGGGCAGGCGTTTGAGGATCGAGCTGTCGGCAATCGGGAACACCTGCTCGGTCGCCAGGTGCCCGGCGTTGCCGAACGAGGCGCCGTGGCCCGGTTCCTGCGGATCGATCACCACCACCCGCAAGCCCTGACGGGCCAGGCGCAGGGCGCTCGCGACGCCGATGATACCGGCGCCGACCACGGCGATGTCGTGCGGGTTATTCGGCATTTTTCGCGGTTTCCCTTTGGCCATCGAGCAAGCGACGCAGCGACAGTGGATTGGCGTGTTTGAGCGCGGTCGGCAGCAGGCTGTCGGGGAAATCCTGGTAGCAGACCGGGCGCAGGAAACGCAGGATCGCGGCCGTACCCACTGACGTGGTGCGCGAATCGGAAGTCGCCGGGAACGGCCCGCCATGCACCATCGCATCGCAGACTTCGACCCCGGTCGGCCAGCCGTTGACCAGCAGGCGCCCGGCCTTGCGCTCCAGGGTCGGCAGCAATGCGCGGGCCTGTTCCAGATCCTCGTCATCGAGATGCAGCGTGGCGGTCAGTTGGCCTTCCAGCTGTTCGAGCACTTGGCGGATTTCAGCGTCGCTGGCGCATTGCATGATCAAGGACGCGGCGCCGAAGGCTTCGGCCTGCAACGAATGATCGGCGAGGAAGTCGGCGGCGTCGGTGACGAACACATGAGTCTGGCCCTGATTCGGATCGGTTGCTTGTTGGCCGACAGCGGCAATCCGCGCCCGGGCATTTTCCGCCAGGGCATGCATGCTGGATTCGTAGGCGTTGAAGATCCCCGGCGTCAGCATGGTCTGCGCGGGGCTGCGCTGGATCAGTTCGGTTGTAGCGCCAATGAAGGCATCCAGCGCCGGCCCTTGGCGGGCAATGACCAGACCGGGATTGGTGCAGAACTGACCGGCGCCCAATGTCAGCGAAGCCACAAAACCTTGGGCCAATGCCTCGGCGCGATTGCGCAGCGCTGCTGGAAACAGCAACACCGGGTTGATCGAACTCATTTCCGCATACACCGGAATCGGCTCTGGCCGGGCTTGTGCTGCTTTAATCAGCGCGAGCCCGCCACTGCGCGATCCGGTGAAGCCGACGGCCTTGATCCGTGGATCGCTGACCAGCGCAATCCCCACTTCACGGCCGGAGCCGTACAACAACGAGAACACACCTTCCGGCAAACCACAGGCCTTGACCGCCCGCGCTACGGCGCGGCCGACCAGTTCGCTGGTGCCAGGATGGGCGCCGTGGGCCTTGACGATCACCGGGCAACCGGCGGCCAGCGCCGATGCGGTATCGCCACCGGCCACCGAGAACGCCAGTGGAAAGTTGCTCGCGCCAAACACGGCCACCGGGCCCAGTGGAATCTGCCGCTGACGCAGATCCGAACGCGGCATTGGCTGGCGCTGTGGTTGTGCGGTGTCGACTCGCACATCCAGCCATTCACCGGCCCGCACGGTGCGGGCAAACAACCGCAGTTGTTGGCAGGTGCGGCCCCGTTCCCCCAGCAGGCGCGGGCGCGGCAGGCCGGTTTCGGCCACGGCGCGGTCGATCAGTTCATCACCGAGCGCTTCGATTTCGCTCGCGATGGTTTCAATGAATTCGGCCCGTGCCTCGAGCGATGTCTCGCGATAACGGTCGAGCGCCGCCCAGGCCAGTGCGCAGGCCTGTTCGACATGTTCGGCGGAACCCCCGGCGTAAGCCGGCTCCAAAGGCGAGTTGGTGGCGGGGTTGATCCCGTGGATGACGTCGCGGTCGCCGGTGAGGGTTTGCTGACCGATCAGCAGTTGGCCCGTCAGAGTCATGGCGCATTCCTTATCAATAAAGCAGGTCACGAATAAGGCCCGCCGCCGCGGGTGGCGGCGGGCTTGAGCGCAGCGGCAGGTCAGGCGAAGTTCTGTTCCGCCGACCAGTTCTCGTACCAGTGACGGAACAGCGTGTACTGGGCTTCCGCGTAACGGCGTTGCGAGTCGCTGAGGGCATCGGTTTCGTTGAAATGCAGGGTGTATTCCTTGTCGCCGTTGAGCACCATCAGGTGTTTGTAATACAGCACCAGATCCGTGCCTTCGTCGAAGGACGACAGCACCGCCAGCGCCGATTCCAGCTCGCGGGCCTGACGTCGGGCCTTGGCGTCACCCTTGGCGGCCTGCTTGCTGAGGGCCACCAGTTGCAGCACTTCGCGGGGCAGGGCGTTGCCGATGCCGGTGATGGCGCCGGTGGCGTTGCAGTTGACGAAGCCGTGCACCACTTGGGTGTCGACACCGACCATCAGGGTCACGTCATCGTCCTTGGAGGTGATGTTTTCAGCGGCGTAGCGCAGATCGGCGCCGCCGCCGAACTCCTTGAAGCCGATCAGGTTCGGGTATTCACGGCGCAGCTCGAAGAACAGGTCGGCGCGGGTGGCGAAGCCGTAGTAAGGGCTGTTGTAGATCACCGCCGGGAGGTTCGGCGCGGCTTGCAGAATCGCCGCGAAGTGGGCTTTTTGCGCCGCCGCCGAAGCACCACGGGACAGCACCCGAGGAATGACCATCAAGCCCTGCGCGCCGACTTTGGCTGCGTGGGCCGCGTGGGACACCGCTTCCCGGGTGTTGACCGCGCCGGTGCCGACGATGGTCGGAATCCCGGCCGCCACCAGCCGCGCCACGCCTTCCTGACGCTCGGCTTCGGTGAGCAGCGGCCAGTCACCCATGGAGCCGCAATACACGACGGCGCTCATGCCGATGTCGATCAGCTCACGACCCTTGGCCACCAGCGCATCGAAGTCCGGTTTGCGCGCGGCGGTGCACGGGGTCATCAGGGCCGGCATGCAGCCGGTGAAGATGTTGTCGCTCATTATTGTTCTCCTTGGAACGGTCATTCAGAGGGGGTTGAAAATGCAGCGCGGCGGCTCAGATGCCCCACGCGAACGGATCGGTTTCGTCGATCAGCAACGTGCTGTCGGCGGTCATGTGGGCGCGGCCGGTGATGTAAGGGCGGATGCGCTCGCCTTCCCATTGAAAGCGGCCTTCGAACTGGCTGCCGGTGATGCTCGCCTGCACCCAGCGCTCGCCGGGCGCGAGTTTTTCGTCGGCGGCCAGGCAAGCGAGTTTGGCGCTGGTGCCGGTGCCGCAAGGGGAGCGGTCATAGGCTTTGCCGGGGCACATGACGAAATTGCGGCTGTCGGCCTCGGCGTCATCGGCGAACAGTTCGATGTGGTCGATGACCGCGCCGTCCTCGCCGTGGATGCCTTGCTCTTCGAGGGCCTTGAGCATTTTCCAGGTGAGGTCGGTCAGGGTTTCGACGTTGTCCAGCGTCAGCGTCTGGCCGTGTTCGGAGACCAGGAAAAACCAGTTGCCGCCGTAGGCGACGTCACCGAGGAAGCGGCCGTATCCCGGCACTTCCACCGCCACCTGCTTGCGTGAGCGATAGGCGGGCACGTTGCCGAGCGTCACGGCGCCGTCTTCATGCAATGTTGCGCTGACCGGGCCGACCGGCGTGTCGATCTTGTGCACGCCCGGCGCGATCAGCCCCAGGTGTTGCAGCGATGCAACGAGGCCGATGGTGCCGTGGCCGCACATGCCGAGGTAACCGGCGTTGTTGAAGAAAATCACGCCGCAGGTGGCGTCCGGCGACACCGGCTCGCAATACAGCGCGCCCACCAACACATCGTTGCCGCGCGGTTCCAGCAGGCAGGCGCGGCGCCATTGGTCATGCTGGTTGCGCAGGGCGTCGCGTTTCTCGGCCATGGTGCGGCCGGGCAGATCGGGAAAACCTTTCATCACCAGACGCGTGGGTTCGCCGCCGGTGTGGGAATCAATGACGTGTACTCGTTTCATGGACAGGTCCCGTTGAGTGATTTCAGTAAGCGCCGGCAGCGCGCGGGTTGGCAGCAGAAGCAGGGGACGTCGCAGCGACTTCGCTTTCATCCTCTTCCGATTCCAGGCGCAGCAGGTGTGCCGGTACGCCGGTGGCCGCGCCCCAGTAATAAATGCCCATCGCACAAGCCGCGACGACCAGGGTGTCGAACGGATGGGTGAGGATGCCCAGACCGCCGAAGGTGCCGAGTTTCGACAGGACGATGGTCACCGCGTAGAAGGCGATCAGCCACGCGGACGAGCGCACTTGCCGGGACAGGTTGAGGTGGGCGGTCGGCACGAAGCGGCCGCAGAGCAGGTAGACGACGAACATCAGGATTTGCAGGCCGAGTAGCCAGGACACAGTGTTCCAGCCCGACCAGTAAACGATCAGCGCAGCGATGATGAACGACACCGGCCCCAGCACGCCCATGCTCTTGACCCGGAACGGGCGCGGCATGTCGGGCGCATTGCGGCGCAGAGCGGCGACGGACACCGGCGCCACTGCGTAACTCAGCACCAGCGCGGCGGACACCACGTTGATCAACGCTTCCCAGGACGGGAACGGCAAGGTCCAGAACACCGACAGGGCGAAGGTCAGCCACAGCGCCGGACGCGGGATACCGGACTTCGCATCGATGTGGGTGAAGACCTTGAAGAACGTGCCGGTCTGCGCCCAGCCGTAGATCACCCGAGGCGTGGCGTTCATGTAGATGTTGCCGCAGCCGCTGGGGGAGATCACCGCATCGGCCACCACCAGATACGCCAGCCAGCCCACGCCCAGCGCCAGGGCGATGTCGCGGTACGGCAGGGCGAATTCCTTGGAAACCCCGGCCCAGCCATTGGCGAGCAATTCGGTCGGTATGCCGCCGAGGAAGGCGGTTTGCAGCAACACGTAGATCGCGGTGGAGAGCAGCACCGACAGGATCAGCGCAATCGGAATGGTGCGCTGGGGATTCTTCACTTCGCTGGCCACCGAGATGATCGGGGTCAGGCCGAGGTAGGCGAAGATCACGCCGCCGGCGGAGACCGCCATCTCGATGCCCGAGAGCCCGAACGGTGCGAAGCCTTGAACCTGAAAGTTCTCCGGTTTGAAGAAGGTGAACAGCACGCCGATCACCAGCAGCGGCACGATGAACTTGAACACGCTGACCAGATTGTTGGCCTTGGCGAAGGTCTTCACGCTGCGGTAGTTGAGGAGGAAGAACACGCAGAGCAGGCCGAACTGCACCAGCCAGCCGAGCAAGGTCGGATCACCGCTGCCAGCCTTGGTCAGGCCGGGAAACCACGCCGCCGCGTATTGGCGCGATGCAACCACCTCGATCGCCACCAGACTGGAAAACGCGATCAGCGTGATGAAACCCATCAGGTAACCGAGCAGCGGCCCGTGGCTGTAAACCGGGTAACGCACCACACCGCCAGCGCGGGGCAATGCCGCGCCGAGTTCGCAGTAGACGATGCCCAGCAGCAACACGGCGAACCCGCCCAGCAACCAGGAAAAAATCCCCGCCGGGCCGGCAATCGCCGACACGTGACTGGCCGCGAACAACCAGCCGGAACCGAAGATCGCCCCCAGTCCGATAAAGGTGAGGTCGATCAATGAAAGTTGTTTTTTGAACTTGCCTTGGCCTGACATGGCATCGCCTTCTTGTGAGTTATTGGATAGGCAGGTGTGAAGTCACTGGAACGGCTAAACAGTGAACTCATCGGGCGTCGGGCGATTGATGTTTTGCGCAGCTGCGGATGACGAAATCGGCACAGTTGCGAAGAAAGACAGCGGCGCTCGACACGCCGCAAACGTTGCTGCAATCTGCACGCGAACGCCTCAGGGCGGGCACGTTTTCGGGCCGATCCACTCACCGGGGAAGACCTTCACATGCAGAACGCGTTTGCGATCCTCTGTCAGGGCGATGAGCGCCATCGGCCGCATACCCTCGACGCACTGCTGGCGGGTGTGGCACCGCTGTTGCCGATGCTCGACGTGATTCCGAATGCGGCGATCTTCATCAAGGATGTGCAGGCGCGGTACGTCTTGGCCAATCACACGCTGGTGCAGCGCTGTGGCCTGAAAGACTTGAAACCGCTACTCGGGAAAACCAGTGCGCAGGTGTTTCCGGCGCAACTGGGGCCGGGTTATACCGAGCAGGATCGGCGGGTGCTGGAAGAGGGATTCGTGCTGGAGGAGCAGCTGGAACTGCACCTGTACGGCAGTCGCGAACCGGGCTGGTGCCTGACGCACAAACGTCCGCTGTACAACCGCGACGGTGAGATCATCGGCCTCGCGGGGATTTCGGTGGATCTGCAATCGGCCAGCGAAACCCACCCGGCCTTCGAGCGGCTGGCCGCCGTCGACGAACACATCCGCACGCATTTCAATCGGCGTGTCACCTTGGGCGAACTAACCCGGATCGCCGGTATTTCGGTGGCGCAACTGGAGCGCTACTGCAAACGGGTCTTCCACCTGACGCCGAGGCAGATGATCCAGAAAGTGCGGCTGGAACATGCCCATCGTTTGTTGCACACCGAGCTGCCGATCACCGAGGTGGCGCTGCAATGCGGCTACACCGATCACAGCGCTTTCACCCGCCAGTTCAAGGCGTCGACCGGGTTTACCCCGCGCCAGTACCGGCAGGCGACTGCCCAATGAATGTCCGGCCGCAGCGTCTAGACTCAATGGATCGCGGTCGTCTTTCGAGGGGGAAAACGGGATGAGCAGACCAGTCGCGCTTCACTGCTCGTCGTGGCTCTTGATCGGCTTCAGCGTGATGCTGGCTTCGGGATGCTCGAACAGAACGCATTACCCGGCATCAGGCGTTGGCGACAGCTGTTACGCCAAGGCGTTGCCGACGGTTGGGGAGGGCGGTCTGGCCTGGGGCTCCAGCCTGAACATGGCCCGGCAGAAATCCATGGCCAACTGCATGCGTTACGCCGGACGCTCCGGGGGAACGCCGGACACCTGTCAGGTGGTGTTGGCCAAGTGCAAGAATTGACGGTGTGATCCAGGCGCCACCTCAAAGGTCGGTGGCGCTGTTGTCTTCAGAGCAGAACTACCGCGCGCGTTTCAGTGATTGCGAAAGGGCCTGTCTGGCGATCAGTGAGGCAACATCCTTGGCACCGTAGCAGCGGAATTTGACACTGTAGGCGTCTGTGTCGAGACGGACGATCTTCGTCACGAAACCGCCTTCGACGGTGACCTTGCGGATCGTCGGCATCGGTATCTCGACATCCAGTGTCCCGTCCTGCGCCATGCGGTTCATGGCATTGGCATTCAAGTGAACGGTGTTTTCGGTGACGGTGACTCTGCCGCCCACCCACAATCCGCCATAGTGATTTTTGAATCCCTCAAGCACCCCGGCCAGTACGCCGACATTGCCGCTTCCCACGACCTCGTAGAATTCGCCCACATCGTCGTAGTTCACTTCAGCGTCGGTCACCAGAAAATTGGCCATCTTCGACTTCAATACTGCTTCGGCCATCCCTGCATCTCCCTTGTTCAAATCAATGTCCCGAATTTCAGCCGCCTGTTTACCTGACAAAAAACCAAATCGCCATGTGTTTCCTTCGTTCTTTCATACGTCGCAGTTGTCACTGTCCGTTCCCGCCTGTCTGGAGTTCACCCGATGCCTTCGCTCAAAACCCTGCCCGCTGCCTTGCTGGGGCTGGCCCTTGTCTGTCCGGTCAAGGCGCAATCCCAGGGGCTGGAACTGGGACAGGTGCTGATCGGGGCCGAGGATCAGAGCGGTGATGACCTGTCAGTGGAGGAGGCGAAGGCTCGTCTGGCCCAGGTGCCGGGTGGCAGCAACGTGGTCGATATGCGCCAGCCGTTGCAGGGCCGGGTCGCGAGCAATCAGGACGTGTTGGCGTATCAGCCCGGGGTGTATGCCCAGTCGGCAGGCAACGAAGGGGTGAAAATCTCGATTCGTGGCTCGGGCATCAACCGCGCTCCCGGCGCCCACGCCTCGGGGCTGTACACGATGCTCGACGGCCTGCCGCTGACCGGCCCCGGCGGTACGCCTTATGAATTATTGGAGCCGTTGTGGCTCGACCATGTGGAAGTCCTGCGTGGTGCCAACGGTTTTGATCGCGGCGCGCTGGCCCTTGGCGGCGCCGTCGATTACGTCAGCCACACCGGCTACAACGCGCCGCTGTTGAACGTTCGTTACGTCATGGGCAGCCACGGTTATGCCCAGCGACAAGTCAGCTCGGGTCAGGTGCTGGGCGATTTCGATTACTACCTGTCGATGACCGACGCGCATTCCGACGGTTATCAGGATCACACCGCCAGCAAGAGCCAGGGCGTGATTGCCAACTTCGGTTATCGCTTCAATCCGAATCTGGAAACCCGCTTCTACATCCGTCACCGCGAGACCGACAACGACCTCGCCGGGCGGGTGACCAAGCACTCCATCGAACACGATCCGCGCGCGGCCAACCAGGCCTACGTGACGCGCAACGACAGCCGCGATCAGCCCGGCAGCACCTTCATCGGCAACAAGACCACGTACTACATCGACGACGATTCGAGCATCCAGACCGGTCTGGTTTATCACGATTACCCGATGGATCTGCGCGAAGGTCCCAACCGCCTGAAAGTGGCGTACACCGATGTCAGCGGCACCTTCGACTACAAGCGCCGCGATACGCTCTGGGGAATGGAGAGCAACAGCACCGTGGGCCTGCGAGTGACCAAACACCTGCCCAACGACGGTGCCAGCGAACTGGTGCGGATTCCCGGCGGCAACACCGCCGGCTATGCACCGGGCACGCACATGCGCAACTTCACTTATCAGGGTTCGGATTCTGTCCTGCACGTGGGCAACGACCTGGAAATCGCCGACGACCTGTGGCTGACCACCGGCCTCGCCGCGATCTACACCCGCCGCGAAAGCGCGGTGACCTATCCGGAAGGTGGCGGCAAGACCAGCCTCGGCGACTGGGACTACGCACCACGTCTGGGCCTGCGCTATCAGGTGACGCCGGATCTGCAACTGTTCGGCAACCTCAGCCGTTCGGTCGAAGCGCCGCATCCGTGGTCGCTGATCTACAGCTCCAACGTACGCTTCCCGGCCGGCAGCGGCGCGGCCACCGGCACCCAGCGTGATCCGGTCAAGCTGCAGAACCAGACCGCGACCACCCTGGAACTCGGCGGCCGTGGCGACAGTGCGCTCGGCGAATGGAGTCTGGCGTGGTACTACGCCCAGGTGCGCCACGAATTGCTTTCGGTGTTGCCGGACGCCAACGCCACCACGCCTTACGAACTCAACGCCAGCCCGACCGTGCACCAAGGTGTCGAAGCCAGTCTGCTCAGCAACCTGTGGTCAGCGAACGATGGCGGCAAGTTGAGCCTGCGCCAGGCCTACACCTTCAGCGACTTCCATTACCGCGATGACGACCGCTTCGGTGATAACCGCCTGCCGGGCCTGCCGATGCATTACTACCAGGGCGAACTGCGTTACGACTTTCCGCAGGGTTTCTTCGCGGCGGTCAACACGCAACTGGTCTCGAAAACCGCGGTGGATTACGCCAACAGCTACTACGCCGACCCTTACGCCACCTTCGGCGCCACGCTGGGCTACAACGCACCGAAGGGCGACTGGCAGACCTGGCTGGACATGCGCAACCTGACCGACAAGCACTACGCCGCTACCGTCACGCCGGGTTACGACGACAAAGGGCTGGACGCCGCACGCTCCACGCCGGGTGAGGGCATGGCGATGTATGTCGGGGTGTCGTGGAGTCTGCTTTGATCTGACGAAAGCGCGGTGATTGAAACCGTTCGATCACCGGACACCCGAACCTTCGTCCAATTGCCCGATCCTGCTCGCCGGCGTACTGTGACCGGTGATGGCGTAAACCGTGACCATCACCATAACGACAAGATCGAGTGCCTTGCCCATGGACAGCCGCCTGCTGAGCGACCGCAGCAGCGTGTTTCGTCACGCTGACCCGTATGCCGTCTCCGACTACGTGAACCAGCACGTCGGCCAGCATTTCATCGGTCTGTCCAAAACCACCCACCCACAAGCCAGCCTCAACCACCGCAAACTCGCCGATCTCGATCTGTGCCGCATCAGCTATGGCGGCAGCGTTCGCGTCACGTCGCTGGCGCTGGAAACCGTGTATCACCTGCAAGTCCTGCTGCAGGGCAACTGCCTGTGGCGCGGGCACAAGCGCGAGCATCATCTGGTGCCGGGCGAATTGCTATTGATCAACCCGGACGATCCGGTCGACCTGACCTATTCCGACGATTGCGAGAAGTTCATCCTCAAGGTGCCGGTCAGCGTGCTGGAGTCGGTGTGCGACGAGCAGCGCTGGCTGCATCCTGCCGGGGGCATCCGGTTTCTGCGCAATCATTACCGGCTCGACGAGCTGGAAGGCTTTACCAACCTGCTGGGCATGATCTGTCAGGAAGCCGAAGCCAGCGATCCGCTGCTGCGGGTGCAGGAGCATTACGCGCAGATCGTCGGCAGCAAACTGATCTCGCTGATGAACACCAACGTCAGCCGTGAATGCCTGAGTTCGCCGAGTGTCAGTTTCGAGCGGATCCTCGATTACATAGAGCGCAACCTGAAGCTGGATCTGCCCGCCGAACACCTGGCGGCTCAGGCGAACATGAGCCCGCGCTCCCTGTACGCCCTGTTCGAACGCCAGCTCGGCGTGACCCCGATGCAATACATCCGCCAGCGCAAGCTGGAACGCATTCATGCCTGCCTCAACGACCCGAGCTGCCCGGTGCGCAACCTCACCGAACTGGCGCTGGACTACGGCTTCCTGCACCTCGGGCGTTTCTCCGAAAGCTATCGCCAGCAGTTCGGCGAATTGCCGTCCGTGACCTTCAAACGCCGCCACTGAATCCCCGCCCCGAAACAGTCTGAAGCACCTGCCGCGCCGTCCTGCACAAAACGGATAGCGCTCTGCAGGATTCGGATATTGCCGCCCGCGTTGCCTCCCTAATCTGACCTGGCCTGAACAATAACAATGGAGGCCCCGGCCATGTCCCTGGGAATCGACTACCTCAATGCCATGCTTGAAGAGGACCCCGAGAAGGGTGCCTACCGCTGCAAGCGGGAAATGTTCACCGATCCGCGGCTGTTCGAACTGGAGATGGCGCACATCTTCGAAGGCAACTGGATCTACCTCGCCCACGAAAGCCAGATCCCCAACGCCAACGATTTTCTGACCCTCACCATGGGGCGCCAGCCCGTGTTCATCGCCCGCAACAAGGCCGGCGAACTCAATGCCTTTCTCAATGCGTGCAGCCATCGCGGCGCCATGCTTTGCCGACACAAGTCCGGTAACCGTTCCAGCTATACCTGCCCGTTCCACGGCTGGACGTTCAACAACAGCGGCAAACTGCTCAAGGTCAAAGACCCAAGCGAAGCCGGCTACCCGGAAGGCTTCAACTGCGAAGGCTCCCACGACCTGACCAAGGTCGCGCGTTTCGAGTCCTATCGCGGCTTTCTGTTCGGCAGCCTGAACGCCGATGTGAAGTCGCTTGCCGAGCACCTGGGCGAGTCGGCCAAGATCATCGACATGATCGTCGATCAGTCTCCCGAAGGTCTGGAAGTGCTGCGCGGCTCCAGCTCCTACATCTATGAAGGCAACTGGAAACTCACCGCCGAAAACGGCGCCGATGGCTATCACGTCAGCTCCGTGCACTGGAACTACGCCGCCACCCAGAACCAGCGTCAGCAGCGTGACGCCGGCGAAGAAATCAAGACCATGAGCGCCGGCAGCTGGGCGAAGAAGGGCGGCGGTTTCTACTCCTTCGACCACGGCCATTTGCTGCTCTGGACCCGCTGGGCCAACCCCGAAGATCGTCCGGCCTACGAGCGCCGCGATGAACTGGCCCGGGACTTCGGCCAGGCCCGCGCCGACTGGATGATCGAGAACTCGCGCAACCTGTGCCTGTACCCCAACGTTTACCTGATGGATCAGTTCAGTTCGCAGATCCGCATCGCCCGGCCGATCTCCGTCGACAAGACCGAGATCACCATCTACTGCATCGCTCCCAAAGGCGAAAGCGCGGAGGCCCGGGCCAAACGCATTCGCCAATACGAAGATTTCTTCAACGTCAGCGGCATGGCCACCCCGGATGACCTCGAAGAATTCCGCTCGTGCCAGACCGGCTACGGCGCCGGGCGCGGCTGGAACGACATGTCCCGTGGCGCGACCCACTGGGTCGAAGGCGCGGACGCGGCGGCCGAGGAAATCGACCTCAAACCCTTGCTGTCCGGCATGCGCACCGAAGACGAAGGCCTGTTCGTGCTGCAACACAAGTACTGGCAGGAAACCATGCTCAAGGCCGCTTCCACCGATAAAAACCTGATTCCCGTGGAGGCTGTGTGATGAGCAATCTCTACGACACCGTGCGCGATTTCCTCTACCGCGAGGCGCGCTACCTCGACGACGGCCAGTGGGATCAGTGGCTGGAACTCTATGCCGCCGACGCCAGTTTCTGGATGCCGGCCTGGGACGACCACGACACCCTGACCGAAGACCCGCAAAGCGAAATCTCGCTGATCTGGTACGGCAACCGTGGCGGCCTCGAAGATCGGGTATTCCGGATCAAGACCGAGCGCTCCAGCGCGACCATTCCCGACACCCGCACCGCGCACAACCTCAGCAACATCGAGATCGTCGAGCAGGGCGAAGGCCAATGTCAGGTGCGCTTCAACTGGCACACCCTGAGCTTTCGCTATCAGGTCACCGACAGTTATTTCGGCACCAGCTTCTACACCCTCGACCTGCGCGGCGAACAGCCGTTGATCAAGGCCAAGAAAGTCGTGCTGAAGAACGATTACGTCCGTCAGGTCATCGACATCTATCACATCTGATCGAGACGGCGGCGAGCCGGGCTCGACGCTGTGAGCGAGGTGCACCATGAGTTTCCAGATCGCACTGAATTTCGAAGACGGGGTCACCCGTTTCATCGAGGCCTCGGGCCACGAAACCGTTGCCGACGCGGCTTACCGCCAAGGCATCAACATCCCGCTGGACTGCCGCGACGGCGCCTGCGGCACCTGCAAATGTTTCGCCGAGGCCGGGCGTTACGACATGGGCGACAACTTCATCGAAGACGCCCTGAGTGGGGACGAACTGGCCCAGGGTTACGTCCTGACTTGCCAGATGCGCGCCGAAAGCGACTGCGTGGTGCGGGTGCCGGTCGGCTCGCAGGTGTGCAAGACAGAACAGGCGAATTTTCAGGCGGCAATCAGCGATGTTCGTCAGCTCTCCGAAAGCACCATCGCGCTGTCGCTCAAGGGTGAATCCCTGAGCAAACTGGCATTCCTTCCGGGGCAATACGTCAACCTGCAAGTGCCGGGCAGCGAGCAATCGCGCGCCTATTCCTTTAGCTCGTTGCAGAAGAACGGCGAGGTCAGTTTCCTGATCCGCAACGTCCCCGGCGGTCTGATGAGCAGCTTCCTCACCGGGCTGGCCAAGGCCGGCGACAGCCTGAATCTGGCCGGG
This sequence comes from Pseudomonas fluorescens, assembly GCF_030344995.1. Taxonomy (GTDB): domain Bacteria; phylum Pseudomonadota; class Gammaproteobacteria; order Pseudomonadales; family Pseudomonadaceae; genus Aquipseudomonas; species Aquipseudomonas fluorescens_BF. The sequence goes on from NZ_CP128260.1 coordinate 2,975,923, forward strand.
CCGCTGGGCAGTTTCTACCTGCGCGAAATCAAGCGGCCGCTGCTGTTGCTGGCCGGCGGTACCGGGCTGGCGCCGTTCACCGCGATGCTGGAGAAGATCGCCGATCAGGGCAGCGAGCACCCGGTTCACCTGATCTACGGCGTGACCAACGATTTCGATCTGGTGGAACTCGACCGCCTCGAAGCCTTCGCCGTGCGCATTCCGAACTTCAGCTTCGGTGCCTGCGTGGCCAATCCGCAAAGCCAACACCCGCGCAAGGGCTACGTCACCCAGCACATCGAACCGCGCCACCTCAACGAAGGCGATGTCGACGTGTACCTGTGCGGCCCGCCGCCGATGGTCGAGGCGGTCAGCCAGTACATCCGCGAGCAGGGCATCACGCCGGCGAACTTCTACTACGAGAAATTCGCGGCGGCTTGAGTCTTCTTTCTGAATTGCGAGGTTGTCATGAACAACAGATTCGCCAACAAGGTCGCGCTGGTCACCGGCGCGGCGCAGGGTATCGGTCGCCGGGTGTGCGAGCGCTTGCTGGAGGAGGGCGCGCAGGTCATTGCTGTCGACCGCTCCGAACTGGTTCACGAACTGCAGGGCGAGGGCGTGCTGTCGCTGACCGCCGACCTTGAGCAATACGCCGATTGCGCCCGGGTGATGAACGCCGCTGTCGATGCATTCGGGCGTCTGGATGTACTGGTCAACAACGTCGGCGGCACCATTTGGGCCAAGCCGTTCGAGCACTACGAAGTCGAGCAGATCGAGGCCGAAGTGCGCCGTTCGCTGTTCCCGACGCTGTGGTGCTGTCATGCAGCATTGCCGTACATGCTCAAACAGGGGCGCGGCGCGATCGTCAATGTGTCGTCGATTGCGACCCGCAGCCTGAACCGCGTTCCCTACGGCGCAGCCAAGGGCGGTATCAATGCGCTGACCGCCTGCCTGGCCTTCGAGAATGCCGAGCGCGGGATCCGGGTCAACGCCACCGCGCCCGGCGGCACCGAGGCGCCACCCCGGCGCATCCCGCGCAACGCCGCCGAACAGTCCGCGCAGGAGCAGGCCTGGTATCAGGAAATCGTCGCGCAAACCCTCGATAGCAGCCTGATGAAACGCTACGGAACCATTGACGAACAGGTCGGCGCGATCCTGTTTCTCGCCTCGGACGACGCCTCCTACATCACCGGCGTGACCCTGCCGGTCGGTGGCGGTGACCTCGGTTGATCACGCTTGAATGGACACTGAAATGAACCGGATCCTGATTGAAAACCTGTCGGCGATCATCGTCGACCTGCCGACCATCCGCCCGCACAAACTGGCGATGCACACGATGCAGAACCAGACGCTGGTGATCCTGCGCCTGCGTTGCAGCGACGGTATCGAAGGCATCGGCGAAGCCACCACCATCGGCGGCCTGGCCTACGGCTACGAAAGCCCGGAAAGCATCAAGGCCAACATCGACGCGCACCTGGCGCCGGCGCTGATCGGCATGGACGCGGACAACATCAACGCCGCCATGCAGAAACTCGACAAGATCGCCAAGGGCAACACCTTCGCCAAGTCCGGCATCGAGAGCGCATTGCTCGATGCCCAAGGCAAACGCCTCGGCCTGCCCGTGAGCGAACTGCTCGGCGGCCGGGTCCGCGACAGCCTCGAAGTGGCCTGGACCCTGGCCAGCGGCGACACCGCCCGCGACATCGCCGAGGCCGAGCAAATGCTGGAAGCCCGGCGGCACCGGATTTTCAAATTGAAGATCGGCGCCAACCCGCTGGAGCAGGATCTCAAGCATGTAGTGGCGATCAAGAAAACCCTGGGCGAGCGCGCCAGTGTGCGGGTCGACGTCAATCAGTATTGGGACGAATCCCAGGCGATTCGCGGCTGTCAGGTGCTCGGCGACAACGGCATCGATCTGATCGAGCAGCCGATCTCGCGGGTCAATCGTTCCGGGCAGATTCGTCTGAACCAGCGCAGCCCGGCGCCGATCATGGCCGATGAATCCATTGAAAGCGTCGAGGACGCGTTCAGCCTCGCCGCCGACGGCGCCGCCAGCGTCTTCGCCCTGAAAATCGCCAAGAACGGCGGCCCGCGCGCCGTGTTGCGCACCGCGCAAATCGCCGAAGCCGCCGGCATCGCTTTGTATGGCGGCACCATGCTCGAAGGCTCCGTCGGCACTCTGGCTTCGGCCCATGCGTTCCTCACGCTCAGGCAATTGACCTGGGACACCGAGCTGTTCGGCCCGCTGTTGCTGACCGAAGACATCGTCACCGAGCGCCCGCAGTACCGCGACTTTCACCTGCACATTCCACGCACCCCGGGCCTGGGCCTGACGCTGGATGAAGAGCGTCTGGCGCGCTTTCGCCGGCACTGATTCCCCAAGGAGAACGCCATGCTGTTCCACGTAAAAATGACCGTGAAATTGCCCGCCGACATGGACCCGGCCGTTGCCACAAAACTCAAGGCCGACGAGAAGGAACTTGCCCAGCGCCTGCAACGCGAAGGCCAGTGGCGTCACCTTTGGCGCATCGCCGGGCACTACGCCAATTACAGCGTGTTCGACGTGCCCAGCGTCGAAGCGCTGCACGACACCCTGATGCTGTTGCCGCTGTTTCCCTACATGGAGATCGAGATCGACGGCCTCTGCCGCCATCCCTCGTCGATCCACGCCGACGACCGCTGAGCCCGGACTCGCCCCCACAACAACAAGATGAGGTGAACACCATGACCGTGAAGATTACCCACACTGCCGAACTGCAGAAGTTTTTCGAAGAAGCCGCCGGTTTTGCCAACGATGGCGGCAACTCGCGCTTGAAAACCATCGTCCTGCGGGTATTGCAGGACACTGCCCGGATCATCGAAGACCTTGAGATCAGCGAAGACGAATTCTGGAAAGCCGTCGACTACCTCAACCGCCTGGGCGGCCGTTCGGAAGCCGGGTTGCTGGTCGCCGGCCTCGGCCTCGAGCATTTCCTCGACCTGCTGCAGGACGCCAAGGATGCGCAGATCGGTTTGACCGGCGGCACGCCGCGCACCATCGAAGGCCCGTTGTACGTGGCCGGCGCGCCGCTGTATGAAGGTGAATGCCGGATGGACGATGGCAGCGAGGAGGGCGTTGCCACGCTGATGTTGCTCGAAGGCCAGGTGTTCGACCCACAGGGCAAGCCGCTGGCCGGCGCCACGGTCGACCTGTGGCACGCCAACACCAAAGGCACTTACTCGTTCTTCGATCAGAGCCAGTCCGAGTACAACCTGCGCCGCCGGATCATCACCGACGCCGAAGGCCGCTACCGCGCCCGCAGCATCGTGCCCTCCGGTTACGGCTGCGACCCGCAAGGCCCGACTCAGGAATGCCTGAATCTGCTCGGCCGCCACGGCCAGCGCCCGGCTCATATTCACTTCTTCATTTCGGCACCGGGGCATCGACACCTGACGACGCAGATCAATCTGTCGGGAGACAAATATCTGTGGGATGACTTTGCGTACGCGACGCGTGAAGGGTTGGTCGGCGAGGTCGAGTTTCTGGAGGATGCAGCGGGACGTCGCGCCGAATTGAAGTTCGACTTCCAGTTGCAGCAGGCGCCGGATGCGCTGGCTGAACAACGGAGCCAGCGCCCGAGGGCACTACAGGACGTCTGAAGGCAGGAGAGGGAGCCCATGGCTCCCTCTCTTCCGGAAAATGTTCGAACTAAGCTAATGCAAAAAAGATATTTGTTCGGTGTTTTTAATATCGTTTAGTTTTGTTTCATAGACGAATCAAAAGCATCAAACCGATAGACCTCCCGATTGCCATGACGGCACACGCTGAATCGATCACGGACTCTTCAGGTTTGATTCACACGGGAGTGAATCATGCCGCACACCTCAGACATCACCGCATTACCCATCCTCGACCTGTCCCTGCTCGACGGTACGCCGTCGCAACGCCAGGCTTTTCTCGATGACTTGCGTCACGCCGCCCGTGATGTGGGTTTTTTCTACCTGACCGGCCATGGCATCGACACCGGCCTGCTCAAACAAGTGCAAGACCACGCCCGACAATTCTTCGCCTTGCCTGACAGCGAGAAAACCGCCGTCGGCATGATCAATTCGCCGCACTTTCGCGGCTATAACCGCGCCGCTTCCGAGATCACCCGAGGTCAGCCCGATCAACGTGAACAGTTCGATCTGGGTGCCGAGCGCGACGTCTTGCCGTTGAACGCCGACAGTCCGCTGTGGGCGCGGCTGCAAGGGCCGAATCAATGGCCCGATGCGTTGCCGCAACTCAAGCCGTTGCTGCTCGACTGCCAGCAGGTGATGACTCAAATGTCGCTGCGTCTGCTGCGCGCATTCGCCCAGTCACTGTCGCTGCCGGAAGACGCTTTCGACCGGTTGTACGGCGACAAACCCAACGAACACATCAAGCTGATGCGCTATCCGGGGCAAGCCTCGACGGCGAGCAATCAGGGCGTCGGCGCGCACAAGGATTCGGGTTTTCTCAGCTTCCTGCTGCAAGACCGGCAGGCCGGCCTGCAAGTGGAAATCGAAGAGGGGCGCTGGATCGATGCGCTGCCTCGGGACAACACTTTGGTGGTGAATATCGGCGAGCTGCTGGAGCTGGCCACCAACGGTTATCTGCGTGCCACGGTGCATCGGGTGGTTTCGCCACCGGTGGGCAGCGAGCGCTTGTCCATCGCGTTTTTCCTCGGCGCGCAACTGGATGCAGTGGTGCCGCTTTATCCCTTGCCGACGGCGCTCTTGCGTGAGGCGCGCGGTCCGGCGAGTGATCCGCTCAATCCGCTGTTTCGCGATGTCGGCTGGAATTATCTGAAGGGCCGACTGCGCTCCCATCCCGACGTCGCACAGCGCTTTTATGCCGACGCGTCCAATACCCCGACACCGCTTCGCAAGACCGCCAACGCCTGATCCATCACTCGCAAAAGGACGCTTCCCATGTTGAAAAAAGCAGTGTTGAAAAAAGCAGGCTTGACCTTGGCCGTCCTCGGCGCGCTGGTGACTTCGTTCAGTGCCCAGGCGCTGGAGCCATTGCGCGTGGCCGCCGACCCGGTGCCCCACGCGCAGATTCTGGCGTACATCCAAAAGCTCGATCCACAGCTCAACCTCAAGGTGATCGAAATCCCCCAGGGCGTGAACTCCAACGAACTGCTGGTGCATGGCGATGTGGACGCCAACTACTTCCAGCATCTGCCGTACCTGCAATCCCAGGAAAAAGCCCTTGGTGAAAAACTCGCGGTGGCCGCCACGGTTCACATCGAGCCGTTGGGCATCTATTCCCATCGCCACAAAACCTTCGCCCAGGTGCCGGACAAAGGCACGGTCGCCGTGCCGAACAACGTCACCAACCTGAGCCGCGCGCTGTACCTGTTGCAGGACAACGGCCTGATCAAGCTCAAGCCCGGTTTCAATGACCCGGCGGCCGATCAGGCGACACCGAAGGACATCGCCGAAAATCCGAAACACCTGAAGATCCTCGAAATCGAATCGCCGCAATTACCCCGTGCGCTGGACGACGTTGACCTGGCGGTGATCAACGGCAACTACGCGCTGGAAGCCGGGCTGGTGCCGGCCAAGGATGCGCTGGGGCTGGAGAAGGCCGAACACAACCCGTACGCCAACATTCTGGTGACCACGCCGAAACTGGAAAACGATCCGCGCATCCAGCAACTGGCCAAGGACCTGACCTCGCCGCAAGTCGCCAAGTACATCGCCGAGAACTTCAAGGGCTCGGTGATCCCGGTGGCGGACGCCAAGCCATGATCGTCGTCGAGCAGTTGAGCAAGACCTATCCGTCAGCGTCGACCCCGGCGCTGGATCAGGTGTCGCTGAGCATTCCCGATGGCGCGATCTACGGGATTCTCGGGCGTAGCGGCGCGGGCAAGTCGACGCTGCTGCGTTGCCTCAATCTGCTCGAACGCCCGGATGCCGGGCGGATTCTGCTGGACGGCGAAGACCTCACGGCGCTGTCTGACAGCGAACTGCGCCGCCAGCGTCAGCGCATCGGCATGATCTTTCAGGGCTTCAATCTGCTGCATTCACGCAATGTGTTCGACAACGTCGCGGTGCCGCTGGAAATCGCCAAAGTCGCCAAACCACAGCGCCACGAACGGGTTCGGGAACTGCTGGAACTGGTGGGCTTGAGCGACAAGGCCGAAGCCTTTCCGTCGCAACTGTCCGGCGGACAGAAGCAGCGGGTCGGGATCGCCCGGGCCCTGGCGGCGCGGCCGGCGTATCTGCTGTCGGACGAAGCCACCAGCGCCCTCGACCCGGAAACCACCGCGTCGATTCTGGAGCTGTTGCGCGACATCAACCGGCAGCTCGGTTTGACCATCGTCCTGATCACCCACGAGCTGGACGTGGTCAAGTCGATCTGCGATCACGCCGCGTCCATGGCCAATGGAAAACTGGTGGAGGCAGGGCCGGTCGCTCGATTGCTCGCCGATCCGCAGTCCACCCTCGGCGCTTCACTGCGGCCCAGTTGCGGCTTGCCGCTGGGGCATGACGCGCCCGGTTTGAGTTTTCTGCGGCAATACGGCGTACGGGCGGCCCACTCATGAACCGCGTGATCGACTGGAATGAAATCCTGCAACTGGTGCTCAACGCGACCGGCGAAACCCTGTACATGGTGCTGCTCGCCGGGTTGTTCACGTTGCTGATCGGCCTGCCGCTGGGGGTGTTGCTGTTCATCAGCCGCCGTCAGGGGCTGTATCCGTTGCCGAGGCTCAATCAAGCCTTGGGCGCGATCATCAATCTGGGGCGTTCGCTACCGTTTGTGGTGATGCTGATTGCTTTGATCCCGCTGACCCGGCTGGTGGTCGGCACCACGCTGGGCAGCACCGCCGCCGTGGTGCCGATCACCATCGGCGCCTTTCCGTTTTTCGCGCGGATCGTCGAGAACGCTTTGGACGAAGTCGAAAAGGGCCGGATCGAAGCGATCCTCGCCATGGGCGGTGACATCCGCCACGTGATTTTCAAAGTGCTGTTGCCCGAAGCGCTGCCGGCACTGCTGGCGGGCATCACTCTGACGCTGGTGATGCTGATCGGTTTTTCTTCCATGGCCGGGGTCATCGGCGGTGGCGGGTTGGGTGATCTGGCGATCCGCTACGGCTATCAACGGTTCAACAATGAAGTGATGGTCGCCACCGTCGTGGTGTTGGTCATCCTCGTCCAGGGCGTGCAAAGCCTGGGCGATCGACTGGTGCGTTCGCTGGCTCATCGACGTTAAGGAATTTTATGGGTGCGCCTGTCGCCGTGGTCTCCGAACCACTGATTCGTGTACGTGAACTGAGCAAGGCCTTTGGCTCGAACCGGGCGCTGGACCGGATCAGCCTGGATATTTTTCCTGCCGAAGTGGTGGCGCTGCTCGGCGCCAACGGTGCGGGCAAGTCGACGCTGGTGAAGATCCTCGCCGGCAGCCAGACCCACGATGGCGGCGAGATATGGATCGATGGCCAACCCCGGCATTTCAGTTCGCCGTTGTCGGCGCGTCGTTTCGGCATCGTCGCGGTTCATCAGCAGATCAATGAAGGCATCGCGCCCGGATTGAGTGTGGCGGAAAACCTGCTGCTCGATGAACTGTGCCGCCCCGACGCCGACTTCTGGCTCAATCGCAAACGTCTGCTGGAACGCGCCGCGAGCATCGCCGCCGGCCTCGGGCTGGTGCTGCCGCTGGAGCAGCCGATCGAACACCTCGGTCAGGCAGAAAGACAATTGGTGGTGCTGGCCCGCGCCTTCGCCCTGCAACCGCGACTGCTGATTCTCGACGAGCCGACAGCGGCCTTGTCGGATGCCGAAGCGCAGCGCCTGTTTGGGCTGATCGACACCTTGCGCAGCCGTGGCGTGGCGATTCTGTATATCTCCCATCGCCTGTCCGATCTGCAACGTGTGGCTGACCGCGCCGTGGTGTTGCGCGACGGGCAACTGGCGGGTGAGTTCACTGCCCGGCAATTGCCTGAGGCGTTGGAGGCGATGCTCGGTCAGGCGCTGGAAGCCCACGTCTACACACCGCGAGCGGCGGGGCGCGAAGTGCTGAAACTGCGCGGCGTAAAAATCCTGCCGCGCTCCCAGGCTTTCGATCTGACCCTGCATGAAAACGAAGTGGTGGTGCTGATCGGATTGCTCGGCGCCGGCAAAAGCGAAATCGCCGAAGTGCTGTTCGGGCTTCGCAAGCCGGTGTCCGGCTCTCTGCAACTGGACGGCATCGACCGGCAACCAGGCTCGCCACGCCAGGCGATCCAGAGCGGTGTGTTCTTCGCCGCCGAGGATCGCGCGAGCCAATCGCTGGTGCCGGATTTTTCATTGCGTCGAACCCTGACCTTGCCGTTCCTCGAACGCTTCACCCGTGGCGGCTTCATCCGCAACCGTGCCGAAGCGGCGGCGGTCGAGGCGCAAGTCTCGGCGTTGGGAATCAAGACCGCCGGCATCGATGTGCCGATGAGTGCATTGTCCGGCGGCAATCAGCAGAAAGTCGTGCTCGGTCGCTGGTTGCTTGGCGAGGGCAGGGTGCTGATCCTCGACGAGCCGTTTCAGGGCGTCGATGTGCGAGCCCGGCGCGAGATCGGGCAGTTGCTGCGCGACAGCGCGCCTGGCCGCGCCACGCTGGTGATCTGCTCGGACGTCGATGAAGCGCTGGAGATCGCCGACCGGATTTTGTTGGTGCGCGATCACGCGGTGGTGGCCGCGTACCCGCGTGCCGAGCTAGATCGCGCCGCCCTGGTCGCGGCGCTGGCCGGCAGCGATCCGCAAAATTCTAATGTTCACGCCGCGCCAAGGAGTAGAGCGAGTGCCTGATTCGAGTTCCCTGTTGTCATCCGCTCCGGCGCCGTCCGAGCGCTTCGTGCAAGCGCTGATCCGCTACGGCCTGCTGTGGGTGCTGGCGTTGATCGTGGTGTTTTTCAGTGTCGCGGAACCGGCGTTCCTGCGGGTCGGCAATCTGTTCAGCATCTTGCAATCGGTGTCGATTGTCGCGCTGCTGGCGCTGGGCGTGACGCTGACCATGGCTGTCGGCGGGCTGGATCTGTCGATCGGCGCGGTGGCAGCCATGAGCCTGATGATCGCCAGTTACGTGATGGTGGTGCTCGGCTGGGGCGCGGTGCCGGCGGTGCTGATCAGCCTGGCGGGTGGCGCGCTGGTCGGGCTGCTCAACGGCTGGCTGATCGTGAAGATGCGCGTGCCGGACATACTCGCCACGCTCGGCAGCATGTTCCTGGTGATCGGCGTGCAACTGATTCCCACGGGCGGTCGTTCGATTGCGGTGGGCATGACCTTGCCCAACGACGATGAAGCCGAGGGTTCGTTCAGTGCGCTGTTTCTGGCGCTGGGCCGTGGACGTCTGTGGGACATCGTGCCGGTTCCGGTGTTGATCACGGCGGTGGTCGCGGTGGCGGTGTGGTTGTTTCTCGAACGCACGCGCATCGGCCGGTTGTTCTATGCGATTGGTGGCAACGAGCAGGCGGCGCGTCTGGCCGGTGCGCCGGTGCAGCGCTTCAAGTTGCTGGCTTACGTGCTTTCGGCGCTGCTCGCATCGCTCGGCGGATTGTTGTTGGCGGCGCGGTTGGGGCGCGGTGATGTCAGCTCCGGTAACGGTTTGGTGCTCGATGCACTGGGCGCAGCGCTGATCGGTTTTGCCGTGCTCGGGGCGAAGAAGCCTAACGCGTTCGGCACGCTGGTCGGTGCGCTGTTGGTGGCTTCGTTGCTCAACGGCCTGACCATGCTCAACGCGCCGTATTACGCGCAGGATTTCGTCAAGGGACTGGTGCTGGTGCTGGCCCTGATGTTCACCTTCGGCCTCGCGCATCGGGCGCGCTGAGCCGGTTCATTGATGCTTCAAGGAAAGATCCATGCACGGTTCAATCAAGCAGTTCGCACGTCATTGCCTCGCCGGGGCCTTGCTCTCGGCGCTAGCCCTCAATGCGCAGGCCAAGGCCTTGCCCGGCGCGCCGGCACCGTTCGATAAAGGTCAGGTACAGATCGCGCTGGTCGGCTATCTGTTTTCCGGGGATTTCCCTGAAGCCTATCTGCGCGGCGTGGAGAAACAGACCGAAGCGCTGGGCGCCAACCTGCGGGTGTTTGACGCTCGGCAACAGGCGGCCAGCCAAGGCGAGATGATCGATCAGGCCGCCGACCTCGGTGTTGACGGGATCATCGTGCAACTGGGGCTGGCGGAAACCCTCAAAGGGCCAATTGATCGGGCGCTCGCCAAAGGCATCAAGGTCGTCGCGTTCGACGTTGACCTGAACTCGCCGCAAGTAACCCAGGTCGAGCAGGATCACCACGCTCTGGCGCAACTGGCCCTTGATCAAGCGGTGAAGGACAACGGCACTCGCTTCGACGCCGGATACGTCTACATCAGCGGCTTCACGCCGATGGAGCGGCGCGACGAGATCTGGAGCCAGGTCAAGGCGAGCAATCCGGGGATCGTCGAAAAGGCGCGCTTCGGCACGCTCAATCCGCCGATTGCCAACTCGGTGGCCGATCAGGCCAGCGCCGTGCTGCGGGCCAATCCGGGGATCAGCGTGATCTTCGCCCCGTTCGACGAGTTCGCCAAAGGCGCGAAGATCGCGGTGGACGAGGCCGGTCTGAGCCGCAAGGTGAAGATCTACAGCGCCGACATTTCCACCGCCGACATTCAGATCATGAAGGAACCCGACAGCGCCTGGGCTGCCACCGCTGCGGTCAATCCGCAAGTGGCCGGCGCGATCAGCGTGCGCAGTCTGGCGATGCTGATCGCCGGGGAAAATCCGGGGTCCAAAGTGCTAGTGCCGCCGACCCTGATCACCCGTCAGCAACTGCTGGATCTGGACGTGAAAAACGTGCGGGACCTGGGACAGAAACTGCCGGCCTTCGGTGACACCGCCAATGTCGCGCGGGCATCGTGGATTCCCGTGGCGAACTGAGGAGTCGACATGCACGACAAGGCTGCGCGCCTGCGCAAGAGCCGTTCGCCGAAAGCCGATGTGGCGCTGGGCGAACGGCTGCCGCCGGGGCAGGTGCTGACGGAGCGTTTCCCGATCCTGCACGAAGGCGAGGTGCCGGCGTATGACCTGGCGACGTGGTCGCTGCGCCTGTTTGGCACCTTGGCCAACCCGGTCGAGCTGACCTACGCCGATCTGCAAGCGCTGCCGCAACGCTCGTTGCAATGCGACATTCATTGCGTGACACGCTGGTCGAAGTTCGACACCCGCTGGAGCGGCGTGCACCTGCAAGATCTGTTGCAGGCCCTGGACATCCGGCCGACGTCGTCCTTCGTCATGGCCCACGCCGATCACGATTACCAGACCAACCTGCATCTTGATGACCTGCTGCACCCGGACAGCCTGCTGGCCACCCATTACGATGGTCAGCCGCTGACCGCGCAACACGGTTGGCCGCTGCGTCTGGTGGTGGCGGGGCGGTACTTCTGGAAGAGCGCGAAATGGCTGCGCGGCCTCGAATTCACTGATCAGGAACAACCGGGCTTCTGGGAGCGCAACGGCTTTCACTTGCACGCCGATCCGTTCATTGAACAGCGTTTCAGCGGCGATGCGCTGGACATTGCCGAAGATGCCTGGCGGGAAAAGGACTTCGACTGACGGCATCTAACTTCGCACCGAAAAAAACACAGATTAATAACGCTCTCTACAACAACGTGGAGTGCATTTTTAGTGCGTGATTAGTTGTTGGTTAGTTGGGTGTTCATGTTGTTGCGCAAACACAAGTGTTGCTCAGGCAACACTCCGTTCGTCGGGCATAACCTAAGCGCTATTGGTTCTTTTGCGGCGTGTGACCGCTCGTCTAGGATCCGTAAACAGGGGGTTATACTAACTTTGGGGTTCTTGCGCTCTAACAGCTGATAGTTGTTAAACAAACTTCGCTGCCTTTCTGAATTTCAAAACTACAGCAGAAATTGCCGTGCACTGATTGCCGACACTTCATGATTCGGCAGCGGCCGGTTATTAACTGCGATTCAAGGAGCTGTCGCATGATTCACCGTTCGCGTTCATTACTCGCCATCGCTGTTGTCAGTGCAATCTGGCAACTTCCTGCGCAAGCTGAAGAGACTTCCGCGCGCGTCGACGATGACACACGGCTGGGTACCGTGCTAGTCACCGGCACCCGAGGCACCGCCCGCACGGTGCTGGATTCGCCGGTGCCGGTGGATGTGTTGACCGCCGAGGACCTGAAGACCGCCGGCGCCAGTGGCGGCGAGCTGGGCCAGGCGTTGCAGACGCTGTTGCCGTCGTTCAGTTTCCCGCGCCAGTCCAACTCCGGTGGCGCCGACCACGTGCGCGCCGCGCAGCTTCGCGGCATGAGCCCGGATCAGGTGCTGGTGCTGGTCAACGGCAAGCGCCGCCACACCTCGGCGGTGGTCAATGACTCGTCGAAAATCGGTCGCGGCACGGCGCCGGTGGACTTCAACTCGATCCCGATCAGCGCCATCAAACGCATCGAAGTACTGCGTGACGGCGCCGGCGCGCAGTACGGTTCCGACGCGATTGCCGGGGTGATCAACATCATCCTCGACGACGCCCCCGAAGGTGGCGAAGTGTCCACGAGCTACGGCGCCTACCACACCCATCAGGACGCCATCGGCAAAACTACCACCGACGGTCAGAACAGCGTGACCACAGCCAAGATCGGCACGCGGGTGGGCGAGGAGGGCGGCTTCATTCGCGGCGGTACCGAGTACAAGGATCGCGATCCGACCAACCGCGCCGGCTACGACGGTTTCGCCGATACCCCGGGCCAGCGCAACTACGTGATGGGCGACGGTGTGGCGCGGGACGTCAACGCCTGGTTCAACGGTGAATTGCCGCTGGCCGGCGGCAAGGCCTACAGCTTCGGCACCTACAACGAACGCCACACCACCGGCGCCGAGTTCTACCGCTACCCGTCCGAGCAGCCGCAGTTCTATCCCAACGGCTACTTGCCGCAATCGCTGGGCGACAACACCGACATCTCCGCCACCGCCGGTTACAAAGGTCTGATTGGCGACGACTGGGATTTCGACAGCAGCGTCACCCACGGCCGCAACCGCTTCGAATCGGCGACCCGTCGCACCCTCAACGTCAGCCTCGGCGCGGACTCGCCGACCCGCTTCGACACTGGCGACTACGAGTTGCGCCAGACCACCACCAACCTGGATTTCAGCCGCGAATTGCGCCTCGGTGGGCGCTCATTCGTGCTGGCGGTGGGCGGTGAATATCGCTACGAAAACTACCTGACGTTTGCCGGGGACGAAGCCTCTTACATCGGTTCCGGCGCCGATGGCGCCAACGGCCTGCGCCCGAGTGAAGAGTCGGATCTGGATCGCAACGTGTTCGGCACCTACGCCGAATTGTCCGGTGATCTCACCGACCGTTTCTTCGTCGATGCCGCCACGCGCTGGGAGCATTACGACGACGCCGGCAGCAAACTCACCGGCAAGCTCAGCGGTCGCTACAAGTTGACCGATCAATGGGCGTTGCGCGGTGCGGTGTCGAACAATTTCCGCGCGCCGTCGCTGGCCCAGAGTGGCTTCCAGAACACCACCAGCAACTTCGGCGACGGCGGCACGCTCACCGATATCCGCGTGCTGTCGGTCAACGATCCAATTGCCCGTGCCTTGGGCGCGGAAAAACTCGATCCGGAAACCTCGAAGAACTTCAGCCTCGGCCTGACGTTCCAGTTGAACGAACGTTTCGACGCGTCGCTGGACGTGTTCCGCATCGACGTCAAAGACCGCATCACCCTGTCGCAGCGGATCGGCAGCGACGCGCTGGAAAGCTACATCAACGACAACTTCGGCGTGGCGGGCGTGCACGACGTCAACTTCTTCACCAACGCCGCCGACACCAGCACCGACGGCGCGGAACTGGTGCTCAACTACCATCAGCCGTTCTACGACGGGCAACTGGGCCTGACCACCGCGTACACCTACAACCATACCAAGGTCACCAGCACCAAAGGCACGCCGTCGCAGTTGACCGCCTTAGGGATCGGCAATGACGCGCTGGTCGGCGTAGAAGAACGCAACACCCTGACCGACGCCGCGCCCAGGGATCGCTTCGTGTTTTCCGCCAACTGGACCAGCGAACACTGGGGCTTGCTCGGGCGCCTGACCCGTCAGGGCGAGACCACTCGGGTGTTCGATTTCGGCGACTCGCAGCCTGAGCAAACCTATGGCGCGGTGTGGCAACTGGACGCCGAGGTGACCTACAAATTCACCCCGAAATTCAGCATCGCCCTGGGCGGCAACAACCTGACCGACAACTACCCGGAACGCTCCGGCTCGGCGATCAACTACGGCGGCAACCTGCCGTACGACGTGCTCTCGCCGATCGGCACCAACGGCGCTTACTACTACGCCACTGCTACTTACGGCTTCTGAGTCTTTTCCGCCATGGATGGCGGATCATCAGCGGGAACCTTCATGACTCAAACCAATGGCCCCAAGCGGCACCTGCCGGTGATCCAGGCGTTGCTGATCACGCTGGGCATGGTCATCACCACCGATATTCTCAAAACCGCGCCGACCGTTGCCTTGAACGTCGGGCCGGAACATTTCTATTGGGTCTGGGTGCTCGGCGGACTGGCGTCGATGGCCGGGGCCTTGTGCTTTGCCGAGATGGCCACCGCGTTCCCGCATCCGGGCGGGGACTATCATTTCCTGCGCACCGCTTACGGCGAGCGCATGGGTTTCCTGTTTGCCTGGTCGCGATTTTCGGTGATGCACACCGGGTGGATCGCGTTGTCGGCGTTCATGTTTGCCGACTACTTCAATGCGGTCGTGCCGTTGGGGCATTACGGGTCGGGGCTGTTTGCCGGCGCGATCATTGCCGCGTTGGTGCTGCTGAATCTGACGGGCAAGCACATTGGCTTCATGACTCAGACGGTGTTGGTCGGGTTGCTTGCCCTCGGGTTCCTGAGCATTGCCAGCGCCGGGGTCTGGCTGGCGTGGCAAGGGATCGAACCAACGCTGCCCAGTGATCCGGTGGTGCCCGAACACACCGGCGCGGCAGGGTTTTCTGCGGCGATGATCTTCGTGTTTCTGGCCTTCGGCGGCTGGAGCGATGCGGCGACGTTATCGGCGGAAGTGCGCGACGGTCGACGCGGTATTTTCATCGCCATGCTCGGTGCGCTGACGGTGCTGATGGCGATCTATCTGGCGCTGAACTGGGCGTTCGTTCAAGGGCTGGGATTTGAAGGTCTGGCAGCGAGCAACGCGCCGGCGGTGGAGTTGTTGAACCGGGCCTTCGGTGCTCCCGGCGTGCTGCTGATT